>JAEWJO010000485.1 GCA_023386455.1 Pseudomonadota bacterium | reverse complement strand
CGGCACGAGGAGGGTCCCGAAGCGCTTCGCGCTTCACCCTCCCTAATGCTTGCGCGCGGCGATCTCGGTCGTCAGCTTCGCGAGGATCTTCGCGGCCGCGTCGCGCTTGTCCTGCGTCGCCATCGCGTCGGAGATGCGGATGAAGCGATAGCGCGGCCACAGATCGGCCGCGGCGTCCGCGCCCTTGGCCTGCTCGAGTGACTTCAGCGCGGAGCCGACGGCCTGGTACTGCGATGCGAGCGCGCCGGCGGTGATCGGGCCGGCGGCCTTCGTCTCGACGGGCGGCGCGACCTTCGTCTCGACCGGCGTCGTCTTCGTCTCGACGACCTTCGTCTGCTTCGTCTTCGTCGACTTGGTCTTCGTCGACTTCGTCTTCGCCGGATCGGTCGTCTGCACCGCGGCGATGGCGGAGCCCGCGTCGGTCGGTGACGCCGAGCCGGAACCGGTGTCGGCGATCGGAGCCGCAGACCCGGTCTCGATCGCGGAGCCCTCGTGGGTCGGTGGGGCGATCGGCTCGACCTGCGCGGAGCCGACCGGCTGCACCTCGGAGTCGCTGCCGGCGGTCATCACGATCGTCTCGTGGGCCTTCGCCTTGTCCTTGCCCGACAGCAGCACGGCGGCGCCCGCGATCAGCACACCGGCGCCGACGACGCCGGCGATGATGATCGGCGCACGACGACGCGGCGCGATCGGCTCGGCCGTCTGGGTCGAGATGTCCTGCTCGCGCAGCACGGTCGCGGGTGTCGGCACGGCCCGCGGCGTCGACATCGGCGGACCGATGCGCGGCGTCTTCTCCTCGGCGCGGAGCGGCGGCGGGAACGTGCCCTCGTGGTTGCCGTGGTGGCGCACCGGCGCGACGTCCTGCGTCTGCATCGGCATGCGCGCGACGTGGACCGGCACGCCGAGCGCGGCGGCGGCGGCCTCGCGATCGCGGCCGATGAGGTCGAGCAGCTCGCGCGCGGCCTTCGCGGTCGCGGGCCGGAGGTCGCGCTTCTTCGCCATCATGCGGCGCGCGAATGCCTCGAGCAGCGGATCGACGTCGAGATAGGGCACGCGATCGGAGATCGGCGGCGGATCGAGCAGGAGGTTCGCGCGCGCGACCTCGGCGCCGGTGCCGTCGAACGGCAGCTTCCCGGACAGCATCTCGTAGACCATGATCCCGAGCGCGAACAGATCGATCCGGTGGTCGATCGGATCGGCGACGGCCTGCTCGGGCGCCATGTAGTGCGGCGTGCCGAGCACGAGGCCATTGGTCGTCAGCCGGCCGGGGCCGTCGGTCGACTGGCCACCCTCGCGCAGGATCGCGATGCCGAAGTCGACGATGCGCGGAACCTCGGCGTCGTGCGAGTCGCGCTCGACGATCACGTTCTCCGGCTTGAAGTCGCGGTGGATGAGGCCCTGCTCGTGCGCGTGATACAGGCCCTCGAGCAGCTGCCGCGTCAGGTGGACGACGCGCTGCGGAGGCATCGGCGCCTCGTTCAGGATCGACGCGAGGTCCGGGCCCTCGGCGAAGTCCATCACCATGTAGCGCGTGCCGTCGGGCGTCTCGCCGACATCGACGACGCCGATCACGTTCGGGTGGCGCAGCCTGCCGGCGAGCTCGGCTTCGCGCTCGAACCGCTGCAGCACCTTCTTGTCCTCGAGCAGGCGAGGGTGCAGCACCTTGACCGCGAACGCGCGACCGACCTTGACGTGCTTGGCCTTGTAGACCGCGCCCATCGCGCCCTCGCCGAGCAGGAACTCGATCTTGTAGCGGTTCGCGAAGACCTGGCCGATCAGCTTGTCGTCGTCGGGCGCGTCGTCGTCGGTGGCCTCGCGGTCGACCTCGACGGACATCAGAATCTCCCGAACGCGGTCACCGACGCGCCGCCCTCGGCGTTCGGTGCCACGACGAGCCTCGGTTCCTCCGCCGACGTCGCGTACAGGATGGCGGTCGCGATGCCCGCGCCGACCGCGACGACGAACCCGGCGTCGGCGACGAAGCCGAGCGTCCGGATCGAGTCCTTCTCGGACTGCGAGCACGCGAGGACGTCGTCCTTGCACGCGTTGTACTTGCTGCGCGTCGACAGGCCGAACGCGATGCCGGCGCCGAGGCCGACGACACCGACGGCCGCGGTGATCTTGGCGGGCGTCGTGAAGTGGCGCGGCACGCCTTCGGTCATCGTCGTATTGACCCCGCCACCACCGACGCCTCGGGTCGGCTTCTCGCGCACCGGCGCATCGGGCAGGAGCAGCGGCGCCGAGCTCGCGAACCGCGCCTTCGCGTCGGATGCGCTCGTCAGATCGATCGCGGGGCGCGATGCGGTCTTGCTCGTGCCGGGCTCGACCCACGTCGTGTCGACCTGGATCGATCCGCTCGCGCCGCTGTCGACCATGACGACGAACAGGAGCTGCGTCGCGCCGAGTCGCCTCGCGACATCCTCGGCGCACTTCGGTGTCGTCACGCAATCGGGTGGCAGGCCATCGGCGGGCAGCTTGCGGCGCACCTCGAGGCCGCCGACCGCCTCGACGACGAGCTCGGCGTTGAGCGCCTCGGCGAGATCCTGGCTGAGCGCATCGACACGCGCGGTGTCGAGGTTGACCGCGATGCCCGGGACGACCGCGACGCGGACCGGTGCGGTCTGGGCGGCCGGTGCCTGCGCGACCCGCGGCGCGGCAGACACCGAGCCGGCGGCGAGCATGAACAGCAGCGCTACTGGGCGACCCATCCGTCCCATAGAGTCTAACGGTAGGGTCTGCGGCGATCCAGTGAGGCCATCCCTCGCGGTGGTCTCACTCGGCCGCGGCCTAACCCTTCAGCTGTTTCGGCTCTTTCTTGTCACCAAAGATGCGCTGGCGCTTGCCGGAGCGGTTGTACTGCAGCGCGTACACGACGCCTGCGATGCCCGACAGCGGCATGATCACCATGAGCGCGGGCCACAGCAGCAGCGTCGGCAGGATCTTGCTCGCGAGCGCGGCGAGCACGACCCAGATCGTCGCAGCAGGAACCGCCTCGCGAAGCGAGCCCGCGTAGAGCCAGCCGATCGGGCCCAGCGCGGCGGACGCGATGCCCGACTTGATCCACGACTTCTCGCCCTTGCCCGGCTTGCGCTCGAGCTCCTGCTTGACGCGATTGGCCTTGCCGGCGAGCTCGAGCGCGCCGCCGATGCCGGCCGCGTGGTCGTACTCCTCGACGACAGGTTTTTTCTTGGTGACGAGGGCGGCCTGGCGGGCCCGCAGGTCATCGCGCTCCGCCTGCTGTTTTGCGCGTTCCTCGCGGACCTTCACGAGCGCGGCGTCCTTGCGCGCACGTTGCGCGTCGGCGTCGGCCTTGACCTCCGCCTCGAGCGCTGCGAGGCGCTCCATCACCGCCCGGTCGTCGTCGGTCACGCCTGGACTATGGCATGATCTCGGCAATGTCGCTGCGTCTCGGTCTGGTCGCTCTCTGTCTCGCGGCTGCGTGCGGAGGGAGCGAGATGAGAGTGAAAAAAGGCGAGCCGCAAACCGCTCGCGAGAAGATGCTCGCCGAGCAGAAGGCGAATCCCGACGAGGAGGGCGGCGCGCCCACCAACTCGAAGAAGTGGAGCGGCTGGCGCTATCAGGGCGACCGCAAGGACTGCTTCTTCCTCGTCGGCAAGCGCTGCTACAAGACGCAGAAGCAGGCGTGCGCCGCGGCCAAATGCAAAGCGCCCTCGAAGTGTTCCCTCGAGGGCGCTGGGCCGCAGACCGTGAAGTGTACGGCGGCGAAGAAGGGCTAGCTGCTCTACGCTGCCTTCGGCGCGACGACCTTCGGGATGCGGACGCGTGGGCCGACGCGGAACTCGAGCTTCTTGACGTTGCGGTAGTACTCGCCGTCGATGATCGGCTCCATCAGCTCCGCGCCGGTCGCGGCGAGGACCATGTGGCGGCACGGCCGGTCGAGCACGTTGCGGCCGATCATCTCCTGGCCGCCCATCATGCGCGGCAGGTTGCGGATGATCGACCACGGGCTCGGCGTGCCGACGATCGCGTTCATGAGGCCCGGCTGGTCGGCCTTGCCGAAGAACCGGAGCACGTTGCCGAGGTTGATCGACATCGACGCGATGTGGACGCCGGTGAACGAGTCGCCGGGGAGGACCATGCCGTCGAGCGTGATCTTGCACGGCGTCGGCGCGAAGACTTCCTTCGCGTAGGTGCGCAGGTGGCCGAACGGCAGCTTCGCGAGCGGCGACAGCGCGATCGGCGCCGACATCACCGTGTTCGCGACGACCTTCATGATCGTGCGCGGGTTCGGATCGGCATCGGC
>JAEWJO010000444.1 GCA_023386455.1 Pseudomonadota bacterium | reverse complement strand
TGGCGTCGCGCGCGTACTGGAGCGCCGGCGCGACGGCGCGCAGCGCGGCCGGTGCCTTGCCGACGTCGATGTAGAACTGGGCGAGCGCCGAGTGCGCGATCGCGAGCTTGCCGGGCTCGGCGAGTGCCTCGGCTTCCTTGCGCAGCGCGTGGAGCTCGCGGAGCTGCTGCGAGCGCTTCGCGAGGCGGCGCAGGATCTCCTCGCGCAGGCGGTGCGCGGTGAACCGGCGATCGTGGTCGATCGCGGGCAGGAGCTTCAGCGCGCGCGACAGCTGGCGGAATGCATCGGCGTTGCCGCCGAGCTCGACGGCGTGGCCGGCGGCGCGGAGGTAGCGATCGGACGCGGCGACGTTGTCGCCTGCGAGCTCGAGGTGGCGCGCGATCAGCGCGTCGTCCTGACCGGTGCGGTAGTTCGCGGCACCCGCGATGCGCGCGGCGACGGCGCGATGCATCTGCACGCGATGGTCGGGCGCGATCAGGCCGTACGCGACCGTCATCGTCATGTCGTTCTTGAACCGGTACTCGCTCTCGAGCGGCGACAGCAGGCCACGCCGTACGAGCTCGTCGAGCTCGAGGCGCACCGGCCGGCCGAGCAGCGCCGACAGTGCGGACGCCGAGACGTGGCGGCCGAGCACGCTCGCGTGGATCAGTGCGTCCTTCTCGCCGGGAGGCAGCGAGTCGATGCGCGCGAGGATCAGGTCCTCGATCGTCGACGGCACATGAATCGGCGCGTCGCGCTTGACCCAGCGCAGGAGGCCCGGCCAATTGTCCGATCGACCGCCCTCGTCGGGATCGGGGACCAGGATGCCGCGCTCGATCAGCGTGTCGAGCAGCTCCTGGATGAAGAACGCGTTGCCGCCCGCGCGCGCCGCGATCTGATCGATCAGGTCGTCGATGTCGTGGCCCGGCACGAAGCGCTCGGCGAGCATCTCGCGCCGCGCCGCATCGGGCAGCTCCTCGAGGTGAACGACCTCGGTGCCGAGCTCCTTCGCGATCTTGAGGATGCGCGGCTCGGGCCGCGACGTCATCAGGCCGAAGATCGGCCGCGGCGTGCCGACCTTCAGCATCGCGGCGAACAGCTCCTGGCTGTCCTGATCGGCCCAGTGGACGTCCTCGCCGACGAGGATGATCGGCTTCTCGCCCTCGAGCCGCTGCTCGATGCGAAGCAAGATCCGCATCAGCGTCTGGCGGCGCGTCTCGGCGTCGACCTGCGCGCCGGGTGCGGCCGACCGGGCGCCGAGCAACATGCCGAAGATCTGCAGCGCGGTCTTCGCCTCGCGCACGATCTCGTCCTCGTTCGAGGACGTTCCACCGAACGGGTTGCCGAGCGGCAGCTCGGGGTAGAGCAGGGGGACCGCGCGGAGCAGGCGCCGCTCGACCTCGTGCGGCTCGGCATCCTCGGCGAGGCCGAGCACGTCGCGGGCGAGGTCGGCGATCACGCCGTACGGGGTCATCGCGGTGCCGACGCGCGCGCTCGTCCGGACGACGACCGCCTCGCCCGGCGCGATGTGCTCGAGGAACGTGCGCACGAGCGTGCGCTTGCCGACGCCGGCATCGCCGACGATCACGATCTGCCGCTTGCGCCGCGTGACGAGCACGTCGCGCCACGCATCGCGCAGCGCCTTGATCTCGAGGTCGCGGCCGTGGAGGCGGTCCGTACGCCGGCGCTCGTCGAGGCGCGTCTTGCGATCCTTCGGGCCGCGCAGGCGGAACACGCGCGCACGCTTGACGCCCGGGTCGGTGTCCTCGTCGGCGTTCGTCGCCTTGCTGCCGCTGATGCCGGGAGATTCGTCGGGCAGATCGATCGCGGGCAGCGCCTCGAAGTTCCACTCGGCGCGCGCCGCGCGAAACACGCGACCTCCGACGAGGATCTCGGCCCCGCGCGCCTGGCGGGCGAGCTTGTGCGCGAACGCGGCGGTCGACTCCTCGATGTCGAACACGAGCTCGCCCTTGGAGCCGGTCTTCTTCACCATCGCGACGCCGCGCTGGACCGCGAGCGCGAGCCGCAGCTCCGGCTCGACGTCGGAGCCGATGCCGTCGAGCGTATCGACGAGCGCGAGCGCGAGCTTGATCGCGCGGCCGGCGTCGTCCTCGCCCGCGACCGGCAGGCCGATCACGACGCGCAGCATCGCCTCGCCACCGGGCGCGGTATCGAGCGTGCCGATCGGGACATCCTTGCCGTCGCCCGCGAGGCGCGGGATGTCGAGCAGCGCGTCGTGCTTGAACGCGACGTCGCGCGCGACCTTGTAGAACTCGTTGACGAGGCGCGAGGCACCGGCGGCACCGAGCCGGCGCTCGAGCGCGGCCGTCCCGCGCAGGAGGCCCTCGAGGACGTAGACGTACTTGCGCTCCGCACGCTCGCGCGTCGGGGCACGGCCCGGCGCCGGCGTCGCGGCGATCTGCGCGAGCTGGTGCGACTCGCTCGCCGAGGCCCGCATGCGGATCGGGACCGAGCCCATGTCGATCGCCACGCTCGGCTCGGGCAGCACCGGCTCGGGGACGGCGTCCTTCGCGCGGGCCGCATCCCCCTCGGCGGGCGGCCGCGGTGCGACGACGCGCAGCTCCTGCGGCGTCAGCGACGCGAGCTGTGCGGCGAGCGATCCGGAATCGATCAGCGCGCCGGCCTTCTGGCCCCACTCGAGCTGGAACTTGCCGAGCTCGTGCTGCAGATCGCGCGCGGTCTGGAACCGGTCGGCGCGATGGAACGAGAGCGCGCGCAAGATGATCCGCTCGAGCGACTCCGGCAGCTCGGGCGCCGAGTCCTTCGGCCGCGGGATCGCGCCGCTCTTGACCATCTCGAGCACCTCCTTGCACTTGCCGTGGAACAGCGGGCGCGCGCACACGAGCTCGTAGAGGACGATGCCGGCGGCGAACACGTCGCTGCGGCAGTCGACCGGCTCGCCGCGCGCTTGCTCGGGAGACATGTACGCGAACTTGCCCTTGATGACGCCCTGCTCCTCGTGGACGTCGCGCGCGCGGGCGATCCCGAAGTCGACGATCTTCACGCCGCCGTCCCACGACAGGAGGATGTTCTGCGGCGAGATATCGCGATGGACGATGCCGAGCGGCTGGCCGAACTCGTCGGCCTTGCGGTGCGCGTAGTCGAGGCCCTTCGCGAGCTGCTGGACGACGTACGCGGATAGGCCGTACGGCAGCCGCACGCGCGCCTTCGCCGCCTCCTGCAACAGGCGCAGGAGGTCCATGCCCTCGACGTACTCCATCGCGAGGAAGTACGTGTCTCCGACGGCACCGAAGTCGAAGACCTGGATGATGTTGGGGTGGTTGAGGCCGAGCGCGATCTTCGCCTCGTCGACGAACATCGTGACGAACTGCCGGCTCCGCGCGTAGGCGGTGTGGATCTTCTTGATGACGAGGGTCTTGTTGAGGCCCTGCGCGACGGTCGTACGCGCGAGGAAGACCTCGGCCATACCGCCGGTGCCGATCTTGCGGATCAGCGTGTATTTGCCGAACTGCTCCACCCTTGAAGCGAGTGATTTTAGCTCAGAGCGGCGTGATCACGAGGTTGTCGAACCACGTATCCGACTCCCAGTTGTTGAAGCCGAAATACTCGTGCCCGGTGCCTTCCAGCGGGTTCGGATCGTCGAGGACCAGGAACGGCGTTGCCATGTCATCGACAAACCACGTCAGCCGCTTGCCGACGCGCTCGATCCGCCAGTGGTAGTGGCGGGTCGGGTGGACCTTGACCGTGGTGTTCGTCACCACGTCCTTGCCGTGCTCGTCGAGCCTCGCGATGATCGACTTGCTGTTGAACCAGCCGCCGAAGATCACCTCGTAGCCAGTCGCCAGGTACGCGCCGCCATCCGGGTCGAACGAGCGGCCGTCGCCGAACACCTCGACCTTGACGTCACCGCGCTCCTCGTTGGACCAGCAGTCGAGATCGATCCGGACGTCGCGCGGGAGCTTCTTGCGGAGCCACAGCGGGTGGTTGTGGGCGCCCTTCGCGGACAGCTCACCGCTCACGATCTCGTAGCCGCGGCCCGATTTGTAGTAGTCGCCGCCGATCTCCCCCCGCTCGAACCCGTCCTTCCACTCCTCCGTAACTGGTGGAGGATCCTTCACCTTGCAGGCGGTGAGCAGGAGGACGAGCAGGGGCCAGCGCATGGGCCCAAGGCTACTCCAAAGCCGCGCAGTTGTTGTCAGGGGGGCACCGTAGGCTTTGCGTGTGGAAGGCACTCTGTCGCTGTTCGACTGGCGTCCCCCGACGCCATCAGCGCCGGAGGCGTCCCCCGAGCCCACGCTCGCCACCGTCCCCGACCACAGCCGGCCGACCGCGGCGCCCGGCGCCCTGCGGATCATCGTGTTCGACTGCGAGACCACCGGGATCGACTTCACGCGCGATCAGGTGATCGAGCTGTGCGTCCAGCACGGCCTCGACGAGACGGCGCACAGCCGGACCTGGCGCATCAAGCCGGCGGTCGCGATCCACCCCGCCGCGCAGGCCGTCCACGGGATCAGCATGGCCGAGCTCGCCAGCTGCGCGCCGTTTGGCGAGTATGCCGACGAGATCGCGGCGGTGTTCGCGAATGCCGACGTGATCGTCGGCTACAACCTGTCGTTCGACATCGACATGCTCCAGGCCGAGTACCAGCGGCTGAACTATCCGCCGCTCGACCTGTCGAACAAGAAGATCGTCGACGCGTTCCGGCTGTGGCAGCAGTGCGAGCCACGGAGCTTGCAGCACGCGCATCGCCGGTTCGTCGGAGACGAGTTCGCGGCGGCGCACTCGGCGAGCGCCGATGTCGCGGCGACCGGGCGCGTGCTCGTCGGCATGCTCCAGCACTTCAACCTCGCCGAGCACGACTGGACGCACATCGCGAGCGTCTCCGATCCGGGCCGCGCGAGCTGGGTCGGCCCGTCGCGGCACCTGCGCTGGGAGGGCGAGGTGATCGTCGTCGGCTTCGGCAAGCACAGCGGTGCGCCCGTGCACGAGCTCGCCGCCGGCCCCGACCGGAGCTTCTTGCGGTGGATCCTCGAGAAGGACTTCCCGCCGCACGTCTCGGAGATCTGCAAGGCCGCGCTCGATCAGCCGGGCGAGGAGTTCGTCGCGTGGGCGCGCCAGCGCTATGGCCAGCCCGCGCCGACGTCGCAGCCGCCGTTCAGCCGGTAGCGCTACGCGCGGCGCAGCACGCGGTCGAGCGAGAACGTCCCGGCCCCGCGCGCGAAGATCAGCAGGAAGACGAAGCAGTACAGCGCTGCGAGCTCGCCGCCGTTGACGATCGGAAGCAGCGAGTTGCCCATCGCGCCCTTCCAGTGGAACTGCAGGTAGGCGACCGCCATCGTGCCCGACGCGAGGAACGCGGCCGGACGGGTGAACAGGCCGAGGCAGATCAGCGTGCCGCAGACGAGCTCGATGACGCCGCCGACCCACTTCTGCGAGAACGTCTCGGGCCCGACCTTCGTGGTGAGGACGCCTAGGATCTTCTGAGCACCGTGAAACAGGAACATGAAGCCGGAGACGACGCGCAGCACTGCGTACGCGATCGTCTCGACCCGGGCACGATCGATCATGCCGATGCCTTAGCACGCGAGGGGCGGTCAGGCCGAGCGAGACGCCGGCCGTCGCGCGCGCGCCCGCTCGATGAGGGTGCGGATCGAGTCGGCACCGAGCGGCTTCGTGACGAACACGTCGAAGCCCGCGGCGAGGGCCCGGTCGCGATCCTGGCCGCGGCCGTACCCGGTGACGGCGACGAGCATCACCGCGCCGCCGACGGCCGCGCGCACGGCCGAGGCCACGCCGAAGCCATCGAGCAGGGGCAGACCGATGTCGACGAACGCGATGTCCGGGAGGCTCTGGACGATGCGCTCGACGCCGTCGGGACCGTCGACGCTGACCTCGACGGTGCAGCCGAGCGCCTCGAGGAGCTGGGTCGTCAGGTCGCGCAGATCGGCATTGTCCTCGACGAGGACGACGCGGACCTTGCCGTCGCGCCGGCCGTGCAGCTCGATCACGCTGCCGAGGCCCGGCGGGTTCCCGACGGGGAGCCTGACGATAAACTCGCTGCCCTGGCCGAGGCCGGCGCTGATGACCTCGACGGTCCCGCCGTGCAGGCGGACGAGGCGATCGACGAGCGTGAGCCCGATGCCCATGCCGCCATCGGCACGCTCGATGCTGCCGTCGACCTGGGCGAACAGGTCGAACACGCGCCCCTGCATGTCCGGCGCGATGCCGATTCCCTGGTCGCGCACACGGATCTCGCACACGCGATCGTGGAGCGTCGCGCCGACGCGAACGGTGCGACCCGACGGGCTGTACTTGATCGCGTTGGCGAGCAGGTTGTTGATCACCTGCTCGATCCGCACGGTGTCGCCCTCGATCACGGCACCGCTCGTCGCCGTGAGGACGAGCGTGATGTTGCGTACGCGAGCACGCTCGGCGTGCGCGTCGATGCAGCCCCGGACGACCGAGTCGACATCGACGGCCTCGCTGCGCAGGCGCACCTTGCCGGTCGTGACGCGCGCGACGTCGAGCAGATCGTCGACGAGCCGTGCGAGCAGGTTCGACTGGCGGGCGATGACCTCGAGCCGGGTCTCGAGCTGCGCGCGATCGTTGCCGCTGCGCGCGAGCTCGGTCGCGAGCACGATCGCGCCGAGCGGTGTGCGCAGCTCGTGCCCCAGCATCGCGAGGAACTGGTCGCGCTGCTCGATCGCGACGCGTGCCTCGTACTGGCGCCGGCGCGCGCGGAGCGCGGCATTCACCGCCGCGAGCAGCGTCTGTGGCGAGATCGGCCGCTCGACGACGGTGACGTTGCCGAGCCTCTCGACGAGGTTCTTGCTGCGGGCCGCTTCGCGCGAGCCCGCGAGCACGATGATCGGGAAGTCCGACCACGGCGGCTGCTTGTCGAGCATCCCGACGAGCGCATCCTGCAGCGGCGGCGTCAGGCCTTCGAGCGTGACGATGAGGCACGCGGCGCCGCGGCCGAGCTCCACCAGCAGCGTGTCGGTGTCGGCGCAGACCGCGGTGCCGATTCCGTGGTCCGTCATCAGCGCGGACACGAGCTCCGCATCGCGTCCCCGTGGTGCGAGGACGAGCACGCGCTCTGGATCCGCCGGTAGGGTCACGGCTCCTCTGCGAGGTCGCTGGCGTCGCCGTCATACACGGGCACCGACGTCAGGACGCCCCGGAAGTCCGTCAGCTCGCGCCCGACGTTCACGCCACTGGCATCGAGCGACAGCTCGCGGATCGCGTCCTCGTGCCGGCCGGTGCGCTTCTTGATCACCGAGATCGCCTTGCGCACGCGACCGAGTGCCTCGAAGTAGCGGAGCAGGATGACGGAGTCGGCGATGTAGCTGATGTCGGCCGGCGACCCGACCGAGCCGACGACGCCGTTCTGCGCCATCACCATGATCGTCGTGACGCCGAGCTGGCCGAAGTAGGTGAACAGCTCGTGGAGCTGGATGTAGAGGTACTTCTCCGCCGGCATCGAGTGGAGTAGCCCGTTGACGCTATCGATGATGACCAGCTTGAAGCCATGGTCCTCGATCAGCGAGCGGGCCCGGTGGGCGAGCTCGCCGGGGCTCATCTCGGCGGGATCGATCTGCTGGACGACGATGCGCCCGGCGTCGACCTCCGCCGACATGTTCATGCCGAGTGAGTCGGCGCGCTCGATCGTGGTCCGGCGCAGCTCGTCGAACGTGAAGATCACGCTCCGCTCGCCGCGCCGTGCCGCCGCGACCGCGTACAGCGTCGTGATCGCCGACTTGCCGGTACCCGCGGGGCCCATGATCAGCGTGCTCGTGCCGCGCGTGACGCCGCCACCGAGCATCGCGTCGAGCGTGTTCACCCCGCTCGACAGCATCTCGCGCGCGTACGGGACGTGGTGCTCGGACGCGACCAGGCGTGGAAACACCTCGAGTCCGCCGGTGCGGATCGCGTAGTCGTGATAGCCGCTGCGGAAGACCGATCCGCGCAGCTTGCCGACGCGCACGCGCCGGCGATCGCCGCCGAACTCCGGGGCCATCTGCTCGAGCGAGATCACGCCGTGGGCGAGGCTCTGCAGCTGCATGTCGCCGGGCTCCGACGTCCGATCGTCGAGCAGGACGACGGTCGCGTGCTGGCCGGTGAAGTACGTCTTCAGGTTCAGGACCTCGCGGCGATACCGCAGCGGGTTCTGCGCGAGCAGCCGCAGCTCCGACAGCGAGTCGAACACGACGCGTCGAGGGTTCACCTTGTCGACGAACTGCAGGATCGCGCGCGTCGTCTCGGTCAGCTCGACCTCGGACGGGTGAAAGATCGTGTTCTCCCCCTCCATCCGCAGCTGCTGCTCGAGTGCCGATAGCTCGAACATCGCGAGGCCGTCGAGCGACCAGTTGTGCGATGCCGCAATGGTCTCGATCTCGGCCTTGGTCTCCGACATCGTGATGTAGAGACAGGGTTCGCCGGCACGAATACCCTCGATCAGGAACTGCAGGCCGAGCGTCGTCTTGCCGACGCCCGGATCACCTTCGACGAGGTAGATGCGGTTGCACGGAAGACCTCCGCAGAGGATGTCGTCGAGGCCAGCGATCCCGGTCGCTGCACGTTCGGTCGCGGGCATTCACGTAGTCTGCCCAGCCGGCAGATCGTTTCAAGAGTCGCGGTGCGCGTGCGGAACGCAATTTGCACCGAGCGAACTCGCACACCGAGCGCGGCCGCTCGCCGCGCTACTCGATGCCGTACTTCTCGAGCTTGTAGTACAGCGCGCTCGTCTTGATGCCGAGCAGGCGCGCGGTCTCGGTCTTCACCCGGCCGGCCTTCGTATACGCCTTCAGGATCAGCTGCCGCTCGAGGTCGTCGAGGATCTCCGGCAGTGACATCTCGCGCGGCACGTCGAGGCGATCGTCCTCGGCGCCGCCCTGGAGAAACTGCGGCAGCGCGCTCGGCGCGATCTCGTCGCTCTCGGCGAACACGAGCGATTGCTCGATCGCGTTCTCGAGCTCGCGGACGTTGCCCGGCCAGTGGTACGCCATGATCCGGCCGAGCGCGGCGTCGCTGACGCTCTTCACGCGCGCGTTCGTCTTCGGGCCGAGCTTGTGGACGAAGTGCGAGACCAGGATCGGGATGTCCTCGCGGCGCTCGCGCAGCGGCGGCAGCTTCACCGGCAGCACGTGGAGCCGGAAGTACAGATCCTGACGGAACCGGCCGCTGGCGACCTCGGCCTCGAGATCCTTGTTCGTCGCCGACACGACGCGAACGTCGACCTTGATCGGCGCCTCGCCGCCGACGCGCTCGAACTCCTGCTCCTGCAGCGCGCGCAGGAGCTTCACCTGCATCGACGGCGGAACGTCGCCGACCTCGTCGAGGAACAGCGTGCCGCCATCGGCGAGCTCGAACCGGCCGAGCTTCTGCTTGATCGCGCCGGTGAACGCGCCGCGCTCGTGACCGAACAGCTCGCTCTCGAGCAACGTCTCGGTGAGCGCGCCGCAGTTGACCTTGATGAACGGCCCGTTCGCGCGCTTGCTGAGGCGGTGGATCGCGCGTGCGACCAGCTCCTTGCCCGTGCCGCTCTCGCCGGCGATGAACACGGTCGTGTCGCTCGCCGCGACCTTCTCGACGGTCTTGCGGACGATCGCCATCTTCTCGCCGCCACCGACGAGCTCGGCGAACTTGCTGTCGATGTCGGCGCGGAGGTAGTCGACCTGGGCGTCGGCCTTGCGACGGCCGCGGCGGGTCGCGCAGAGCTCGAGCGCGCGCTCGACCTTCAGGCGGACGACCTCGCTCTGGATCGGCTTCGTGATGAAGTCGAACGCGCCGAGCTTCATCGCCTCGACCGCGGTCTCGACCGTGCCGAAGCCGGTGATGATCATGATCGGCACGTCGGGATCGATCGCCGTGATCGACTTCAGGACGTCGACGCCGGTGCCGCCCTCCATCTTGAGGTCGGTGATCACGAAGTCGGCGCGCCGCTGCTTGAACGCGGTGACGCCCGCGTGGCCGTTCGGCGCCGTCACGGGATCGTGTCCGAGCTTCTTGACGGTGATCGCGAGACCCTCACGGATCGTGTCGTTGTCGTCGATGATGAGGATCGTCGCCATGCCGTCGCGGCCCATGGTACACGCGAAGCGGGGCGAGCGTTGCGGCGCGTTCAGTCGTTCTTGCGCAGCAGCACGGTGCCGTCCTGCGCGACGTGGATCTCCTGGCGCCGGTTGTCCTGGATGAACTCGACCTCGTAGTACATCTGGGCGTGGTCGTGATCGCGGTCGATGTCCGTGATCTTGCCATCCTTGACCTCGCGCTGGACGGCATCGCGCGCCGCCTTCGGCAGATCCTCGAGCTTCAGCTCTCGATCGTTGTCGTGGTCGTGGTCGTCGGCGTACGCGGCCGGGGCAACGGCCGTCAGCGGAACGATGAACAGCAGGGCGATGAGACGCGTCATGTGATGATTCCTCTCGCCCGACGAGGAGCAACGCGCGTGCCTCGACGGCACGGTGCTCGGCGCGATGCGCGATCACGCAGCGGGCAGGACGATCGAGAACGTCGTCTCGCCGTCGCCGCTCGCCAGCTCGACGCGGCCACCGTGATCGACCGCGATGTCGCGCACGAACGCGAGGCCGAGGCCGGTGCCCTTCTCGCGCGTCGTGTAGAACGGCTCGAACAGCTTGCCGCTCGTCTCGGGCGAGATCTCCTTGCCGCGGTTCCACACGTCGAGCCAGACGGCGCCGCCGTCCTCGCGCGCCGCCAGCGTCACGACGTCTGCACCGCGATGGTCGGCGGCGGTCGCCGCCTGGACGGCGTTGCGCGCGAGGTTCAGGAGCGCGCGCCGCAGCTGCGCGTGATCCGCTTGCACCGTCGTCGGCCCACCCGGCGTGACGCGGACCTCGACGTTCGACGTCGTCGCCATCTGCGCGACCTCGGCGAGGAGCGCCCCGATGTCGATCGTGGCGACCTCGGGGCGGGGCCGGCGCGCGTACTCGAGGAAGTCGTTGACGACGCGCTCGAGGTAGCCGAGCTCGCGCTGGATCTTCTCGACATGGCCGCGGCGCTCGTCGGGCGCGGGCAGCTCGTCCTTCAGGATATCGGCGAACAGGGTCATGCCGGCGAGCGGGTTGCGCACCTCGTGCGCGATGCCGGCGAGCATCTGCTGCATCTTCGCGTCGCGCTCGGCGAGCTGCTCGCGCATGCGGTCCATCGTGTCGCCGAGGACGCCGAGCTCGTCGCGGCTGCGCACGGTGACCGGCGCGCGCAGGTCGCCGGCGCCGATCCGCTCCGCGGCGGCTGCGAGCCGGCGGACGTTGCGCGTGATCGCGAGCGTCGCGAGCG
>JAEWJO010000433.1 GCA_023386455.1 Pseudomonadota bacterium | reverse complement strand
GTTCAAGGACTGGCTGTCGGACGAGAAGGATCCGCACCGGATCGCGTGCGTGCCGCCGCCGAAGTCCGACGAGGACGAGGTGATCCAGTCGCCGAAGGCGCCGCCGAAGTCCCGCCAGACCAAGGTTCCTCCCTCGACCGGCTGGGACGCTCCCTCTGCACCTGCACCTGCACCTCAGACGCCGCCCGCGGCGGACATGGGCTCCGCGGGCTCGGCCGTCGCCCCGGATTCGGGCTCGGGCTCGGGCTCGATTGCGGGGGCACCGGCGTCGGTCACCGGCAAGAACGGCGAGTACTTCAATCCCTGCCCCGATCCCGATCGCTACTACTGCGACGAGCAGACGCTGCGCTGCGAGCACCGCGTGCCGATCGTCATGTCGCCGACGATGATCGAGCTCTACAACGGCCAGTTCGCGAAGTCGCACGGCCTGCCGATCGCCGACACCGACTTCGTCAAGTTCGTCACCCAGCGTGGCGGCCTCGGCGCGATGCGGTTCTCGATCGGCCTCGGCCAGACGACGATCGCCGGCAGCAACACCGCGATCCAGCACAAGCCCCGCCGCGTCGAGGGCGTGCTCGTCGGGATCAGCCAGCGCGCCATGCCGATCGGCATGACGATGCCGATCCAGGACATCCAGCGGTGGAACCGCGAGTACAAGGGCGAGCAGGCCGCGACGACCTACTCGTCGATCATCGTCACGCTGAAGGACCGCAACCAGATCGCGCCGTTCGCGCAGTGGCTGCAGGACAAGCTCGACCTCCGCCTCGAGGACTCGCTCGGCGAGAAGTTCGCGACGGTGCTGTTCGTCATCCGCCTCGTCCTCGTCCTCATCTCGCTCATCATCATCGGGATCAGCGCGATCAACATCGCCCACAACTTCTTCATGCAGGTCACCGAGCGGCGCCGGGAGCTCGGCCTGCTCCGCGCGATCGGCGCCACGCAATCCGACGTACGGATGGTCGTCCTTGGTGAGGCGGCCTTGATCGGCCTGATCGGCGGCCTGCTGGGCGTCCTGGTCGGGATGGGGATCGCCGCCGGCATCGACTACGCCAGCGCGCACTACCTCCCGCGATTCCCGTATAAACCCACGACTTGGTTCAACTTCAAGTGGTGGATCTGGGGCGGTGGGCTCGCTTGTGCAGCCGGTTTCGCAGTCCTGGGCGGCTACCTCCCGGCCCGCCGGGCCTCGACCATGGAACCGGCGCAGGCATTGACTCAGAATTAATTGCTGTAATTGGGCTGCTCTGCGCGGTATCCCTACGCACCAAGCGGGGGAGCTCAAGCTTGTGTGGCCCAAAGAATCAGTGTCCGATAGGGTCCAACAAATCAACGACGTGGCGCGCGTCGCGGGTGTACGTCCAGTGAAGAAGCCGACGCCTTTCGGGAAATATTACCTACTCGAGCGAATCAACGTCGGCGGAATGGCCGAGGTGTTCCGCGCGAAGGCGTTCGGCGTCGAGGGATTCGAACGCCTCGTCGCCGTCAAACGAATCCTGCCCAACATCGCGGAGGACAAAGAGTTCATCCGCATGTTCATCGAGGAGGCGAAGCTCGCGGTTCAGCTGAACCACGCGAACATCGCCCAGATCTTCGACCTCGGCGTCGTCGACGGCAGCTACTACATCGCGCTCGAGCACGTCCATGGACGTGACCTCCGAGGCATGTTCGATCGCTGCCGCCAGCTCGGCGAGCCGATGCCGGTCAGCCAGGCCTGCTTCATCGTCATGAAGCTCTGCGAGGGCCTCGACTACGCGCACAACAAGCGCGACCAGGCCGGTCGCGAGCTGCACCTCGTGCACCGCGATGTCTCGCCGCAGAACCTGCTCGTCTCGTTCGAAGGCGAGGTGAAGATCATCGACTTCGGAATCGCGAAGGCGGCTGGCAAGGGCAGCAAGACCCAGGCAGGCATCCTGAAGGGCAAGTTCGGCTACATGTCGCCGGAGCAGGTCCGCGGCATTCCGATCGATCGCCGCAGCGACGTGTTCTCGTGCGGCATCGTCCTGTACGAGCTGCTCACCGGCGAGCGGCTGTTCGTCGGCGAGTCCGACTTCTCGACGCTCGAGAAGGTCCGCAACGTCGAGATCCTTCCGCCGTCGACGTACAACCGCCGCATCCCCGACGAGCTCGAGCGCATCGTGCTGAAGGCGCTCGCCAAGGATCCGGAGGAGCGCTACCAGAACGCGATCGATCTGCACGACGAGCTGCAGGCGTTCGTCTACACCGCGGGCGAGTTCTACTCGCGCAAGGATCTCGCGGGCTGGATGAAGAAGACCTTCGGTCGCGAGATCGAAGAGGAGACGGCCAAGCTCGAGTCGTATCGCCAGCTGAAGGCGCCGGCGTCGACGCAGGAGAGCCCGGTCGTCGCGCGCACCGCGACGCGCCCGCCGACCGCATCGATGCCTGCCGTCCGCGCATCCCGCCCGGGCGCGCCGAGCTCCGGCCCGGTCAAGGTGCCACCGCCTCCGCCGAGCGCACGCGTCTCGCAGCAGATGCCCGCGGTCCAGGCGCCGCCCCCGGTCGCGCCGACGCCCGCCGCCGCCAAGCGGAAGCGCAACGACGACTCCGACTCGGCCCTCGCGTGGGACGACGACGAGCTCGAGACCCAGATCTACGACAACCCCGAGGACGCTGCCGCCGGCAAGCCCATCGACAAGAAGAACAAGTCGGGTGCGCTGCCGCTCGCGTCGCCGCCGGTGACGCCGCAACCCGGACCGTCGCCCGTCGGTGCGCTCTCGGCCGCGGCGACCGCTGCGGGCATCATGCCGCCGGCGACGACGCCGGCCTCCGGACCGGACCTCGCGTCGCTGTCGTCGACGATGAAGGGCTGGGACGGTGCGGCGAAGCCGTCGACGACCTCGTCGACCGGCAACAGCCCGCCGCCGACGCTGCTCGCGAACGGCTCGTCGAGGGGCCCGGCACCGACCGCACCCGCGGTCGATCCGCTCGAGGCGCTCGCCGCGTCGTACGCCGCGCCGGCGTCGGCGCCGCGCATGGACCTCCCGCCTCCGCGCATGTCGCCACCGGAGCCGCTGTTCGATCCGATGGCCTCGTTTGGCT
>JAEWJO010000411.1 GCA_023386455.1 Pseudomonadota bacterium | reverse complement strand
CGTGACAGCGTGGTCGCTCGTCTTGGTCTGCGCGAGACGCGTCCACTCGTCGGTCGGCAGCGTCAAATTCAGGTCGAGAAAGTAGCCCCAGCTCATCGAGGGACATCCTACGGGCACCTCGGGACGGCCGCGTCATGCGAACGGGTGAAGGTCTCGGGAATCCGGACGGGATCGGCGCGCGGTGTATCCGCGAGGCCCACATCGGCCACGTTCGTCGAGGAGCAAACCCGTCTACGATGCTCGAAGTGCCCAGCGATGGCGCTGATGATCGGGTGGACGAGACGACGGACACGCTCGGTGGCCCCGTCGCGCGCAAGAAGCCGCGGCGGTCGCCGGCCGAGCCACTGCGCGCGCCACCACCGATCCTGAACGACCGCTACGAGATCCTCGACGAGCTCGGGATCGGTGGGATGGGCGTGGTCTATCGGGCGCGCGACAAGCAGCTCGCGCGCGACGTCGCGATCAAGCTCGTGACGACGACCGATCAGCCGAACGACACGCTTGCGGGTCGCCTCCTGCGCGAGGCCCAGGCACTCGCGCAGCTCGCCCATCCGAACGTCGTCGCGGTTCACGATGTCGGGCGGTTCTCCGACGGCGTGTTCGTCGCGATGGAGCTGGTGCCGGGCACGCCGTGCGATGCGTGGCTCGAGAAGAGCCGGCCGTGGCGCGAGGTGCTCCGCGTGTTTCGCGAGGCTGCGCGCGGCCTCGCCGCCGCGCACGCGGTCGGGCTCGTGCACCGCGACTTCAAGCCGTCGAACATGATCCTCGGATCCGACGGGCGCGTCCGCGTCCTCGACTTCGGTCTCGCGCGGACCGCGTCGGCAGGTTCGGTGAGCGCAGAGCTCGACTCGCAGGAAGGGCCGGACGAGGAGGAGGAAGAGGACGAAGAGGAGGCGATCCGGACGAACGATCTGTCGCTCGAGAAGACGAAGGCTCGCCGCATCAAGCTGCCGCTCGCGGCAGACCCGGTATCCGCGTCGCCGTCGGGCTCTCGCTCGCGCGAGACGACGCCTTCGCACGCGCCGTCGTCGTCGCTGCTCGACAGCCCGCTGACCCAGGTCGGCCACATCGTCGGCACGCCGCCGTTCATGGCGCCCGAGCAGCACACGCTCGCCGCGTGCGACGCGCGCAGCGATCAGTTCGGGTTCTGCGTCTCGTTCTATCGGGCGCTCTACGGCGTGCGACCGTTCCAGGGCAAGACGTACGTCGAGCTGCGGAGCAACATCGTCGAGGGTCGCCTGCGCCCGCTGCCCGCGGGAACCGACGTGCCCGCGTGGCTGCGCGACATCGTGCTTCGCGGCCTTGCCGTCGACCCCGAGGATCGCTGGCCGTCGATGGACGCGATCATCGAGGCGCTCGGGCGTGACCCCGACGCGCGCCGCCGGCGTCTCGTGCTGGGCGCTGCGGCGACCGTGCTGGTCGCCGGTGCCGGCCTCCTCGTGTGGCAGTCGCGGCGCGATCCGGCGGACGCGTGCCAGGGCAGCGAGCGCGAGCTCGCCGGCGTGTGGGACGGCAGTCGCAAGGACGCGATGCGCACCGCGTTCACGAGGACGGGCAAGCCCTACGCGGAGTACGCGTTCGGTGCCGTATCGCGCGTGATCGATCGGTACACGTCGCGCTGGACGGGCATGCGCACGGACGCGTGCCTCGCGACGCGCGTCCGCGGCGAGCAGTCCGCCGAGCTCCTCGACCTGCGCATGGACTGTCTGCGCCGCCGCCTCGACGAGGTGCGCGCCACCGTCGACGTGCTCGCGGTCGCCGACGCGGACCTCGTGTCGCGTGCCGCCGAGATCGCGAGCGCGCTACCGCCTCTCGACGGCTGCGCCGATACCGAGGCACTGCGTGCACCCGTACCGCCGCCGGCCGACCCGTCGACCCGCGCGCGCGTCGACGCCGATCGTCGCGAGCTCGGCAAGGTGCGCGCGCTGTGGGCCGCTGGACGCTACGCCGACGCGAAGGCCGCGCTCTCGCCCGTGAGCGCCGATGCGGAGACGCTCGGCTTTCGTCCACTCCAGGGCGAGACGCTGCTCGCCGCCGCACGCCTCGCGGACTCGAGCGGCGAGTACGCCGAGGCCGCGAAGCTCTACAAGGAAGCCGCGATCGCCGCCGAGGCGGGGCGCGACGACGAGACCGCGGCGCGGGCCCGCAACGGCCTCGTGTGGATCACGGGCGAGCGTCTCGGCCGCTACGCCGAGGCGCTGGAGCTCGCGCTCGATGCGGGCGCGAAGATCGAGCGGCTGGGCGGCCGCGAGGTCCTGCAAGCGGAGCTCGATCAGAACGTCGCCGCGATCCTGCTCGAGCAGGGCAACTACAAGGACGCCGAGAAGCGCAGCCGTCACGTCCTCGAGATCCGCCAGAAGCTCCTCGAGCCCGACGATCCGGCGATCGCGACCGCGCTCGGCGATCTCGGCGACGTCGCGGCGGGGACCAGCAGGTACGACGAGGCGATCGCGTTCTACGAGCGCGCGCTCGCGGTCGCCGAGCGTGCCCTCGGTCCAGACCATCCACTCGACGCCACGTTGCGCATCAACCTCGGCGCCTCGCTGCGCTACAAGGAGCGCTACAAGGAAGCGCTCGCCGAGCTCGACAAGGCGCGCGCGATCAGCGAGCGCTCGCTCGGTGCCGAGCACGCGCAGCTCGCGACGATCGCGATCAACACCGGCACGATCCTCCTCGAGCAGCACCACGAGGCGGAGGCCGCGGTGCAGTTCCGCCGCGCGAGCGAGATCTGGACCAAGGCGCTCGGCGCCGATCACCCCAACGTCGCGACCGCGCAGTATCGCCTGGCCGAAGTCGCGCTGAAGCAGGGCCGCGCCGCCGACGCGTCTGCCGCGTTCCAGCGCGCCCACGACATCTGGAAGGCCAAGCTCGGCCCCGATCACCCGAGTCTCGCCGCCGCGCTATCCGGCCTCGGCGATGCCGCGCTCGCGCAGAAGCGTCCCGTCGCCGCGCTCGGGTACTACCAGCGCGCGCTGACGCTCCTGCAGCAGGCGCTCGGCTCCAGGAATCCCGAGCTCGCCGATACGCTGATCAGCATCGGCAACGCGCAGGTCGCACTCGGCAAGGCGAAGCGTGCCGCGCCGTTCCTCGAGCGTGCGATCGCACTGCGCCAGGAGGGCGGCGATCCGATCGATGTCGCACGCACGCGGTTCGCCGCCGCGAAGGCGTTCGCGGGCTTCGATCTGCCTCGCGCGCGCACGCTCGCCACCGATGCCAAGGACGCGTTCGCCGCGGCGGGAGAGACGCACGCGGCAGACGTGGCCGAGGCAACGTCCTGGCTCGACGCCCACCGTTGATCCGGGGCCCCGGCGTCAATCCGACGTGCGCGCTCCGACGCCGTCGACCAGCTCGTCGAGGTGAGCGTAGGCCTGCTCGTCCGGCTCCTCGAGGCGATGGCGGATCGTTCCATTCCCGTCGACGATCAGGACGGTGGGAAGCCGCGCGATCCGCAGCGGTGCACGCGTCACGGTCTGCTCGGCATCCTGCACGACGGTCGCCGCGAGCGGCGACTGCGCGAGAAAGCCGCGCATCGCGGCGGGGTCTTCGTCGATCGAGATCGCGACGACAGCGACATCGGAGCGCCGCGCGGCCAGCGCATCGAGCTTCGGAAATCCCTTGCTGCACGGCTTGCACCACGACGCCCAGACGTCGATGACCAGCACCGAACCGCGCGCGCTCGCCGACGACCACGTGCCGCCCTCGATGCGCGGAAGCGTCAGCGCGGGCAGCGGCATCGCGACATCGCTCGACCCCGGCGCGGGCGCGCTGCCGGCACAGGCGGTGAGGACGATCAGCGCGGGGACGCACGTTCGCATGGCGTGTGTGATATCAGACCTGCCGCGGTCGGCGTACGCTTCACCGATGCGCCGCTCGCTCGTCCTCCTCGCCGTTGCCGCGAACGTGACCGTGGACGCTCGCCGCGCCGAGGCGTGAGGCGTCGTCGCGCCGGTCGGTCCGACCGGCTGTGAAGGCTCGGCGCACGCCTCCTACTCGGTGGGCGCGGCCGTCGGCGTGATGCGCACGCACCTGCGGTTCGACGACGACTCGAGCTTCGAGCTCACCGAGCAGGCGGCGACGGCGTTCGCCGGCTACACGACGGCGAGCGGATGGAGCGTTCGCGCGACGGTCGGTGCGCTGCTGGGCGGCGGCCTCGAGCGCGAGGGGACGCCGGGCAGCCACGACCTCCGTCCGGGCCTCGTCGGCGGGTTCGGCGTCTCGCGGCAGTGGACGCTCGGCGATGGTCGGTGGTTCGTCACCGGCACGGCCGCGATCAGCGTCGCTGCTGCATCGACGCACGAGCAGGGCGCCTCCGGCGATCACCGCTTCGTTGCCGGCGATGTCCGCGCCGGTGCGATCGCTGGCCGCACGCTCGCGACGATCTGGAACCCGTACGTGCTCGCGCGCGCGTTCGGTGGCCCGGTGTGGTGGACCGTCGATGACATGGCGACGACCGGAACCGACACGCGCCACTTCCAGCTCGGTGCGGGCCTGAGCGTCGCGATGCCGGTTGGCCTGACGGTCACCGCCGACGTCGCGGCGCTCGGCGAGCAGGCCGTCTCACTCGGCGCGAGCTGGCGGCTCTGATCACCGGATCGCTTCGCGCATCAGGCGCGCGAAGCCGGCGGCGGTCGCGCCCGCGATCGTCTCGACGACGCTGACGTCGATCGGCACCCGGCTGGCGACGGCGAGCGCCGCGATCGCACGCACGCCGGTGACGAGCGGCGCGACGACGAGGTGTCCACCGTCGAGGCCGAGCGAGAGCAGGAGCCGCCGATCGATCTCGGCGTGCTCGGGTCCGGTGCGAACGAGCGTCTTCGTGCGCAGCGCGCCCGCGACGGCTCCCTTCTCCTCGACGGCCAGCGCGATCGACGGAAGCTTGCGGCCGTCGCGGCGAAAGCTCGCCGAGTTGACCGCGATCGCGCCGCGCAGGCTGAACAGCACGACGGCCTCGGTGGACGCGACGAGGTGACGGATCGCCGCGATCGCCAGGCTCGTCACCTCCTCGCGATCGCGTCCCGCCGCGATCGACTCGACGCTGCTCGGGAGATCGTCATCGACGATCTCCTCGAGCTCGGTGTCGGCATCGATCTCGATGATCGACTCGTCCTGCGCCTCTTCCAGCGTCTTCACGTAGCGGCGTCGCTCGCCGGTGTCCGACCTCGGCCGGGCGGGCAGCGGCGGCGCCTCGTCGAGCGACGGCACCTGGACGTCCGGGAACGCATACGTCACCGGCACGGCGCGCGGGGCGCCGGGCGCGCGCAAGAACCGCTGCGGCCGCGTGATCTTGTAGACGCGCTCGAGCGTGTAGCGGATGCGCAGCTCGGGCGCGATCGAGACGATCAGGTGGTCGGGAGCGAGGCCGAGCTCGTCGGCGATGATGGCGAGCGCGCGCGCCTCGAGGGCACCGGTCGCGGCGATCACGGCGGAGCGCTTGCCGATGCGAAACAGCGGCACGCACGCGAACCGCTCGGCGTGATCGGGGGCGAGCCTCAGCTGCAGCTCCTGATCGGCGCGATCGAAGTGGCTCGCGAGCGCCGCCGGCAGCCGATGCTGATGCGCGAGCGCGTTCGACAGACCGTCGAGGTCGATGTACCCGAGCTCGACGAGGCTCGTGCCCAGCCGCGCCCCCAGCATGACCTGCGCCTCCAGCGCCTGTTCGAGCTGCTGCGGCGTGATGATCTGCGCAGCGACCAAAATTTCCCCGAGTCGCACTGGACCCCGACAGTATCAAACGGCTGCGCGGGTTTACACGACGCGTGTCACAGCGATGCGAGCTACCTCGTCTCCCGGGCATGATGAAATGGTTCCTCCACAGAAAGCTCGCTGCGTTCGAGAAGGACTTCGGGTACGACGCGTCCTACATGCACGACGTGCTCGACGTCGACTTCGGTGCCTTCATGAAGTTCGCGCGCGCTACGGAGATGGGGAAATACCGCAAGGATGTCCCGCTCGACGTCTACACCGCCGTCGGGCTCGTCGGTGTGGTCGCGGCTGACTGCGGCCCGTGCGCGCAGCTCGGCGTCACGATGGCGCTGCGCCAGGGCGTGCCGGGCGCGACGATCACGAAGATCTTGCGCGGCAATCTCGACGAGATGACGGAGCCGACGCGGCTCGGCGTCCGGTTCGCGCGCGCGGTGATCGCGCGAGATTCGGTCGCGTGCGACGAGGCGCGCGCCGAGCTGGAGCGTCTGTACGGCAAGCGCGCGATCGTGACGCTCGGCCTCGCGCTGTGCGCGGCGCAGCTCTATCCGACGTTCAAGTGGGCGATCGGCTACGGTCACGCGTGCCAGCGCATCCAGGTGGAAGGCACGATGATCGCAACAAAGCTAGTTGCCGCATGACCGAGGACTTCGAGCAGCACCGACAGTTTCTGATCGGCGTCGCGTACCGGATGCTCGGTTCGCTCGCGGAGGCCGAGGATATCGTCCAGGACGCCTATCTGCGCTGGACGGCGAGCGACCGGAGCGCGGTCGATCATCCGCGCGCGTACCTCGCTCGCATCGTCTCGCGCCTGTGCCTCGACCGCATGAAGTCCGCCGCCTCGCGCCGCGAGCAGTACGTCGGCACGTGGCTGCCCGAGCCGGTGATCGCGCCTCCGACGGAGCCGCTCGCGGACGACATCTCGGTCGCGCTGCTGCTGACGCTCGAGCGGCTGTCGCCGCTGGAGCGCGCCGCGTTCCTGCTGCACGACGTGTTCGACCTCGACTACGCCGAGATCGCCGAGACGCTCGGTCGCACCGAGGCCGCGTGCCGCCAGCTCGCCGCGCGCGCACGCGAGCACGTGCGCGACGAGCGCCCGCGGTTCGACGCGACCCCGGAGTCACGCGCGAGGCTCACCGACGCGTTCCAGGCGGCGATGGTGCAGGGCGACCTCGAGGGGATCGCGCGCCTGCTCGCCGACGACGCCGTCTTCTACACCGACGGCGGCGGCAAGCGCCTGGCCGCGCTGAACCCGATCTACGGCAAGGACAAGATCCTGCGGTTCCTCGTCGGTGCGGCGAAGAAGGGCGGGCTGCTCCACCCGGCCGAGATCGAGCGCGTCCAGATCAACGGCATGCCGGGCTTCGTGTTCCGCCGCGAGGAGGGTGTCGAGACGCTGTCGCTCGACATCGCGAACGACCGGATCGTCGCGCTCTACGGGATCCGGAATCCCGACAAGCTGCGCCACCTGAGCTGATCCGGCGCGTGACGCGACTCACGAGGTGAGAAGCCGCGGCGTCTCGTGGCGCCAGGCGAAGTCAGCGCACCGGCGTCACGAGCGAGCGCGCGTGGCCGCACCAATAGACATGCGCCTCGTCTGTGCGGGTGTCCTCCTGCTCGCCGGTTGTGACCTCTTCGATCCCTGCGCGGGGCCCGAGCACCTGTCGTTTGCCGTCGTTCATCGCGGCATATTGCCCGACGGAACGTCGACGGTCGGAGCCCAGGCTCCACGCTGGGGCGCGACCGAGACGATGAAGCCATCGGACACGATCGAGATCATCTTCCCCGAACAGGACGCGCTGCCCTCGGATGTCCTCGAGCTGTACGGCGCCGACGGAGCGAGGCTCGCGTTCGCTGCCGACGACCTGTTCGTGCCGACCGACGTCGAGGCCTGCGCGCATAACGAGCGCCACTTCGCGCTCGACGCGCTGACCGCCGGCGACTACACGCTCGTGCACCGCCGCAAGAACGGCACCGGCGATCCGCTCAACTGCGGCGACGCCGGCTGCCCGTGGACGATGTTCGACGGCGACGAGGCCGTGACGTTGACACTCGCGATCCGCTAGGGTCCGACAGTCGCCCGCGCGAACAGGATGTTGTTCTCGAGATAGACGTGCTGGCGAAGGTCCGTCTCGAGCGTCGCGAGCCCGGCATAGAGCTCGTGCCACGCCTCGCTCGCGTCGGCCGGCGCCTTCAGGTCGCCGGTGCTGCGCCGGATGCGCTCGAGGGTCTCGGCGTGATCGTCATGGTCGCGCTCCATCATGCGCATCGGCATGTCGAGCTCGCCACCGCGCGCGCCGGTCCGCAGCATCGGGAACAGCATCGTCTCTTCCTTCAGCATGTGACTCTCGAGCTCCATCGCGAGCGCGGCGAGCTCGTCGGCCAGCTGGCCCGGCAGCGCCGGGTGACCCGCGTGGTCCCGCTCGATGCGGCGCGCCGCCGCGATCAGGACCGGGAGGTCGCGGCGCAGTCCCTCGTGATAGTGTCCGACGATGTGATCGACGAGCTCGGCCGGCGAGCGCAGCTCCCAGCTCGGCTTCTTCGGAGCCACCGGTTCGGGCTCTGTCGCGATCGGTGCCGGCGGCGGCGGTGTGCCGCGATCCTGCACGCGCTTCAACATGGCGCGCACGACGTCCGGAACGGGGACACGCGTGCGTGCCTTGCGCGCGATCGCCTGGAGCCGGTTGACGATACTCATTGCTTCGTCACCTCGGCGCGCCACACGTCCGGGCCGTTCTCGACGACCTGGAACGTGAAGCTGTGCGCGGGCTCGGTCGCCTCGAGCGTGTAGTACATGCAGACGGGATCGTGATCGACGGTGAGGTGCAGCGTCGTGCCGGGCACGAGCATGCGATACGCGCCGATGATCGTGTCGAACCGATGACGAGGCTCGACGTCGCGAACGTCGAGCTCGATCGACCGCGTGCTGACCGCGTGACCGCATCCCGAGCTGCCGCGTGCGCGAAGCCACGTGTCCCAGCGCGGAACGACCTCGGGGCCGCTCGGGCACAGGATGATCGGACCCGCGAAGCCGGACAGCGCGAGCTCGACGAACACCGGACCGACACCGCGACCGTCCTGATCGCGTTGCTCCGGGCCTCCGCCGTGCAGGCGCACCGCCCCGAGTCGCTCGCACGTCGCGAGCAGGATCGCGCTCGCCTCGCTCAGGTCGTCGGACGCCGGGTGCAGCTCCCACGCGAGGCCGAGCGCCGCCGGGGCGCCGATCGCGCCGACGAGCGCGAGCAGCTCGACCACCTCGTCGAGGTCCGTGCGATGGCCGATCAGCAACCTGCCACCCGCGCGCACGAACGCCGGGACGATGCTCGGCAGGCACTCCTTGTCGAGCGTCGCCATCGGCACCGACACCGGGACGTCGAGTGCCGCCGCACAGCGTGCAACCGCCGGCGCGGTCGCGTCGTCGATGTGCGCGGTCCGCAGCGCGACGACGCGGGCACCCGACGACCTCACACGCGCGACGACCGCCGCGAGATCCTCGCCCGGCGCGATCACGACTTCCTCGCCGTCGAGGCCTCGCGTACGACAGGCGGCGTC
>JAEWJO010000401.1 GCA_023386455.1 Pseudomonadota bacterium | reverse complement strand
GGAGACGAGTGGACGCCTGGCGCATGCCAGCGAGCCCCTCGCCTGCTCGCCGAGGCGACCTGGGTCGCGACGTTCCTCGCGCTCGGAGCATTCGCCGAGCGTACGCCGGCCGGCCCGGCGCTCGGCCGCCGCCTCGCCGCCGTCGCGGTCGGCGTCACGTGCGTCATCGGCCTCCTCGGCCTCTACCTGTGGAGACCCGAGCAGTGGGAGCGGCGCCGGATCCCCGACGTGAATCCCGGTGCGTTCTGGGACGTCGTCGACTCGCCGCTCGCGTCGCTGCTCGAGGACACGACCGACCGTCCGATCGCGAACGACTCGGCGCCGATCCAGGGCCTGCAGTGCTACGCGAACGGCATGCTCCGCACGTTCTAGCGCTCCAGCTTGCGCGTGATGTACTTCGGGCGCCGCCGCGTCACGAGGCCGTACTCCTTCGCCTTGTCGGCGAACGTCGACTTCGGCATCCCGAGCGACTCGGCCGCGGCGCGGATCGTGCCGTGCGTCTGCAGCGCCTGCGCCATCGCGCCCTTGATCATCGCCTGGTACGGCACCAGCTCGGCGCGCGACATCCCGATCGCGAGCGGCATCGCCACCGACGAGTGGGACAGCGTGCGGCCCATCTCGGGGAAGAAGTCCGCCGCCGTGAGCTCCTCGCCGCCGAGCGTCACCGCGCGCGCGACGGCGTGCCGCAGCTCGCGCACGTTGCCCGGCCACGCGTAGGCCGCGAGCGCGGTCCACGCATCCTGCGAGACCGTCTTCTGGCCGAAGTCAGATGCCAGCTCGGTCAGCATCGCCTCGACGAGCTCGACCATGTCGCCCATGCGCTCGCGCATCGGCGGCAGCGACAGCACCATCGTGGCGACCCGGTGATAGAGGTCCGAGCGGAGCCGCGCGTGATCGCTGCCGAGCCCCTTCATCTGGTTCGTCGCCGCGACGATCCGCGCGTTGACCGCGCGCTCGGCCGTGCCACCGACTCGCCGGACGCGCCGCGTCTCGAGCACGCGCAGCAGGTGCGCCTGGAGCTCGAGCGGCAGCTCGCCGATCTCGTCGAGGAACAGCGTGCCGCCGCTCGCCTCGACGAAGTAGCCGTCGCGCCCCTCGGTCGCGCCGGTGAACGCGCCCTTCTCGTGGCCGAACAGCTCCGACGCGATGAGCTCGCGCGGAATCGCACCGCAGTTGACCGCGACGAATGGACCGTCGACGCGCCGCGACTGCTCGTGGATGAGGCGCGCGACGAGATCCTTGCCGGTTCCCGTCTCGCCGACGATCAGCACGCTGCACTCGGTCTGCGCCGCGCGGATCGCCTGATCGATCGTCGTGCGCAGTGCCGGATCGCAACCGCGCAGCATCTCGAGCGCGCGCCGGGGCTCGCCGCCGCTCGTCGCGTCCGACGACGCGATCAGCGTCGTGCGCCCGACGGTCACGTACGAGCCGACGCGCACCATCGCACCGTCGATCAGGTTGCCGTCGACAAACGTCCCGTTGCGAGAGTCGCGATCGCGCACGTGGATCGTCCGATCGTCGTGACGCTCGAGCGCGCAGTGCACCGCGGACACGAACGGGTCGACGACGTGCAGGTCGGCGCACGCGTCGGACCCGAGCAACCAGCGGCTGCGGCCACCGAGGTGAAGCACCTCGCCCGTCGTCACGTTCCGCAGCGTCCGGATCGACGTCAGACGGTTGACGCCGTCCTTCATCGCCTGCGTGCTGCCGTCCCCGAACTCGTAGCTCTCGTCGCGCTTGGGTGTCTCGTCGTCGTCGCGATTCATGACGCGTTCTCCTTGTGGGGGCGCCTATCGGCTCGCGACGCGGCCGGTTGCGTACTTCGTGCCTTCCGCCAAGGGTGCGAGAACACGCGATCCGCCGTCCGGAGTGTCCAGCGGCCGGATGGACGAATCCGGCTGTCGGACGGACGGCCGGACGACTACGGGAGGTCGAGCTCGCCGTCGTAGAGCGGGCGCGGCAGGTCGAGCGCGCGCACCTTGTCGAGGAGCGCCTGCGGGACGCGGACGCGCTTGCCGTCGGCAGCCGGGCCGAGGCCCGCGTGCACCGTATCGACGCAGCCGAGCTCGGCGGCGCCGAAGTAGTCCGGATCGGACGGGTTCGTGCCCGAGCCGTTGCCGTCGGGGAGGTCCTTGCAGTCGGGCAGGACCGCCTCGCGACCGGAAACGCCGGTGCCCGGATCGCCGTCCTTGTCGAACTTGTAGGCGTGGTGGCTGTAGCAGAGGCCCGTCGTGTTGCTGAACTTCGAGGGCACGAACGTGCCGTCGCTGCGATCGATCTCGTCGTACCAGGTGAACCGGCAGTGCTCGGCGCCCGGATCGCTCCACGTGCCGCTCGCACCCGCGAACACGCGCTCGCCCGCGCGGCAGCCGTCACCCTCGGCGCCCGCGGCATTGACGTCGTTCGCGCCGCAGTTGCCGCTGTAGCAGTTCGCCGGCTTGCAGATCGCGACGCAGATGCGCGTCGAGACCTCGGTCGACTCCTCGATCAGCGGGACGTAGCCCTGGTTGCACGAGTTCAGCGACAGCCGGTTGTTGGTGTCGCGGCAGCCGGTCGTCGTCGTGCACGGCATGCGGTGGCGCAGGCCGGTTCCGCCGTTCGTCGCGCTCTTGTCGAAGTTGCGATCCTTCGTGCACGAGAACGCGGTCGGCGGCTCGACACCGCCGCTCGGCCGCCCGTAGCAGCCGATGTTCGCGGCCGAGCCGCACATCGAGCCGCGCCGCGAGAACGCGCCCGGGCCGTCGCTCGCGCTGCCGTCGAAGTCGTTGTCGGCGATCGGGTCGCAGACGTGATCGCAGACGCCGGCGGCCTTCGGCGTCGAGGCACCGGTGCTGAACAGATCCGAGTACGTCACGCACACGTGGTCGCCATCGCACGCCGGGCTCCCACCGGACTGGTTGCAGATCGTCTTGCAGATGCCGGTGTCGCCGCGGAACTCGCCGCACACGAGGCCGCCCTTGCAGTTGTCGACGCCGGTGATGCCGGGCGGACCGTACTTGCATGCTTCGCCGACGCCGGCGGTGCCATCGGGCGCGCAGCCGACGTGACCGACGTACTGCGGCATGAACGCGTCGAACAGCCACGTGCACTTCTCGCCGATCGCGCAGCCGGTCTGGGCGAGCGGGTCGCACTGCAGCTGCGAGCCGTCGCTGGCGTCGGGGGTCTTGCTCCCGCCACCGCCACAGGCGATGGAGAGGCCGAGCAGCGCGGCCAGAGCAAGCTTGATCATGTCCCTCGTGCGACGGTATCGAGGCCAGCCCGCGGGGGCAAGCGATTCGGTCGAGCGTGACCTCGCGCGCTCGATGATCGATGTCACGTGATCGGTAACGCACCGATCATGGCGACACCGTCACGGTGTGTGGCGGCAGGCTCCCCGCCTCGGGCCCGCGGGTGGCGGCGACGACGACGCCGCCGATGCCCGCCGCGACCGCGGCACCGCCCGCAATGACGTACCAGCGGCTGTACCAGGGCCGTCCGCCGGCCTCGGGGCCACCCGCGGAGAGCGCGATCTCGAGCGGCTGGTCGGGCGCAGCGATGCGCGCGATCGGCCCTCCACCGGCGTCGCGCGCCTCGACGTAGTACTCGAGCACGTACGGCTTGCTCGACGGCGGCGGCGTGATCCGCGCGCGCCACCGGCTGTCCCCGCGCGGCGTCAGCGGCGCGAGCGCGTAGGACAGCTCGCCGCGCCGGCGCGTCGCGATGACGAGATCGAACACGTTGCCGCGCGTGACGCGCACCTCGAGCTCGACGGGCTTGCCGGCAGACCCGGCGGTCGGCGCCGCATGCTCGAGGTCGGCGCCGGCGTTCGGATCGAAGTTCGGGATCAGCTGCTTCTTCAGCTCGTCGAAGAACGCACGCAGCTGCGGCGAGCCGCTGGTGTCGCGCAGCTGATAGCCCGGATCGATGTCGAGGATGCGCTCGAACGTCGCACGCGCGGCGCCCTGGTCGTTGCGGATGAACTGCGCGAGCGCGATCAGCTCGAGCGCACGCAGCCGCTGGGCGCGCGTCGCGCGGGCGTCGCGCGTCACCGGAGCGAGCGCCTGGACCGCGCCCGCATACTCCTGCTCCTCGAACAGCCGGCGGCCGCGCTCGAGATACGTCTCGATCGCCTGCGGGCCGACGTCGTCCGCGAGCGCCGGCGCGGCGACCAGGCACGCGAGCACGAGGATCAGCGCGCGAGCCATCGCACTCCCTCCGGCGTCGAGATCACCGCGTCGAGGTCACCGTCGTCGTCGAGATCGACGAACACGACACCGGTCGCCGACGCGGGCGTCATCGCGCTCTCCGCGGCGAACGCGCCCTGATCGAGACCGCTCAGCATCGGCGCGCCGCCGGCGGTCGCGAGGAGCGCGTCGGGCGCGCAGCCGGCGTCCCAGCCGCCGAACGCGACGGCACGGACGTCGCTGGCGATCGGCCGCGGCAGCCGCACGAACGATTGATCCTCGAGCAAACCGTCGCGATCGATGTAGAGCCGCATCGGCGCACCGCGGACCGCGACCGCGAGATCCGGATCGAAGTCACCGTCGGCGTCGGCGAGCGTCAGCGACACGACGTCGAGCTGCACAGCCGGGACGACCGCGTCGGCCGGGCTGAAGCTGCCGCCCGCGCCGAGCCAGCCGACGAGCGGCGGCCCCGCCTGGCCGACGACGAGGTCGGTGTTGCCGTCGCCGTCGAGATCGCCGAGCGCGAGCGCGCTGATCGCGAGCGCGCGCGAGCCGGCCGACAGCTTCGCCGGATCCGCCGTGAACGTCGCGGCGCCGTTATTGAGGTACAGCGCGAGCATGTTGCCGCCGCCGACGACGACATCGAGGTCGGTGTCGCGATCGACGTCGGCCGCGGCGATCGCGGACACCGGCGCATCGCCGAGCGACGGACCCGCGGTGAACGTCGCGCCCTGACGGAGCCACACGACCGGCGCGGCCATCGTCGTCGCGACGATCGCGTCGTCGTCGCAGTCGCCGTCGACGTCGGCCGCGACGAGCGCGACCGGCGTGCCCGCAGGCAGGGCCGGCAGGTCACCGGCGACGAGCGCGCCGGACCGCGCGTCGAGCAGCGCCGCCGTCCCGTCGGACCCGATCGCGATCACGACCGAGCCGCCCTGCCCGATCGAGGCGGCGAGCAGCGCGTCCGGTGGCCCCGCCGCGTCGCCGATCATGCGCGGCCCACCACCTGCCCCCGTCTGGCAGCGCGGCAACGACAGCGTGATGTCCTCGCCGAAGTCGACACTCGCGCTCGCGAGCAACGCGGGCACGCCACCGCGATCGGCGCGCACCCACGCGAACGCGGCGTCGGCGTCGCCCGGATCGATCCGCAGCGTCTGCGGCAGATGATCGAGCGCGTCCTCGAGCCGATACGCCCGGCCGAAATGGCCGCCCGACATCGACGAGTCCGCGATGCCGACGCAGATCGCATCGATCGCCGTCGGGACCGGCCGATCGCTCGCGATCTCGAGCGTGATCGAGTCATTGCAGCCAGCGATCGCGAGCAGCGACGCGAGCCGGAGCACCGACTGTGTGCCGAATACGGCGCTGCGGTCCACCGCGCGCGAGCATACACGCGATGTCACCCGAACCCGAGCGCGCTCGTCGACGAGGCCTGAGGCCGCGTCGTCGGCCAGCCACGCGCGTGCGAGCACGTCAGCGGCGGCGTCGGCGGAGCGCTCCGCCGCGCGCGAGCACCAGCACGAGCGCACCGGCACCCGAGCCGCGACCCGAGCCGACGATCGAGCAGCCACTCGTGGTCGGCGGCTCGACGGTTCCATCCGGCTTGACCTGGATGACGACGTGGAACGTCGGGCCGAACCAGGTGACGTCCTCCTGCACGAACGAGAACGCCTCGTCGTAGACCATCGTCGTGGCGACGTCGGGCGCCTGGATCTGGAACGTGAACGTGCCCGGCGAGCCGGCAGGGGTCTGCTCGTCGACCGCGGTCGCGCGGTTCGTGCCGATCCAGTCGCCCTCGACGTAGAACGCGGAGTCGCGGTCCTGCGGATCGGCGGTGCCGATGCGCGTCGCGTCGAGATCCCACGCGGCGGTACCGGTGTTCTTGACCGTGACGGTGACCGTGCCGACCTCGCCGGCGGTCAGCGAGTCGGGTGCATCGACCGTGATGTCCTCGGCGAGGAACTGCGACGCGCCGCCGGTCCTCACGAGATCGATGTAGTGCGTCCACTTCCAGCCCGGGCCGGGGTCGGTGTGATCGGAGCAGTCGGGCGCCTCGCCGTGGCCCATGATCGCCGTCGTCGAGTGCTCCTTCTCGATGTTGTACTTGTCGGCGAGGTACGCGGTCAGCTTCGCCGACTCGACGTACATCGCCTCGGTGAACCACTGGTCGGGCTTCGCGGCGTAGCCCTCGTGCTCGATGCCGACGCTGTTCGTGTTGAAGCACTTCACGTGGTAGGCGACGTTCTTCTCGTCGACCATCTGCGCGATGTGGCCGTCGCTCGAGCGCACGACGTAGTGCGCCGACACGCTCGCCGCTGGATCCTTGAACCACGACACGGTGCCGGCGTAGCTGCCCTCGGTGTCGTGGATGACGATCGCCTTGACGTCGGCGACGCCGCGGTTCGCCGCCTGGTAGTTGCCGCTGTACGCGGGGATCCACTCGGCGCCCGTGTAGCCGGCGGCCTGCGAGACCGACGAGGTTCCGGCGGGCAACGTCGACGGGCGCGCCGCGATCACGATGCGCGCGCCGCGCTCGTCGCGACCGTCGACACCGCGTGCGAGTGCGCGCTCGACCGAATAGGCGAACGAGTCGCCGCCGTACGCGCGGAGCGCGGCATTGAAGTCGCCGTGGCTGCCGCGCGCGTAGTCGGCGAGGAGCGCCGCGCCGGCGCGAATCGAGGCCTCGGCGTCGGTGCGCGCGGCGTCGTCGGTGACGCCGGCGAGCAGCGCGCCACGATGCAGATCGCGCGGCGACGCGCCGGCGACGTCGACGTCGACGAGCGCGAGCGGGCCGACCGTGACCGAGTGTGCCTCGTGGGCGTCGGGATGAACGAACGTGAACCGCGTCTCGTTCCAGCTCACGGCGGCGAGCAGGTCCGACGGGACGCCGGTGTCGGCCGACACGCGGCGGAAGATCGAGACCAGCTCGGAGTCGCCACCGACCGGCGTGCGCGAGACCTGGGGCGAGCCACCCGGGATGGCGCAACCGGCTACCAGAGTAGCCACCGACGATCGGATCAGCACGTTTCGCAGGCCCGTCCTCATGCGCCGCGGATAGTGCACTGCCGCGAATGCGCGGGGGAAGTGGGTACAGAAACCCCGATATGCCCACGTCAGGTTGCAGTGGCCCAACCCGGCAGGAACGCACCCAGCAGCGGTATGATGCGCGCGGTGCCAGCCGACGCAGGCATTCGGTTCGGCCAGTACGTCCTGCTCCGGCGTATCGCGCGCGGCGGCATGGCCGAGGTCTTCCTCGCCCAGCAGCGCGGGCTCGAGGGCTTCGATCGACGCGTCGCGGTGAAGCGGATCCTGCCGCACCTCGCGGACTCGCAGGACTTCGTCAAGATGTTCTTCGGCGAGGCCAAGCTCGCCGCGCAGCTCAGCCACCCGAACGTCGTGCACATCTACGAGTTCGGCAAGGTCGAGCACGACTACTTCATCGCGATGGAGTTCGTCGACGGCGTCCACGCGGGACAGCTGTTCAAGCACGGCGAGAAGGAGAAGCTGCCGGTCACGCTCGTCGCACGCCTCGGCGCCGACGCGGCGGCCGCGCTGCACTACGCGCACGAGCTGCGTGGGCCGAACGGGAAGCTCTACGGCCTCGTTCACCGCGACGTCTCGCCGGCGAACATCATGGTCAGCTTCGACGGCGTCGTGAAGCTGTGCGACTTCGGGATCGCGAAGGCCGCGCTCGCCGGCGATCAGCTGACGAACCCCGGCCAGGTCAAAGGCAAGTACGCCTATATGTCGCCGGAGCAGACGATCGCGGCGCCGCTCGACGGGCGCAGCGACGTGTTCTCGCTCGCGATCGTGATGTGGGAGCTCCTGAGCGGCAAGTACATCGTGCCG
>JAEWJO010000372.1 GCA_023386455.1 Pseudomonadota bacterium | reverse complement strand
CGCCGAGGCCGTCGAGCTCGATGGCGCGCCGCCGGTCGTCGTCGACCTCGTGATCGTGTCCGCCGGGATCCGTGCGCGCGACGAGCTGGCGCGCGAGGCCGGGATCCGCGCCGGCGAGCGCGGCGGGATCGTCGTCGACGACCGCCTGCGCACGAGCGACGCGCACGTGTTCGCGATCGGCGAGGTCGCGCTGCACGACGGCGTCATCTACGGCCTCGTCGCCCCGGGCTACGAGATGGCCGACGTGCTCGCGAAGAACCTGACCGGGCAGGACGTGACGTTCCGCGGCACCGACCAGTCCGCGAAGCTCAAGCTCCTCGGCACCGACGTCGCGAGCTTCGGCGATCCGTTTCACGAGACCGACAAGACGATCGTCTACGAGGACCGCGTGCGCGGCGTCTACGAGAAGCTCGTCGTCGCGGGCGACGGCAGCCGGCTCGTCGGCGGCATCCTCGTCGGCGATACCTCGGACTACGCACGCCTCGTGCACCTCACCCGCGCGGGCAAGGCGCTCGAGGGCGAGCTGCCGGCACTCGGCCGCGGCACGGCCGAGCCGGGCGAGCTACCCGACGACGCGCAGGTCTGCTCGTGCAACAACGTGACGGTCGGTGCGCTCCGCGCCGGCGTTCGCGGCGGCGCGTTCGAGACCCTCGACGAGATCAAGCGGTGCACGAAGGCCGGCACGGGATGCGGCGGCTGCATCGCGAGCGTCACCGACCTCCTCGCCGCCGAGCTCGCGCGCGCGGGCCGCGCGGTCAAGCGCGTGCTGTGCGAGCACTTCGCGCGGACACGGCAGGAGCTGTTCGAGATCGTCGCGTCGACCGGCATCCGCACGTTCGACGAGCTGATCCGGCAGCACGGAACCGGCACCGGCTGCGAGGTCTGCAAGCCGACGGTGGCGTCGATCCTCGCGAGCGTCCACAACGAGCCCGTCCTCGACACGCCGCACCGGTCGCTCCAGGACTCCAACGACCGGTTCCTCGCGAACATCCAGAAGAACGGCACGTACTCGGTCGTCCCTCGCATCCCGGCCGGCGAGGTCACCCCGGACCAGCTGATCGTGATCGGCCGCGTCGCGAAGAAGTATGGCCTGTACACGGAGATCACCGGCGGCCAGCGCATCGACCTGTTCGGCGCGCGCGTCGAGGACCTGCCCGAGATCTGGGAGGAGCTGGTCGCGGCCGGCTTCGAGAGCGGCCACGCCTACGGCAAGGCGATGCGAACGGTGAAGAGCTGCGTCGGCTCGACCTGGTGTCGCTACGGCGTCCAGGACTCGACCGCGTTCGCGATCCGCGTCGAGCACCGCTACAAGGGCATCCGCGCGCCGCACAAGCTGAAGAGCGCCGTCAGCGGCTGCATCCGCGAGTGCGCCGAGGCGCAGAGCAAGGACTTCGGCCTGATCGCGACCGAGCGCGGCTGGAACATCTACGTGGGTGGCAACGGTGGCTCCAAGCCGCGCCACGCGGACCTGCTCGCCGCCGACGTCGACGAGGACACCGCGATCCGCTACCTCGACCGCTTCATCGTGTTCTACATCCGCACCGCGGATCGGCTGGCGCGCACGTCGACGTGGATCGACAAGATGGAGGGCGGCATCGCCCACCTCCGCGAGGTCGTCGTCGACGACTCGCTCGGCATCGCGGCCGAGCTCGAGCGACACATGCAGCACCTCGTCGACACGTTCGCCTGCGAGTGGAAGGGCGTCCTCGCCGATCCGGCGAAGCGTGCCGGGTTCCGCCACTTCGCGAACGACCCCGGCGGCGACGATACGATCGCGACCGTCGACGAGCGCGGTCAGACGCGCCCGGCCGACGGGACGAAGCGCAAGGATCCGCTCGTCCGGCTCCCCGTGCTGCGCCGCGAGCTCGTGCGCGTCGCATCGGTCCGCGACGTGCCCGCCGACGGCGGCATCGCGGTGCGACACGGCGATGCGCAGATCGCCGTCTTCCACGCGAGCGGCGAGTGGTACGCGACGCAGAACGCATGTCCGCACTCGAGCGAGATGGTGCTCGCGCGCGGCATCGTCGGCGACGCCGGCGGCGTGCCGAAGGTCGCCTGCCCGCTGCACAAGCGCACGTTCGACCTGCGCTCCGGCGCGTGCCTGTCCGAGGACGCCTCCGCGCTCGTCACGTTCCCGGTGCGCGTCGTCGGCGACGATATCTACGTCGAGCTGCCTCCCGCCGGCGAGCTCCGCGTCCCCGCGTGCGCGGAGAAGGCGCTCGCCAGTTGAGGTCGCTCCGCCTCCCGCTGATCGACCAGTACCTGCGCGAGCAGCAAGACCTCTCCGCCGTCGAGCGGTTCGCACGCCAGCACGATGCCGCGGTCGATCACGGCCGCTATCGCGAGCTCCTGCCCGCGACCCCGCCCGGACCGGGCCAGCAGTACGCATTCGAGGTCGACCTCGACGCGTGCACCGCGTGCAAGGCGTGCGTCACGGCGTGCCACCGGCTCAACGGCCTCGACGACGGAGAGACCTGGCGCTCGGTCGGCCTGTTGCACGGCGGGACCTCGACCGCGCCGGTGCAGCAGGTCGTCACGACGGCGTGTCACCACTGCCTCGATCCCGCGTGCATGACCGGCTGCCCGGTCGGCGCGTACGACAAGGATCCGGTGACCGGCATCGTGAAGCACCTCGACGATCAATGTATCGGCTGCCAGTACTGCACGTTCACGTGCCCGTACGAGGTCCCGCAGTACAGCGCGCGCCGCGGCATCGTCCGCAAGTGCGACATGTGTAGCGGCAGGCTCGCGACCGTCGAGGCGCCCGCATGCGTGCAGGCATGCCCGAACAGCGCGATCTCGATCACCGTCGTGGAGACCCGGGAGGCGATCGAGGACGCGCAGGGCGATGCGTTCCTGCCGGGCACGCCGTCGCCCGGCATCACGATCCCGACGACGCAGTACCGGACCGCGCGCGCCCTGCCTCGCAATCTCCTGCCGGCTGACTTCTACCGGATCGCGCCGTCGCACCACCACGCGCCGCTCGTCGTGATGCTCGTGCTGACCCAGCTGTCGGTCGGCGCGTTCGTGGTCGCCGCGGTCGCGAGCCTGTTCCTCGACGCGCCCGCACTCGCCGCGTTCGAGCCCGTCCACACGATCACCGCACTGGCGGTCGGCCTCGCCGCACTCGCCGCGAGCGTGTTCCATCTCGGCCGGCCGCTCTACGCGTTCCGCGCCGTGCTCGGACTGCGCACGTCGTGGATGAGCCGCGAGATCGTCGCGTTCGGCCTGTTCGCACCCGCGGCGATCGCGTACGCGGCGACGTCGGTCGTCGACATCGGCGCGCTCCACGAGGCGCTCGGCTGGGCGGTCGCCGCGCTCGGCGTCCTCGGCATCGCGTGCTCGACCGCCATCTATCACGCGACCCGCCGCGCCTGGTGGACCGCGACGACGACCGGCTTCAAGTTCTTCATGACCGCGGTCGTGCTCGGGCTCGCGACGACGATCGTCACGATGTGCGCGGCGAGGCTCGCGCCACCGCCGGCGCTCGCCTACGTCCTCGCGGCCGCGAGCGGTCTGAAGGCGATCGGCGAGGCGACGCTGTTCTTCCGCCTCCGCGACCGCCGGCACACGGCGCTCAAGCGCAGCGCCCTGCTCCACGTCACGGATCTGCGCACGTGGGCAATCGCGCGGTTCATCGCGATCGCGATCGGTGGCGTCGTGCTTCCCCTCGCGACCGCGACCGGTGGCTCGATCGTGCTCGCGATCTTCAGCCTCGCCGCGCTCGTCACCGGCGAGGTCCTCGAGCGCACGCTGTTCTTCGCCGCATCGAGCTCGCCCGGCATGCCGGGAGGTGTCCGGTGACGCGCGTGCGCGACCTGGTCTCCCGCCTGGTGCGCCAGCACGACGGACCTCTCACCCGCGACCTCGCGCGCGAGCCGGGCGGATTCGGACTCGGCCAGGTCCCGCGGCGCCTGCGTCCCGATGCCGTCACGACGATGATCTGCGGGTTCTGCTCGACGGGATGCTCGCTCGACATTCACCTGCGCGAGGGCCGCGCGGTGAACATCTCGCCGACCGCCGACTACTCGGTCAACCGCGGCGCGGCGTGCCCGAAAGGCTGGGACGCCCTGTCCCCGCTCGCCGCACCCGATCGCGCGACGACACCACTCGTGCGCGGCGCGAGTGGCACGCTCGAGCCGGTCGACTGGGCGACCGCGATCGACACGTTCGTCACCCGCTGCAAGGCGATCCAGGCGCGCCATGGCGCCGAGTCGGTCGCGTTTCTCGGCACGGGACAGATGCCATCGGAGGAGCTCGCGCTGCTCGGCGCGCTCGCGAAGTTCGGCATGGGCATGGTGCACGGCGACGGCAACACGCGGCAGTGCATGGCGACCGCGGTCGTCGCGTACAAGCAGGCGTTCGGGTTCGATGCGCCGCCGTACACGTACGCCGATCTCGAGGAGTCCGATGTCCTCGTGTTCGTCGGCGCGAACCCGTGCATCGCGCACCCGCTGATGTGGGCACGCGTCGCCCGCAACCGGCATTCGCCCGCGATCGTCGTCGTCGATCCACGCCGGACCGAGACCGCGATGGCTGCAACCTCGCACCTCGCGCTGCGGCCGAAGTCCGACCTCGTGCTGTTCTACGGGCTCGCGAACCTGCTCGTGAAGCGAGGCTGGATCAACCGTCCGTTCATCGCCGCCAACACGACCGGCTTCGCCGAGCTCGCCGCGCACGTCCACCCGTACACCCTCGAGCGCGTGGCCGCGGAGACCGGCCTCGCGCCGTCGGCGATCGAGCGCCTCGCCGAGACGATCGGTCGCGGCAAGCGGGTCTCGTTCTGGTGGACGATGGGCGTCAACCAGAGCCACGAGGGCGTGCGCCTCGCGCAGGCGCTGATCAACCTCGCGCTGATGACCGGCAACATCGGTCGTCCCGGGACCGGTGCGAACTCGATCACCGGCCAGTGCAACGCGATGGGCTCGCGCCTGTTCGCGAACACGACGAGCCTGCTCGGCGGACACGACTTCACGAGCGAGGCCGATCGCGCGAAGGTCGCCGCGGTCCTCGGCATCGATGCGGCGCGCATCCCCGATCGCCCGAGCCTCGCGTACGACCAGATCCTCGAGGGGGTCGTGCGCGGCAAGATCCGCGGCCTGTGGATCGTCGCGACCAACACCGCGCACTCGTGGATCAACCAGGCCAACGTCCAGGACGCGCTCGCGCGCCTCGATCTCCTCGTCGTCCAGGACATGTACGCGACGACGGAGACCGCGCGCCACGCGTCCGTGTTTCTGCCGGCCGCCGGCTGGGGCGAGAAGGACGGCACGTTCGTGAGCTCCGAGCGGCGGATCGGCCTCGTGAGGCGCGTCGCGCCCGCGCCCGGCCAGGCACTCGCGGACTTCTACATCTTCAAGCTCGTCGCCGACGCGTGGGGCTGCGGCGATCTGTTCGCGCGCTGGTCATCGCCCGAGCAGGTGTTCCAGATCCTGACCGAGCTCACGCGCGGCAAGCCGTGCGACATCACCGGCATCTCCAGCTACGCCGATATCGAGGAGGCGCGCGGGATCCAGTGGCCGCTTCCCTCGGGCGCCAGGGCCGCGGTGCGCGCCGAGCGCCGGCTGTTCGCCGACGGCGTGTTCTTCCATCCCGACGGCAAGGCACGCTTCGTGTTTGGGGAGCCGCAGCGCATCCCGGAGGCGACCGACGCGGCCTACCCGTTCACGCTCATCACCGGGCGTGGCAGCTCCAGCCAGTGGCACACGCTCACGCGCACCGGCAAGTCAAAGCTCCTCGACAAGCTCGGCGTGACCACGCCGTACGTCGAGCTGAGCCCGATCGACGCCACCGCACTCGGCATCGCCGCCGGCGAGCGCGTCGTGATCGAGTCGCGTCGTGGGCGGATGATCGCCCAGGCGTTCGTCACGCACACCGTGCAGCCGAAGCAGGTCTTCGTGCCGATGCACTACAGCGCGACGAACCGGCTCACGTTCGCCGCGTTCGATCCGCACTCGCGGCAGCCGGCGTACAAGGCGTGCGCCGTCGCGATTCGACCCGTTCGCGACGGCGACGCGTGATCGACTACAGACGCGTGCGGTGATCGACGCGGTCGCGCTCGGCCTTGAGCGCCCGGACGAGCTGGCCGCGGGGCGGGTTCGGACCGAGGTCCTTCGCGAGGCGATCCGCGATCACCTCGGCCTCGACGTACGCGGCCTGCGCGCCCGGATCGTTCCACAGCGCCCACGGCGGCGCGCTCGACGGCGTGTCGGCGAGCGCCGGCAGGCCACGCTCGATCTCGTCGAGCATCGCGGCGAGCGCGGTGCGTCGCTTGCGCGCGGCGGCCGCGAGCTCGCTCGGCCAGCGCGGCGGCAGCCAGCTTCCCGGTTCGGCGAGCCGCGCGATGTACGACGCCGCGGCCTCGTCGACGACGCGCGGCACACCGGCGGGCAGCGCGAGCGCCGCGACGGCGTGACCGAGCTCGTGCAGGACGGAGAACCGCGCGGCCGGCGTGTCGATCACCTCGGGTACGACGATCACGACCTCGACCTTCGGCTCGACGACGAACGCGCGAGGATGCGCCTTCTTGCTGCGGTCGATGCGAACGGTGCCGGTCACCCCGGTGCGCGCGGCGATCGCCTGCCACGCGTCGACGATCGCGGTGTGATCGATCGGCAC
>JAEWJO010000361.1 GCA_023386455.1 Pseudomonadota bacterium | reverse complement strand
GTCGGGGGCAGCGGTCCGGGGTTGCCGTTCGGCGGCAGCGGCGGAGCGGCGTCGAGCTTCTTGCGCGCCTACACCTCGACGGAGGCGCGGCCGCCACCGGGCAGGTTCGCGTACGCGAAGTCGATGCTGCGGATCGCGCGCAGCTTGCCCGGGATGTCGATCGGCGCCGTGCGCGTGCCTTCCTTGAACGCGATCGGCTGCTTCATCTCGAACTTCTCGTTGTTGCCGAGCGTGATGACGACGCTGTTCAGCAGCACGTCGCTGCCGCTGACGACGAACATGACCTCGGTGAACGGGTTGCGCTGGTTCACCTTGATCTTGTCGCGATCACGCCAGCCATCGACGGTCGACTTGCCGAGGAACGTCCAGCCCTTGTTCTCCCAGACGACCGGCTTGATCTCGACGGGCGCAGGCCGGCCGGCGTCGCGGCCGTAGAGCTGGACGGTCGCGGCACCGCCGCCGGGGAGGTTCGCGTACGCCAGATCGATCTTCGTGATCGTGCGGTCCTTGCCCGGGAGGTCGATCACGCGGCTGCGCGCGCCCTCCTTGAAGATGTGCTGGAGGTTCGGCGACCACTGGCCGCCGCCCGCGAACGACACCTTGAAGGTGCGCAGCTCGAGGTCGGAGTCCGACACGACCATCGTCAGCTGGTCGAACTTGCCGGCGTAGCGACCGACACGGATCGTGTCCTTGTCGCGGCGACCGTTGACCTTCTGCGTGCCGAGCAGGGTCCAGCCCTTCGCGTCGAACTGCCACGCGACGGGCGGGGCCGGCGGACGCGGACCGTTGTTGGCCCTGCGATCGCGGCCGTACACCGCGACCTTCGCGCGGCCGCCGCCGGGCGTGTTGGCGTACGCGAGCTCGATCTTGGCGATCCGGCGGTTGTTTCCCGGCAGGTCGATCGCGCGCGACCGCTGGCCCTCGCGGAACGAGGTCTTGAGCCCCGGCGACCACTTCTCGCCGTTGGTGAAGAAGACCGTCAGGTCCTTCAGCTCGATGTCGGAGTCGAGGACGACCAGCTGGAGCTGATCGAATGCGCCCTCGTACTTGCCGACGACGATCGTGTCGCGGTCGCGCTTGCCGGCGACCTCTTGCTGGCCGAGCAGGGTCCAGCCGGTGGTGTCCGGGGCGCGCTCGGCGACCCGGTCGGCATAGGCCGAGGTGATCGGACCGACCGCGACTGTGGCGGCCAGGGCGAACATGAGTGCTTTCTTCATGGTTTCTCCGTCGGTTGACGTCGGCCCTGTGGACGCTCGGGCCGGGAGGAAAGTTCAACCCGACCGGGGGTAGTTAAGCCAGCGATCACCCTCGAAAAACGGCGCGCTCCCGCGTTGACCGCCGGGGGCAGCGCCATATACTGCGCTCGCTTTGCAGTTACAGGCATACATGCCAGCAGGACTGGCGATCGTGTTTGCCCTCGGCTTCTGCGGGCTGTTCACGGCCCTCGCCGTGCTGATCGGGCCGAAGGCGACAAACCCCGATAAAATGAAGCCGTTCGAGTGCGGCAGCGAGCCGATCGGATCGCCTCGCGGACGCTACTCGGTGCGATTTTACCAGGTCGCCATCCTTTTCCTCGTCTTCGACATCGAAGCCGCGTTCATGTACCCGTGGGCGATCCTCTACAACCAGCTCTCGCATGATCCGCTGACCGGCATGGTCAGCGTGTTCGGCTTCGCCGAGATGCTGCTGTTCGTCGCGATCCTGGTGGTCGCGCTCGCTTACGTGTGGCGCAAGAAGGCCATCGGCTGGGAGTAATGCGATGAGTGTCGAGCTCACCACGACCCGCCTCGAGGACGCCGCCAAGTGGGCGAAGCAGTCACTACTCGAGCGCGGCTCCAACTGGGGCCGGAAGTTCTCTCTGTTCACCTACCCCTTCGTGACCGCGTGCTGCGGCATGGAGTTCATGTCCGTCGCCGCGCCGAAGTACGACATCGCGCGGTTCGGCGCCGAGTTCCCGCGCTTCTCGCCGCGGCAGAGCGACCTGCTGATGATCGTCGGCACGATCACCGAGAAGCAGGGGCCGGCGCTCAAGCGCGTGTTCGACCAGATGGCCGAGCCGAAGTGGGTCATCGCGTTCGGCGTCTGCGCGTCGACCGGCGGCTTCTATCAGAACTATCACTCGATGCCGGGCGCCGATCAGGTGATCCCGGTCGACGTGTACATCCCGGGCTGCCCACCGCGGCCCGAGCAGGTTCTCGACGGCCTCATCATGCTGATGGATCGCATCCAGGCGGGTCGTGGTCACAGCCAGCTCCGCACCAAGCGTGAAGAGCTGATCGCGGCCGCGCGCGAGGAGTAAGTCATGTCCCAGAAGGTCCTCGACGCGCTGACGGCCAAGCATGGCAGCGCCGTCGAACGTACGGAATCCCAGCACGGCGACGAGATCGCCTGGATCAAGCGCGACCAGCTCGTCGCCGTCGCCAAGTGGCTGCGCGACGACCCGGCGATGTCGTTCGACGCGCCCGTGTTCTGCACGTGCGTCGATCGCCTCGACTGGCGGCCGGTCGGCGTCGCGCCGAGCGAGACCTGGACCGAGGACAAGCCGCGCTTCGAGGTCTGCTACCAGCTGCGGTCGACCGCGCAGCGCCACCGCATCCGCCTGAAGATCGCGGTCACCGAGCAGGATGCTCGCGTGCCGTCGCTCGCCGAGCTGTGGCCGGCGTTCAACTGGCAGGAGCGCGAGACGTTCGACATGTACGGCATCCGCTTCGACGGTCACCCGGACCTCCGCCGCATCTACCTCTACGAGGAGTTCGTCGGCTATCCGCTCCGCAAGGACTACCCGAAGGAGAAGCGGCAGCCGCTCGTGCGCCGCGACGACCTGCCGATCAACCCGATCAAGCGCGAGCACGGAGAACGCTGATGGCGGACGGAACCACCGCGACGCTCAAGCAACTCGTCCTCGGTCGCAAGGACGTTCAGGACCTCTCCGACAACGAGACCGAGCTGCCGCCGGATCTCATGACGGTGAACATGGGCCCGTCGCATCCCGCGATGCACGGCACCGTGCGCATCGTGCTGACCGTCGACGGCGAGCGCATCGTCAAGGGCGACGTCCAGCCGGGCTATCTCCACCGCTGCTTCGAGAAGGAGTCGGAGCACGCGACGTACACGCAGGTCTTCCCGTACACGGACCGCCTGAACTACGTCTCGCCGATGATCAACAACTGCGGCTGGGCGATGGCGGTCGAGAAGCTGATGGGCATCACCCATCTGATCCCGAAGCGCGCCGAGTACATCCGCGTGATCGTCAGCGAGATGTCGCGCATGACCGACCACCTGACGTGCGTCGGCGCGTCGGCGATGGAGCTCGGCGCGTTCACGCCGTTCCTCTACTTCCTCAAGTCGCGCGAGTGGCTCTACGAGCTGCTCGAGAAGGTCTCGGGCGCGCGCCTGACGCACAGCTACGTGCGCGTCGGCGGCGTCGCCAAGGATCTGCCCGCGGACTTCCACCAGGACCTGACGCTCACGCTCGACAAGATCGCCGCCGTGATGGTCGAGGTCGAGGACCTGCTCAACAACAACAAGATCTTCCGCGATCGCATGGCGAACGTCGGAGCGCAGACGAAGGAGAACGCGATCGCGACCGGCTGCGTCGGCCCGATCGCCCGCGCGTGTGGCGTCGACTACGACGTCCGCCGCGACTTCCCGTACTCGGTCTATCCCGAGCTCGAGTTCGACGTCCCGCTCGGCACGACCGGCGACTGCTACGACCGCTACCTCGTTCGCATCGAGGAGCTGAAGCAGTGCATTCGCATCCTGCGCCAGTGCCTCGCCCAGATCCCGGACGGTCCGACGGTGATCGACGACCCGCGCGTGACGCTGCCGCCGAAGCGCGACACGTACAACACGATCGAGTCGATGATCCGCCACTTCAAGCACATCATGGACGGTATCCGCGTCACGCCCGGCGAGGCGTACGCGTTCGTCGAGGGTGGCAACGGCGAGCTCGGCTTCTTCGTCGTCGCCGACGGCACCGGTCGCCCGTACAAGGCGTACGTCCGGTCGCCCTCGTTCGTCCATCTCTCGACCGCAGAGCAGCTGATCAAGAACCACTTCATCGCCGACGTCGTCCCGATCTTCGGCATGATCAACATGATCGGCGGGGAGTGCGATAAGTGACTCAGGTAGCTCCTCCACCCAGTGACAACGTCACGCTGACGATCGACGGCAAGTCGGTCACCGTGCCGCGCGGCACGAACGTGCTCGAGGCCGCGCGCCTGCTCGGCAACGACATCAGCGCGTTCTGCTACCACCCCGGTCTCAAGATCGTCGCGCAGTGCCGTCAGTGCCTCGTCTCGATCGAGAAGAACCCCAAGCTCCAGCCGAGCTGCCAGCAGGTCGTCGCCGAGGGCATGGTCGTCCACACGACCGACCCGCAGTCGACGCTCGCGCGCAAGCAGCAGCTCGAGTTCACGCTGCTCAATCACCCGATCGATTGCCCGATCTGTGACAAGGCCGGCGAGTGCACGCTCCAGCGCCTGTACTTCGATCACGACAACGCGGACTCGCGTGTCGACGTGCCGAAGGTCCACAAGGCGAAGGCCGTCGACCTCGGCCCGAACATCGTGCTCGATCAGGAGCGCTGCATCCTGTGCTCGCGCTGCATCCGCACGTGCGACGAGGTCGCCGGCCAGCACCAGCTCGAGTTCGCCAACCGCGGCGATCACGAGGTGCTGACGACGGCGCCGGGCGAGCAGCTCGACAACCCGTACTCGCTCAACACCGTCGACGTCTGCCCGGTCGGTGCGCTGACCGCGAAGGACTTCCGGTTCACGATGCGCGCGTGGGAGCTCGAGGCGACGCCGAGCGTCTGCAACGGCTGCGGCACCGGCTGCAACATCGAGATCCACCACAAGCAGAACCGCGCGTGGCGCCTCGTTCCGCGCCACAACCCCGCCGTCAACGACTACTGGATGTGTGACGAGGGTCGGTTCACGTACCACGACCTCCGCGAGGAGCGCCTCGCCGCGGCGACCGTCGAAGGTCTGCCGGCCGGCTGGGATCGCTCGATCGCGGCGGCCGCGAAGCGCCTCGGCGTCCACCTGAAGGATCCGTCGCAGCTCGCCGTCGTCCTGTCGGCGCTGCACTCCAACGAGGACAACTTCGCGCTCGCGAAGCTCGCGAAGGAGTGGAAGGTCGGCGCGGTCTACATCGCCGGCAAGCCGCCGGTTCCGGCACGCGCCGACGGCCGCCTCCGCGTCGCCGACGTCAACCCGAACACGACCGGCGTGAAGGCGATCGCCGAGGCGCTCGGCCTCGACGCCAGGCCGGTGCTCGATCTCGGCACGAACCCGCCGCCGACGCTGCGTGCACTCGTCGTCCTCGGCGACGTGCTCGCGGGCGTCGACACCGGCAAGCTGAAGGAGCTCGAGGTCATCTCGATCGCGGCTCACGAGCGCGGCCCGGTGCCACACGCGAAGGTCGCCCTGCCCGCCGCAGCGTGGGCCGAGGCGGCTGGAACGACGACGAACATCAAGGGCATCGTGCAGCGCATGCACGCTGCCTTCCCGCCGCCGGGCCAGGCGATTCCGGCATGGGAAGTAGTCGTGCGCCTCGCGCACGCGACCGGTGTGAAGCTCGCGTGGACGCATCCGCGCGAGGTGTTCAAGGACATGACCGCGGCAGTTCCCGCCTGGAAGGAACTGACGTGGACGCGTGAGGCGCGGCCGCTCCTGCTGCGCTTCGCGGGGAGCCGAGGCTAATGCCGTCCATCTGGCAGATTCTCGACTGGCCGGGCACGAAGTGGTTGTTCCTCGTGCTCGCGCTCGTCATGCCGCTGGCGTCGCTGCTCACGTGGGCAGAGCGCCGGCAGAGCGCGATGATGCAGGACCGGCTCGGTCCCAACCGCGCCAACATCGGTCCGATCAAGCTGAAGGGCATCCTTCACTTCGTCGCCGACGCCTTGAAGATGATCTTCAAGGAGGACTTCATCCCGTCGAACGTGCACCGCGGGCTGTTCGCGCTCGCGCCGGTGCTCGCACTCGCGCCGGTGCTCGTCGCGTTCTGCATCATCCCGTTCGGCCCGGAGATCTATCCGCACGCGGTCGGCAAGACGCTCGACACGACGCTGCTCGCGACGAACCCGAGCGCGCCGATGTTCGCGGACTCGATCCGCATGCAGATCTTCCAGTTCGACTGGGGTCTCATCTTCTACTTCGCGGTGCTCACGCTCGCGAACTACGGCGGCACGATCGCCGGCTGGGCCAGCTACAACAAGTGGGCGCTGCTCGGCGGCCTCCGTAGCTCGTCGCAGATGATGTCGTACGAGGTCGCGATGGGCCTCTCGCTCATGGGCGCGTTCCTCGTCATGGGCAGCCTCGAGCCCGGCTTCATCGCCGCGCACGGCGCGAGCGCGACGATGTCGCCGTCGAACCCGCTCAACTGGCTCTGGCTCTGGCAGCCGGTCGGCTTCGTGCTGTTCTTCACGGCAGCGATCGCCGAGACGAAGCGCGCACCGTTCGACATCCCCGAGGGCGAGCCCGAGATCATCGGTTACTTCGTCGAGTACTCCGGCATCCGCTGGGGCATGTTCTTCCTCGCGGAGTTCATCGAGATCGTCTTCATCTCGGCCGTCATCTGCACCGTCTTCTTCGGCGGCTACCAGGTGCCGTTCCTCGATGCCGATGGGTTCCGCATCGGCGGCTACATGTCGCAAGTCTCGCCGGATCACTACGTGTCGGCGGGCGGCTGGTTCCTCCCGCTGCCGCACGGTGTGGTCGCGGGCCTGCAGTTCGCCGCGTTCGGTGTGAAGGTCATCCTCCTCTGCTGGTTCCAGCTGATGGTTCGCTGGACCCTGCCGCGCTTCCGCGCCGATCAGCTGATGAACCTCGGCTGGAAGCTGCTGCTCCCCCTGGCGCTCGCCAACATCATGGTGACCGCGCTGATCAAGCTCATCTTCACCACGTAGAGGCGTTCACCATGTCCGCAGCACACGACGAGCACCACGAGGAAGAGGTCCTTGGCCCCAAGGTCCTGTCGACCCGGACGTCGAAGAACGGCAAGGTCATGCGCACGATCCAGGTCGTGCGGCCGACGAGCGCTGACTCGAGCTTCCTCGCGGCAAGCGCGAAGGGCTTCGGCATCACGCTGAAGCACTTTGCTCGCAACCTGTTCCTCCCGCTTCGCAAGGCGAGCGCGCGCGCCAAGGCCGGCGCGCCGGTCGACGAGAAGTGGAAGAACGAGATCGAGACCGTGCAGTACCCCGAGGAGAAGGTCACGTACCCGGAGCGGTACCGTGGCCTGCATCGCCTCATGCTGCGCGAGGACGGCGCCGTTCGCTGCGTCGCGTGCATGTGCTGCCCGACGGTCTGCCCGGCACACTGCATCACGATCATCCCCGCGGAGACCGACAACAAGGGCATCGAGAAGAAGCCCGCGGTGTTCGAGATCGACGAGCTGCGCTGCGTCGTCTGCGGCCTGTGCGTCGAGGCGTGCCCGTGCGACGCGATCCGCATGGACACCGGCGAACACGCCAAGCCGGTCGAGGACCGCGCCGATGCGATCGAGAGCCTGCGCTCGATGCTCGACCGCGGCATCAAGTCGACAGCGACGCAGGGTGGCGAGGGGCCGAACTGGCGCGCTCGCGGCCACGAAGGCTCGAAGGACGACGTGAATCGGTAGCTGGCTAGATCCGCTTCTGGGTCAGCCAGAAGTACTCCCACCGCGCCGTGGGCGTCTGCGAGATGACGCCGATGAGCCCCGTCGGTCCGCTGCTCGCGGTGATCGTTCCGGTCGACGAGATGATCGTCCCGGTCGGGTCGAGCGCATCGCAGTGGATCAGGTACTCCGACGCCGTGCTCGACGTCCAGAACCGGAGCCGGACGGGGCCGCTGCCCGGTACCGGCGCGACCGACATCCGCATGAGGACGAAGTTCCGCTCGTGCTCGAGCACGAGGTAGCGGTTCTCGTCGACGACACAGAGGTCCTGGCCGAACAGGCCCGGCGGCCGCGCGAGGAGGCCCGCGCCCGGCGTCACGAGCGTCTCCGCGACCATCTGCGTGCCGGCCAGCGAGTACACCGTCGGCCGGTCGTAGCCGGCCGGGCCGGTGAAGACGAGGCCGTCGTTCGCGACGACGAACTCGGTGCCGTTCGTCTGCCAGTGCATCGGCTGCTCGGCCGTGAACGGATCGAACAGGATCTCGCTATCCTCGTCGGGCGACAGATCGCAGCGGTCGCCGATCTTGTCGCTGTCGGCTCCGAGCGACTGGGCTGGATCGACGATCGACGGACAGGTATCGCAGGCGTCGGCGATGCCGTCGTGATCCTCGTCGTGCGGCGCACCCCGCCTGCACGCATCGCAGCCGTCATCGATGCCGTCCTCGTCGATGTCGAGCCCGTTCGGGCTCGGACACACGAGCGTGCAGCCATCGTCGATACCGTCGCCGTTCGAGTCCATGCCGACAAAGCCGGGCCCGATGCACTCGTCGCAGCCGTCGTCGACGCTGTCGTGATCGTCGTCGATGCCCGCGTTCGTGCAGTTGCAGATGTCGCCGATGCCATCGCCGTCGACGTCGACCTGGAGCGGGTTCGCGCGATCGGGACAGTTGTCGGTGCTGTCGGGGAAGCCGTCGCCGTCGCGATCTGACGCGCGGCCGGTGACGTCGTCGATGCCGAGCAGCGCGTTGCACGCCGACAGCGCGAGCACGAGGCCGAGGCTAGCGAACCGCGTGGACATACCTGAACTCGCTCGGCGTGGTCGAGAACAGCGTCGGCACGCCCGGCAGCACCGAGAGCATCGCCGGCATGACCACCTTGTCGACGCCGAGGAGCTCGCAGGTATACGTCGGCGTCAAGCTCGGCTTCTGCGCCATCAGCCGGATGACGTACGTTCCCGGCGACACGACGACGCTCCCCTTCATCGTCTCGGTATCGCGCTGGAGCAGCAGCTGACAGTCCGGCTTGCAGAAGACCATGCACGCGATGCGGAAGCTCGTCGAGCTCGCGTCGACGAGCCCGATGCCGACCGAGTCTGCCGACCTGCCGAGCGTGGGGCCGAGCGTCACGGCGGTCTCGACGTACCAGTAGGGCTCGCTGCCGAGGCTCGTCTTGCCGCGCAGGCCCTGCTGCTGCGACGTGCTGACCGCCGACACGACCGCGTCGCCGCCGGGATCCGCCGACCACACACCGTCGGTGTCGGTCCACGCCGCCGGGTCGTACGGGGCGAACGCGTCGAACACGAGCCGCGACTGGAGCGACAGCTTGTCGAACGGATCGCACGCGTCGCCGAGCGAGTCGAGGTCGTCCATCGCCGACTGGGTCGCGTTCGCGGTCGCCGGACAGTTGTCGCACTCGTCGCCGATACCGTCGCTGTCCTCGTCGTGTTGCCCGGCGGTCGGCACCGTCGGGCAGAGGTCGCAGTTGTCGGGCGTGCCGTCGTGGTCGCTGTCGACATCGCTCGCGTTGCACACCTCGTCGCAGGCGTCGCCGCGGTTGTCACCGTCACTGTCCGTCTGGTCGGGGTTCGCGACCGACGGGCAGTTGTCCTCGATGTCGGGCGTGCCGTCGCCGTCCGTGTCGCGCAGCGGATCCTGTTGCGCGGTCACGTCGTCGATGCCGAGGAGCTGATTGCAGCCGGCGAGCAGCAGCACCATCCCGAGCAGCCGGCCCATCACGACGATCATACCTGATACGATCTGCACGTGCGTCTCGCCCTGTCGCTGTCTGTCGTCGCGTTCGCGCTCGTGCTCGGCGTCACGCACGCCGGCGCGCAGCCGGGCGACAAGCCCGAGGCCGTTCAGCTGTTCGAGGACGGACGCAAGCTGCTCGCGGACGGCAAGCCCGACGAGGCATGCGCGAAGTTCGAGGCATCGCTGCTGAAGGATCCACGTGCGGTCGGCACGCTGCTGAACCTCGGCCTGTGCAACGAGCGCAGCGGCAAGGTCGCGTCGGCGTTGAAGCTGTTCCGCGAGGCCTACGATCGCGCCACCGAGGCCGACCTGAAGGAGCCGCGCCAGGCCGCGCAGGAGCACATCGCATCGCTGATGGCGCAGGTGCCGACCGTCGCGATCGTGCTCGCCGCGCCGCCCGCTCCCGACACCAAGCTGTTGATCGACGACGACGTCGTCGCGCTCGAGACGAAGGAGTTTCCGATCGATCCGGGACGTCACGAGGTCGTGATGACCGCGCCGGGTCGACTCCCGTATCAGTCGACGTTCACGATCGCGGTCGCGGGTCACCTCGACCTGACGCTCCCGGTCCTGGAGCTTCCGACCGCGAAGGTCGTGCAGGCGAGCCCGCGCAAGACCTATGGCAAGGTCGCGCTGTGGAGCGGCGTCGGCCTCGTCGTCGCCGCGAGCGCGGTCGCCGGGTACGCCTGGTTCAGCTACGACAAGCTGTTCGACGATGGCGACTGCGATGCCAATCGCGTGTGCAACGCGCACGGCGTCGAGGTCGCCGATCGGTCGAAGCTGCTGGGCAACGTCGCGACGGTCGTCGGCGGTATCGGTGTCGCCGCGTCGCTCACCGGCACCGTGCTGCTGTTCACCGCACCGCGCGAAGAGGCGCGAATTATACCGACTGGATCCTCGCGTGAAGTTGGATTCGCGATCACCGGTCGGTTCTGATCGTGAGAAGTGATCGACTGCGCTTTTTTGCGGTTGACGAATTCGATCGTCGACCGTAATTTCATCTTCAGAGCACCGGCGGTTCGATGCGAGACCCGGGGCGAAACTGTCTCCTACATCTGCTATCCAGGGATCTGCCTCTGTTCCGGGAGTGCACGCCCGCTCGTCGGGAAGCCCGAAGGATTATGTGGAGCCCACCTACGTAAATCGTAGGGGATAGATCGTCCCACGGTCGAACGGTCGTGCTCGTTTTGGGGTGCAGCGGAAACCAAGCCGCTGCACCCCATCTTTGTTTTCGGGTAACGCGCAGCTAGCTGGTTTCGATCCCGAAACGGACGTCGACGCGAGCGTGGCCGTTGACGGCGCCGTGGACGTGAGCGCTACCTTTGTCGTGGCCAGCTGGGCAAACGCATTCGCAGGCCATCGATAATCGACGGCGAACCGGTGCAAACCGGCGTGGACAGCCGAACCAACAC
>JAEWJO010000256.1 GCA_023386455.1 Pseudomonadota bacterium | reverse complement strand
CGCGAGCGCCCTCGTCGCGCACGGCGACAGATCGAGCTCCCCGGCGTGCGCGTGGACGGCACGCTTCCACGCGCGCTGCGTCTTGCGATCGACGACGAGGATGATGAGGAGGCTCGCGAGCGCCTGGAGCGCGAACGTCCACCTCCACATCCGCGCGCCGCGCTTGCGCAGCACGACGTCGTCCATCGCGAGGTGACTCTTCTCGTCACTCGCGTGCAGTGCCATCACCTCGCGCGCCGCGGGTAGCGTCTGGTCGGGTCGCGCCTCCATCACCGGGTGGAGGTGGAGGAACATCTCCTCGAGTAGATCGGTCGCGACGAAGAACGTCACCGCGGGCGACAGCTTCACGACGAGCCGATCCCAGAAGCCCTGCCGGAAGAACGCGAGCTGACCGTCGCGATAGGCCGACGGACGGAGCACCGCGAGCAGCCGCACGAATCCGGCGATGTGGTTGCGTTCGTCGGCCGCGAATCGCCGGGCCGCCTTGGCGGGCAGCGCGTCGCGAAATCGCGCCGTCTTCGTCTCGAGGTAGTCGACGACGTAGCGCTCGAAGTGCGCGACCATCTCGCACGAGAAACGCAGCGCGAGGTTGTTCATGCCGTGGCGCTGCGCGAGCGTCAGCGGGACGGCGGCGAACTGCGGCCAGTGATCCTCGGGCGCGACGAACCGATTGGCGGGCGTCGCGTTCGCGTAGTCGATCGCCTCCCACGCCAGCGCACGCCGGTCCGCCCCCGACAGGGCCGCATCCACCACCCGACCATTATAGCGCTACGTCTTCTGCCAGATCGCGGTGTAGCGCCAGCCGAGGTGGCGCCGGATGGCAACCCCGGGCAGGACCTCACGCAATGTGGTCTTGATCGCACGGAGGTCCTGGATCCGATCGTTCTGCGAGTGTGCTGCCCACGCCTTCACCGACTCGATGTCATCGACACGCGTCGGCCGGAACGCCCACGACAGCGCGTTGTACGGCAGCGCGGAGAATCCGCGCGCGTCGAACAGGTCGGCGATCAGGATGCGGCCACCGGGAACGACGGCCTCGGCCATCCGTTCGGCGACCTCGGCGAGCGGCAGGTGGTGGAGCGTGTTGCAGGTGACGACCGCATCGAACCCGCGCGGCGACAGCGCCATGATGTCGGCGACGCGGTACTCGATGCCGAGCGTCTCGTTGGTGCGAACGCGGGCGATGTCGATCATCCTCGGCGAGAGGTCGATCGCGGTGACCTTGGCGCCGCGCTTGGCGGCCAGCTCGCGCGCGACCGCGCCCGTACCGCAGCCGATCTCGAGGACGCGACCGCGAAACGGGGCCTCGGCGACGAGCCGCTGCGCGCTCGGCTCGAGCATGTCGGGAAGCCTTTCGGAGCACGACGCGATCCGATCGAAATCGGCACGAATCACGTCGGAGGTGGAGGGCATCTTGTGGAAGGCAACGCCCTTCCCCGCCTCGCTATTTCTCGACGAACACGTACTCGTGCTGCGGATCCCGCAGGACGAGCGTGCGCTTACCCGAGGCGGACCCGACGACCAGCTCGAGGTCGGCGATGCCCGGCTTTGTCGTCAGAAACGAGATCGAGCCATCGGGGTTCTTGCGCGACGCAACCTCGCTCTTCCACTCACCAAAATCGAACACCGTCGCCGACCCGACCTTGCCGACCGTGATCTCGCCGAGCGAGCCGTTGGCATACGCCGGCGCGAGCTTGGCGACCTCGGCGGCGTCCGCCGGGACGGTCATGAGCTTGCGGTTCGCGGCCAGCGACTCGAACCAGGTCTTCGCCTGCGCCGAGACCTCGGCATCGGCCTCCGGCTTGCCGTCGAACAGGACCTCGAGCAGCTTGCGCCGGAACATCGTGCGGATGATCCAGCCCGGATCACCGTTCGTCAGGATCACCGCGCCGACGCCGTGCTCGGGCAGCCAGATCATGTCGCTGTGGAAGCCGATCATGTCGCCGCCGTGGTGGACGACCGTGACGCCGTACTTCGTGTCGACCATGAGGCCCATGCCGTACGTGTGCCCCTCGCCGACCGCGACCTGCGGCGCACGACGTGCGAGCAGCGCCTCCTTCGAGACGTACTGCTTGCCACTCGGCAGCTTGCCCTCGGCGAGCTCCATCTGCACGTACTTCAGCATGTCGCGCACGGTGCTCCACGCGGCGCCCGCCGGCCGCAGCGCGAGGACCGAGTAGTTGATCTCGTGCGCCGCGAGCGCCGGCTTGCCGTCGATGTCCGGCGCGTGCGCCGCCGCCGCGTTGCCCGCCTCTGCCTTCTTGTAGTCGAACGTCGTCGCCGTCATGCCGAGCGGGCCGAACACCCGCGTCCGCATCGCCTCGTCGTACGCCTTGCCGAGCTCGAGCTTCGGGAACGCGACGTGGCCCCCGATGAAGCCGGCCGCCGCGGCGAGCGGGTTCGAATACTGGAACAGCTCGCCGAACTTGCTCGTCGGCTGCATCGTCGCGAGCGTCGCGAGCGCGCCCTCGGGTGTCAGGTTCTTGAACTCGAGCAGCCACTCCATGTCCTGGCGCGGCATCCCGGTGCACGCGCAGATCAGGTGCTTCACCATCACCTTCGACGTCGTGTCGGCATCGCCGAGCTTGAACTGCGGCAAGAGGCTCGCCGCGGTCGTCTCCCACGTCAGCTTCTTCTCGTCGACGAGCTTCGCGAGCATCAGCGTCGTCAACGCCTTCGTGTTCGACGCGACGATGAACTTCGTGTCGGCGTCGACCTTCGCGGGCTTGCCGAGCTTGCGCACGCCGAAGCCGCCGGCGAACACGACCTTGCCGTCCTGGACGATGCCGAACGACACGCCGGGCACGCCGAGCAGCTTCTCGGACGTCTCGACGAACTTGCCGAGCTCCGCGATGCGCGCCGCGTCGAGCTTGTTCGCCTGCTTGCCGGCAAACGTCTCGCGCTCGTAGCCCTTCGGCAGCAGCTTGCCGAACACGAGGCCGAGCTGGCTGCCTCGCTTCTCCGCGACGTTCAACGCCACATCGAGCACGATGACGAGCCAGCCTCCGTTCGCGTACATCGCCTGCGCGCCGATCGCGCGCTTCTCGTTCGGCGAGACCTGGTACTCGTAGCCGCGGATCTCCGACCAGCCATCGTGATCGGCCGCCCCGGTCGCGACCTTGACCGTGTACTTCTTGCCGGGGTCGTACGTCTGCCAGCCGAGCGTCACCGCGTGGTCGGCATCCTTTGCCTGGACGTCGACGAGCGCGATCGTCGAGCCGCCCTCGGGTGGCGTCAGCAGCGTCGCCTGGCCGCGCACGGACATCGACCAGCCCGCCGGCAAGATGAACCGATGGCCGGCGACGGTCGTCTTCGGAGTATCGACGTCGACCTTCTCGACCGACGGGGCCGGCACGGCGGGCTCGGGCGTCGTCGGCGTCGCGACCGCCGGTGCCGGCTGATCGATCGACGAGGTCGGCGGCGCCGGCACCGTCATCTTCGGCTGGGACGAACACGCGGCGACGAGGATCAATCCTGCAAGGGCTCGCATTGGTAGATCTACTTTCCCTCTTTTGGAGTTTCCGTACGACCCCCGTAGAAACCGTGCGTGCGGTTTTCCCGCACACGGCTTGCGGGAGGGCTCTCGTGCCAGCAGTACTGGGTAGCCTCCGG
>JAEWJO010000200.1 GCA_023386455.1 Pseudomonadota bacterium | reverse complement strand
CGATGAGCCCGCTGAGCTTGGCGACGGTCGACAGCGCCGTGGTGGCGTCGGTGAGCTCGATCGCCGACACGAGGACGGCGGCGGCGCCGCCCATGCCGTGCTGGAACGCGACGACCGCCGGGATGGCCGTCATGCTCGCCCGGTATGCGACCGCGATGCCGGCGAGCACGCCGATCGAGGCGGAGAGGACGACGATCCAGGGCTCCGTGACGCCGCGCTGGGCGATCACGAGCGCGATCGCGGCAACGAGCGAGAGAGCTGCCGCGTGGTTTCCGCGTCGCGCGCCACGCGGGGTCCGGAACGAACCGATCCCGACGACGAGGAGCGCGATGATCGCGATGTTCGCGACGACGTGCAGCGGGCTCATCGCTCGTGCGCTCCGCCGCGACGGAACATCCGCAGCATGCGATCGGTGACCGCGTACCCGCCGGCGAGATTGAACGCGGCGGTCGCGACCGCGATGCCCCCGAGGATCGCGACCGTCGGCGACACGTCCCCGGAGAACACGAGCAACGCGCCGATGATCGTGACGGCCGACAGTGCGTTCGTCATCGACATCAGCGGCGTATGCAGCAGCGGCGGCACCTTCGAGATCAGCACGTAGCCGACCGCGAACGACGCCCCGAACACGAGGATCAGGATGACGATGCCGCTCACGTCAGTTCTCGCCGATCACCGCGAGCGCCGGCTTGTAGTGAATCCGGCCGTTCATCGTCACGAGCGAGCCCGCGACGATCTCGTCGTCGAGATCGGGCCGCCCCCCGCCCTTCAGGAGATTCTCGACGAACCGGTACATGTTCTCCGCGTACAGCCAGGTCGAGTGGACCGGCATGCGGCCCGGAATGTTCTGGATGCCGCTGACGATGACGTCCTGCACCACGATCTCCTCGCCGGCCTCGGTGAGCTCGCAGTTGCCGCCCTGATCGATCGACACGTCGACGATCACGGCGCCCGGCTTCATCGACCGGACCATGTCGGCGGTCACGAGCATCGGTGCCGTGCTGCCGGGGACGAGCGCGCTGCAGACGACGACGTCGACCTTGCTCACGAAGGGCGCGATCGCGGCCCGCTCGCGTGCGAGCCAGTCCGCGGTGAGCGCCTGGGCGTAGCCGCCGGGTGCGAGCGCGACCTGGTCGGGAATCTCGAAGCCATCGACCTTCGCGCCGAGGCTCGCGGCGTCGTTGCGCGCAGCGGCGCGGATATCCCATGCGTGCGTGATCGCGCCGAGTCGCTTCGCCGTTGCGATCGCCTGGAGGCCGACGACGCCGGCACCGATCACGAGGACCTCGGCGGGCCGGACCGTACCGATCGCGGTCGCGAGCATCGGCATGAACCGAGGCAGATGACGGGCGGCGTCGAGGACGGCACGATACCCGGTGCACGTGCTCATCGAGGTGAGCGCGTCCATCGGCTGCGCGCGGGTGATGCGCGGGATGCCGTCCATCGTGAACGACGTGACGCCGCGGTCGCGCAGCTTGCGAACCATGTCGTGGCTGTCGGGGGACGCCGGATGCAAGAACGTGATGAGCGTGCTCGCGCCGGTGAGCATGTCGGCCTCGTGTCGCCCGAGCGCCGCGTTGAACATCGGTTGCTTCACCTTGAGCAGGAGGTCGGCACCGGAGAACAGGCTCGCCGTGTCGGCGACGATCGTTGCGCCTGCCTTGCGATACGCCTCGTCGTCGGCGTAGATGCCGGCACCGGCGCTCTTCTCGACGAACACCTCGTGGCCGAGCGCCCGGTACTTCGTCACGGTCTCGGGGGTCGCGGCGACTCGCCGCTCGTTGGCCATGATCTCCTTGGGAATCGCGATGCGCATGGAAGGCATGCTGACCGCGACGTCGGATCGCGGCCATCAGGCAAAGCTGGAACGGCGTCGCGCCGAAGCCTGAAAAGACACCGCGCCATCGGCGCACGCGCGCTACGCCAATGGCGCAGCGTGGTGCCCGTCGACACGCAGTCGCGCTCGCCGTGTTGACATCGAGCGCGAATGACCTAGTGTCAGCTCATGAGCTACCACGCGTTCGATCCGCGCTGCGCACGTTCGTGCGCGGCGATGCCGGACGCTGCGGCTCTTGGCTGAGTGCTTCCGCACCGCCCGCGCACCGACCGGCCGCCGAGCTGGCCGGCGGCATCACCGTGGAGCTCCCCATGCGCAACCTCGAGACCGACATCATCATCACGAACATCGATCTGCAGCGGCTCCTGCCGGTGCTCGATCAGTACGACACGCCTGCCTCGGAGTCTCTCGAGATGGAGCTCCACCGGGCGGTCATCGTCGACCAGCGCGCGGTGCCTGCCGACGTCGTCACGATGAACAGCGAGGTCGTCTACGAGGACTGCGCGACGTCCCAGAAGCGGAGCGTCACGCTCGTCTACCCGAAGGATGCCGATGCCTCGAGGGGGCTCGTGTCCGTGCTCGCACCGCTCGGGACCGCGCTGCTCGGGCTGCGCGTGAATCAGGCGATCGAGTGGCCGATGCCGAACGGAACGAAGCGCATCCGCGTGGTCGACCTTCGCTATCAGCCCGAAGCCAGCGGCGACTACGATCGCTAGGAGGCCATCGCGCGGTTCGATGCGATCAGGATGTCGACCGGCACCTCGGCGACGATCGTGCGCGCGACGCTCCCGAGGAGGAGCTGACCGATCATCCCTCGTCCGCGCGTGCCGACGACGACGAGGTCCGCGCCGGCCGCGGCGACGAGCTGGCGCAACGCGTGCTCGGGTGCCCCGTGCACCGAACGGATCTCGACCTTGCGGTCACCGATCGGCGTGCTCGCCAGGAACTCGCGTGCCTTCTCGTCGGCATGACGCTCCTCGGCGTCTCGGGCGGCCACCTTGTCGTCCATGAAGCTCTCGTAGACGACGTGAAACGCATGGAACAGCGTGATCTCCGCCGCCGGGAACATCTCGAGCGCGGTGACCAGCGCGTCGCGCGAGGCGTCGGAGAAGTCCGTCGCGACGACCACGTTCCGATAGGGCTGGTTCGGCCGCATCTTCACGGCGAGCACCGGAACGGGAGACAGTCGCGCCAGCGCGTCGACGGTCGCGCCCGCCGACGCGAACCCGAACGGCGACACTCGCGCGACCCCGGTGACGACGAGCTGGCAATCGTGCCGCTTGATCGTGTCGAGGATGAGCTTCACGGCGTCGCCACGCTCGATGACGAGCTCGAGCTCGTCCGGCACGGGCTCGCGAAGGTCGCGGCGAATGCGGTCTGCCGCCGCGGCACGCGGATCCTTCGATCGCGACCGCGGCCAGTCCTCGAGGCTGCCCTCGATCGCATGCGCGATGACGAGGCGCGCCTGCCATTCACTCGCGAGCGCGACAGCACGGTCCATCGCGCGGTCGGTACGGCGATCGAGATCGGTGGCGAGAAGGACGCTGCGAGCCATGGGTCAGGTCTACCAGGAATTGGCGGATTGGCCGCTCCGCACGATCGCGCAAGCGGTGCGTCTCGCGCGAGAACGCTCACGATCGATCGCGCTCGCGCGCGTTGCTCGCGACCGACGCGACGATCGAGCCGCCGACGAGAACCACGATCACGCCGAGCGACAGCAGGACTGGAACCTTCACCCAGTCGGATGCCGCCATCTTCACACCGACGAACACCAGCACGAGGGCAAGGCCGGGCTGCACGTACCGGAAGCGCGCCGCGGCGCCCGCGAGCACGAAGTAGAGCGAACGCAGGCCGAGGATCGCGAAGATATTCGAGGTGAGGACGATGAACGGGTCCGTCGTGATCGCGAAGATCGCGAAGATCGAGTCGACGGCGAACACCGCATCCGAGGCTTCGATCGCGACGAGCGCGAGCAGGAGCGGCGTCGCGGTGAGCGCACCGCCGACGCGGACGAACATCCGTCCGTCATGAAACTCGCCGGTGATCGGAAGGACCTTCTTGACGAGCTTCAAGAGGCGGCTGTTCTCGGGGTGAACCTTCTCGTCCTTGCGAACGGCCATCTTGATGCCGGTCTGGACGAGGAAGCCGCCGAAGACAAAGATGAGCCAGTGGAATCGCGCGAGCAGCGCGACTCCCGCGAACACCATGATCGTGCGCATCACGACCGCACCGAGGATTCCCCAGACCAGCACGCGTCGCTGATGGAGCGGCGGGACGGAGAATGTGGTGAAGATCGCGTACATGACGAACAGGTTGTCGACGGACAGCGCCTTCTCGATCGCGTAGCCGCTGATGAACTCCTCGCCGGCGGTGGCACCGAACCGCACCCAGACGAAGACGCTGAACCCGAGCGCGAGCGCGATCCAGACGCCCGTCCACACCAGCGCTTCACGCGGTCCGACGACGTGGGCCTTGCGATTGAAGATGCCGAGGTCGATCGCGAGCACCGCGATGACGAGCGCGCCGAACGCGACCCACACTCCCGGCGACGCCAGCGTCGCGATGCTCATCGTCGTCCCTCGCTCGCACCTGGTCGCGCCGCCACGTCGCTACCGTACCTCGGGAAGGCCGCCCCATCAGCGCGGGCTGCAGTGTGGCGAGAGAGCACAGCGGGCTGTTCGGCCTCGCGTGATGCGGGCGCGATCCAATATCGCCTGTTAGAGTCGCGCGCTCATGCGCGTGATCGCCCTCGTCCTGCTGCCGTTCATCGGGAGCATTGCGACCGCGCTCTTGCCGACTCGCGCTCGCACCGTGCTCGCGGCCTGCGCAGGGCTCGTGTCCCTCGTCGCCGCCGGCCTCGTCATCAGCCTGTATCCCGAGGTGCGTGATGGCGGCGTGATCCGCGAGACGATCGAGTGGGTGCCGTCACTCGGCCTCGAGCTGACATTCCGGATCGACGGCTTCGCCTGGATGTTCGCCGTGCTCGTCACCGTCATCGGCGCCCTCGTCTCGCTCTACGCGCGTTACTACATGTCGCCGGAGGATCCAGTCGCGCGCTTCTACGCATTCTTCCTCGCGTTCATGGGGGCGATGCTCGGCGTCGTCGTCTCGGGCAACCTCATCCAGCTCGTCGTGTTCTGGGAGCTGACGAGCCTTGTCTCGTTCTTGCTCATCGGCTACTGGCATCACCGCCGGGACGCGCAGCGCGGTGCACGCATGGCCCTGGTCGTGACCGGCGGTGGTGGGCTCGCGCTGCTCGGCGGCGTCATCCTCCTCGGGCACATCGTCGGCAGCTACGACCTCGATGCGGTGCTCGCGGCCGGCGAGCAGGTGCGAGCACATCCGCTCTACCCCGTCGCGCTCGTCCTCATCTTGCTCGGCGCGCTCACGAAGAGTGCGCAGTTTCCGTTCCACTTCTGGCTTCCGCAGGCGATGGCTGCGCCGACGCCGGTCTCCGCGTACCTGCACTCGGCGACGATGGTGAAGGCAGGTGTGTTCCTGCTCGCGCGGTTCTGGCCGGTGCTGTCGGGGACCGACCTGTGGTTCTGGCTGGTCGGCGGTGCGGGCATGGCCACGCTCCTGCTCGGCGCGTACGTCGCGATGTTCCAGAACGACCTGAAGCGCGTGCTCGCCTACTCGACGATCAGCCACCTCGGGCTGATCACGCTCCTGTTCGGGTTGAACAGCCCGCTCGCGGCCGTCGCGGGTGTGTTTCACATCATGAACCACGCGACGTTCAAGGCGTCGCTGTTCATGGCCGCCGGCGTCATCGACCACGAGACCGGAACGCGCGACATCCGTCGCCTGAGTGGCCTGATGCGCAGCATGCCGCGCACCGGGATGCTCGCGCTGGTCGCCAGTGCAGCGATGGCCGGCGTGCCGCTGCTCAACGGCTTCATCTCGAAGGAGATGTTCTTCGCCGAGACGGTGTTCTTGTCCTCGCATCCCGGGATCGAGGGGGCGCTCCCCGCGCTCGCGACGCTCGCGGGCATCTTCGCGGTCGTCTACTCGCTGCGCTTCGGCTACGACGTCTTCTTCGGCCCCCCGGCGAAGGACTTGCCTCGCCAGCCCGAAGAGGCGCCGCGCTGGATGCGCACACCGATCGAGCTCCTGGTCCTCAGCTGCATCATCGTCGGCGTCGCGCCCGCGGCCTCGATCGGGCCCTCGCTCGCCGCGGCAGCTCGTCCGGTCGTCGGCGGGGTGTTGCCCGAGTACAGCCTCGCGATCTGGCACGGGTTCAACTTGCCGCTCGTCATGAGCTTCGTCGCGATCGCGGTCGGCATCGCCGGCTACCTGTGGCTCCGCAAGCAGCACAAGCGAGGCCGTCTCGAGGATGCGCCGCTCGTCGGTCGGCTCGACGGCAGACGCCTGTTCGAGAGCACGCTGGTCGCGATCACCCGCATGTCGCGACGAGCCCTTCGCGTCGTCGCGACGCGCCGGCTGCAGACGCAGGTGTTCGCGATCATCGCGGTCGCCGTCGTGCTCGGGTTCCTCGCGACGCGCACGGTCCCGCTCGCGTGGGGCGAGCGCGAGCGCCTGCCGACGTCACCGGCGTTCGTGCTCCTGTGGGTCACGGGCGCCGTCTGCGCAGTGGCCGCGGCGCTCCTGGCGAAGTTTCACCGGCTCGTCGCGATCACGCTGATGGGCGGCGCCGGCCTCGTCACGTGCGTCACGTTCGCGTGGTTCTCGGCCCCCGATCTCGCCCTCACCCAGATCGTCGTCGAGGTCGTCACGACGACGCTGTTCCTCCTCGGGCTGCGCTGGCTGCCCATGCGAAACGAGACGATCCGCGAGCGCGTCACGATCCGCGACCGGTTGCGGCGCGGCCGTGATCTGGCGCTGGCGATCGGCGCGGGCGGTGGCCTCGCTGCGCTCTCGTACGCGATGCTGACGCGCCCGGCCCCGCACAGCATCTCGCCGTTCTTCCTCGAGCACGCGCTTCCCGACGGAGGTGGCACCAACGTCGTGAACGTCATGCTCGTCGACTTTCGTGCGCTCGACACGATCGGGGAGATCACGGTGCTCGGCACCGTGGCGCTCACGGTCTACGCACTGCTGCGTCGGTTTCGGCCGCCGGCCGAGAGCGTCGAGCAGCCCCAGCAGCAGCGGATCCTGCCGACCGACGTCGTGACCGACCTCCTGAAGCCGGGCGCCGCGGACGAAGCGGCCCGCGGCTACATGATGGTTCCCTCGATCATCGCGCGTCTGCTCCTTCCGGTGTCCCTCGTCGTCGCCGCGCACTTCTTGCTGCGCGGACACAACGCCCCCGGCGGCGGCTTCGTCGCCGGCCTCGTCGTCGCGATCGCGATGCTCACGCAGTACATCGTCGCCGGAACGCGATGGACGGAGCGGCGCGCGCGTCTCAACCCGCCGCGCTGGATCGCGGTCGGCCTGCTGCTCGCCGCGCTCACCGGGCTCGCTGCGGTCGCGTGTGGCTATCCGTTCCTCACGTCGCGTACGTTCCACGCCACGCTGCCGCTCGTCGGCGAGGTGCATCTGCCGAGCGCGACGTTCTTCGATCTCGGCGTGTTCTCCGTGGTCGTCGGCGCGACGCTGCTCATCCTCACCGCGCTCGCGCACCAGTCCGTGCGTGCGCACCGCGGGCGAGCCCAGCAAAAGCCCGCGGAACCGCCGAAAGCCGAGGACAGCTAGATGGAAGCCGTCCTCGCATGCGTCATCGGCGTGCTCGGCGGAGCGGGCGTCTGGCTCGTGCTTCGTCCGCGAACGTTCCAGGTGGTCATGGGGCTCACCCTGCTCTCCTACGCGGTGAACCTGTTCATCTTCAGCATGGGGAGCATCTACATCGATCAGCCGCCGCTCGTGAAGCCGGGCGTCCCCCCCGACCTCGAGCACTACACCGATCCGATGCCGCAGTCTCTCGTTCTCACGGCGATCGTGATCGGCTTCGCGACCACCGCGCTGTTTCTCGTCGTGCTCCTCGCGTCGCGCGGCCTGAGCAGCACCGACCACGTCGACGGCATCAAGGAAGAGGACTCGTGAACGCGATCCTCTCGCACCTCATGATCGTGCCGATCATCCTGCCGCTCGTGACGGCAGCGATCATGGTGCTGCTCGGCGAGCAACGACGGCGCATCAAATCGCTGCTCAACGTCACGGCCACGTCGACGGGGCTCATCGTGGCGATCGCGATCATGCGACGCGCCGACGGCGATGGCGGGATGGGCGTGTACCTGGCGTCGAACTGGGAGGCGCCATTCGGGATCGTGCTCGTCGCCGACCGGCTCTCCGCGCTCATGCTGGTGTTGACCGGCGTCGTGAGCCTCTGCTCCGCGCTGTACGCGGAGGCGGCGTGGGCGCGCGTCGGCGTGCACTTCCATCCGCTGTTCCAGATCCAGCTGATGGGCCTGAACGGGGCGTTTCTCACCGGCGACCTGTTCAACCTGTTCGTGTTCTTCGAGGTCATGCTCGCGGCGTCCTACGGGCTGCAGCTGCATGGCTCGGGTGTCGCGCGCGTGCGCTCGGGCCTGCACTACATCGCGGTGAACCTGCTCGCGTCGTCGCTGTTCCTCGTCGGCCTCGCCGTGCTCTACGGCGTGCTCGGCACGCTCTCGATGGCCGACATCGCCAGCAAGCTCGCGCTCGTGCCGCTCGCCGATCGCGGACTCCTGTATGCCGGATCGACGATCCTCGCGCTCGCGTTCCTGATCAAGGCGGCGATCTGGCCGCTCAACGCCTGGCTCGTGCCCGCCTACGGAGCCGCGACGGCGCCGGTGGCCGCACTGTTCGCGGTGATGACGAAGGTCGGCATCTACACGCTGCTCCGGTTGTGGACGCTGTTCTTCTCGGACGGTACGGAACCATCGGCACACTTCGGCGAGTCGGTGATCCTCTACGGGGGACTCGCGACGATGGCGGGCGGGGCGATCGGGCTCATGACCACCGTGCGCCTCGATCGCATCGCCGGCTTCTCGATCATCGTGTCGTCGGGGACCCTGCTCGCGGCGATCGGAGCAGGGACTCTCAGCGTGACGTCCGCGGCGCTGTTCTACCTGGTGAGCGCGACGCTCGCGGTGAGCGCGCTGTTTCTCCTCGTCGAGCTCATCGAGCGCATCGGGATCACGGGGCAGCAGCGATACGAGGACATCGATCCCGGAGAGGACACCAACCTCGACGATGCGCAGGTGCCACTCGTCGGTCGCGCGTTTCCGGTCTCCATCGCGCTGCTCGGCCTGGCGTTCATGTCGTGCGCACTCGTCGTGGCGGGCCTGCCGCCGCTCTCGGGGTTCGTCGCGAAGTTCTCGTTGCTGAGCTCGATCCTCGGCAGCGAAGGCGACGTGCACGCGACCGGCGGCAGCGTGTCCGTGGCGGGCTGGCTGATGCTGGGGCTCCTCCTGCTCTCCGGATTCGCCGCGACCGTCTCGCTGGCGAGGGCAAGCATCCGGTCGCTGTGGTCGACGGGTCGCCGCTCTCCGCCCCAGGTGAAGTCGGCGGAGGCGATCGCGGTCGTCACGCTCCTTCTGTCGTGCGTGGCCCTCACCGTGTTCGCGGAGCCCGTCATGCGCTACACGCGCGCGACCGCGGCGGAGCTCCACTCGCCTCGGTCCTACGTCGACCGCGTGATGTCGACGAGAGCCCTCCCGCGACCGGCGCAGCCAGCCGAGGACGGGACGCCGTGACGCTTCGCCGCAGGCTCCTCCCCGCGCCCCTGGCATCCGCCGCGCTGTTCGCACTGTGGCTCGCGCTGGCGCGGTCGATCGCGGCGGGCCACGTGCTGCTCGCGCTCGGCTTCGCGATCGTGGTCCCGATCGCGACGTCGAAGCTACGGCCGACGCGGGTCCGGGTGAGGCGACCGCTGGTGATCGCACGCTTCCTCGTGGCGGTCGCCTACGACGTGGTGATGTCGAACCTCGAGATCGCGTGGGACGTCCTCACGTGGCGCTGGCGACGTCCCAACGCGATGTTCGTGGTCATCCCGCTGGAGCTCCGCGACCCGCTCGGGCTCGCGGCGCTATCGATGGTGACGACGGTCGTGCCCGGCACGGTGTGGTCCGAGCTCGCGCTCGATCGCAGCGCACTGCTGCTGCACGTCTGGAACATCGACGAGGAAAGCGCGTTTGTCACGCGCTTCAAGGCTCGCTACGAGAAGCCTCTGAAGGAGATCTTCGAATGAGCTCCCTACTGCCCACTGCCATCACCTTCGCGCTCGGCTGCTATGCGTTCGCATCGGTGCTCGTCCTCGTCAGGCTGGTCCGCGGGCCGCGCGCGCAGGATCGCGTGTTCGCGCTCGACCTGCTCTACCTCCACGCGCTGCTCGTGCTGCTCGTCCTCGGCATCCGCTTCCGCAGCGACGTGTACTTCGATGCCGCGCTGCTGGTCGCGCTGTTCAGCTTCGTGAGCTCGTCGGCGATGGCGAAGTTCATCCTGCGCGGCGAGGTGATCGAATGACGCAGGTCCCGACCTGGGTGGACGTGACGGTCGCCGCACTGGTCGTGGCGAGCGGGCTGTTCGTCGTGATCTCCGCGATCGGCTTTCTGCGCCTGCCGGACTTCTTCCTGCGCATGCACCCGCCTGCCCTCGCCTACACGTTCGGCACGTGGACGGTGACCCTGGCCGGCATCCTCTACTTCTCGACGCTCGAGTCGCGGCCCGTGCTGCACCCGTGGCTCATCATCATCCTGCTCGCGATCTCCGTTCCCGTGACGACGCTGCTGCTCGCGCGAGTGGCGCTGTTCCGCCGCCGCGCGGCAGGCGACGCCGACACGCCGCCGCCGCTCAGCCCGCCCGGCCAGACGGGATGAGGCGTCGCGCCGAGCTGCGCAAACGCGGCCCGGTGCCATACTGCAGGCAGCGTGTGGTTCATCCTCGTCCTGATCGGCCTCGCGCTCGTCACGGTGTGTGGCCTCTACGTGCGTCGCCGGCTGACGCAGGCACTCACGCATCTCGGTGTGCGAAGCCGCCGGATCCGGATCGTGCGCTGGCTCGTGGTGTGGCTGCTGTTCGGATTTCCGGTGCTCGTGATCGTTGCCGTCGTGCTCTCGCGGCTGATGGATCGGGCAACGATCCCGCGCTTCGACGGGGTGACCGCGTCGCTCGCGCTCGGCATTCCGTTCATCCTGAGCGTGCTCGTCGTGCTGCAGTCGATCCCGTGGCTGCTCGCGCTCGATCTCGCGAGCCTGGTCGTGGGCCGGCGCCGCGGCGAGGCGAGCGCGGCTCGGCTGCGCGCGATCGGTGGCCTCGTCGTCCTCGGCGCGTTCGCGCTCTACACGCCGGTCCGGATCCTCGTCGAGCGTGGCGACGTTCGCATGCGCCACTTCGAGGTCGGAGGTGGGAGCGCCGCCGAGCGCCCGCTGCGGATCGCGTTCCTCGCCGACATCCAGCAGGATGCCTTCACCGACGGCGATCGCGCGCGCGAGCTCTACGCGGCCGTCAATCGAACCCAGCCCGATCTCGTGCTGTCGGGCGGCGACTGGATCAACACGGGGCCGGACCACATCGAGGCGGCAGCCGCGGCCGCCGGGACGCTGCACAGCCCGCTCGGCACGTTCTCGGTCCGCGGCGACCACGAGCACTTCGCGTACGTCGATCGCGATCGCAGCGTCGGCGAGCTCGAGGCCGCGATGAAACGGCACGGCGTCACGATGCTCGCCAACGAGGTGCGCTGGTTCCAGCACGGCGACAAGCGTATCGCGGTGCTGTTCCTCGACTACAACTACATCGCTCGCACCGACGCCGCGGCGATCGCGTCGCTCGTGGCGGCGACGTCGACGGCGGACTACTCGATCGTGGTCACCCATCAGCTCGATCGTCACCTCGCCGACCTGCTCGCCGACCAGGTCGACCTCGTCCTGGCCGCGCACACGCACGGTGGTCAGGTGAATCCGGTCGTCGGCGTCGTGCACGTGCCGCTCGCGCGGATCGAGACCCGATTCGTCGACGGCCGCTACAAGCTCGGCCGGCGGACGGACGTGATCGTGACCGCCGGCGTCGGCTACTCGATCGTGCCGATCCGCTATGCGGCGCCTGGCTCGATCGAGACGATCGACGTGCGCCCGTAGCTGGTTGACGCGGGACCAATCGCGAATGACACATTCGCGATTGAGCACGACGCCGCGGACCTCTCGAGCGTCACGCAGATCGCGGTGACCTTCGCGAGGCGATTGCCGCGTTCTGGAGCTACCAGATCGCCGGCCTGCGTGGCCTGAGCGACTGGCTCGTGACGGCCTACGTCCGCTCGACCTCGGGGCCCGACGAGCGCTCGACGAAGTAGCGCGCGTCCTTGGCATCCTTCTCCCAGTCTGCGCGCGACGCGTAGAAGATGTGGTTCTTGATGCCGGCGCCGAGCGGAGCGTCGAGCGTACCGGCGGTCAGGTAGATGTTGCGCTCGTCCTCCTCCGCCGGAAGCGGGGTCCCGCAGGTCTTGCAGCGGGTGATCGAGTACGTCGGCCGCACCGCATACGTGATCCGGTGGTCTTCACCGGTGAGCCAGCGGAAACGCTCGCGAGGTACGACGACGATGGTGTTGCCCGTGCCCCCGCTCACCTTGCGGCAGTTCGAGCAGTGACACATCCACACGCCGTCGAAGTCTCCTTCGACCTCGTAGCTGAGCGCACCGCACAGGCAACTGCCTTTCCGAGCCATGGCAGCGAGACTACTACGCCGCCTGCCGGTTCCCCGCGCCATGCAGTACGGTGTGCGCATGGCGACTGAGCCCAGCCTCCCCGGCGACTGGCAGACGATCCTCGGTCCTCACCTCGCGTCCGAGTGGTTCCAGTCGCTGTGGTCCTTCGTGCGCGCCGAGCGCGAGGCCGGCCCGGTGTTTCCGCCGGCGCAGGACGTGTTCAACGCGTTCGCGCTCGCGCCGTACGGCAAGGTCAAGCTCGTGCTGATCGGGCAGGACCCCTATCACGACGATGGCCAGGCCCACGGGCTGTGCTTCTCGGTCAGGCACGGCGTGACGCCACCACCGTCGCTCAGGAACATGTTCAAGGAGCTGAAGACGGACCTCGGCATCGACGCGCCGGGGCACGGCAACCTCGAAGGCTGGGCGCGTCAGGGCGTGCTGCTCCTGAACGCGGTGCTGACGGTGCGCGCGCACGCGGCGAACTCGCACAAGGATCGTGGCTGGGAGCGCTTCACCGACGCCGTGATCGACGCACTCGATCAGCGCGAGGAGCCGATCGTGTTCGCGCTGTGGGGTGCGTACGCGCAAAAGAAGGGCAAACGCGTCACGAATCCGCGGCACCTCGTCGTCACCGCCGCGCATCCGTCGCCGCTGTCGGCGAAGCTGTTCCTCGGCTCGAGGCCGTTCTCGTCGATCGATGCCGCTCTGCGCCAGGCGGGCCACGCACCGATCGACTGGCGGCTGTGACTCACAGGTACGAGAGCGACGGCAGCTCGCCGGTTCCGTCGATGCAGTCCTGCAGGTACAGCGCGACGCCCGGATCGCCGGTCCACAGCGAGTAGCGTCCGCGGCCGTACTCGCTCGACGCGGCGCGCACCTGCCGCAGCGCGTGCATCGCGAACTGCCGCGCCCGGTCGAGCCAGCGCGCATCGCCGGTCCGCGTGTACATCGCGAGGAACGCGTAGCCGTTGCCGGCGGTGCCGTGACAGATGCCCGGTCCCTTCGCGAGTGGGCCGGCGCGCCAGGTGAGCTCGGCGCCGCCGGCGAGCAGCTCGTCGACCTCGCCGGTGCGCGGCAGCCGCGACAGCCCGAGGATCATCCCCGGCGCACCGTGACACCACTGGACGAGGATCTTCTCGCGGCCGCGGCGCGCCGGACCGACGTGGGGCAGCCAGTTGACGAGATCGCCATCGCGCAGCGCGATCGATCGAAGCGTGTGCGTCGCGCGCTCGACGAGCGTCGCGCGCTGCTCGTCGGACAGCAACGCGGCCCCGCGCAGCAGGGAGAACATGTTGCCCGCGAAGCCGTGGCCCGCGCCCGTGAGGCGGATGACCTCGCCGTACAGCTTCTGGGTCCACATCCAGACGTCGTAGTCGGCGTGATACTCGAGCGTGCGCAGCAGGTGCTCGGCGTTGCGCACGTAGAGCTCGCGCCAGCGCTCCTCGCCGGTTCGCTCGAACTGGAACAGTGCCGGCAGCATCGTGCCCGGCGCACCCCACAGCAGCTCGAGCGCCTCGTGCTCGATGTTCGACTCGACGAGCTGGTACAGCCGATCGTGGTCGACGTCTGCGACGGCACGAATTCCGACCTCGCCGAGCATCAGCGACGGCGCGTGCTCGCCGGTCTCCGGTGTCGCGAGATAGACATCGATGAACCTGCGGGCCTCGGCGCGCCAGTCGCGCGTCGTCGTGATCGCGCCCCGCCGCTGCAACCGGTCGAGCGCCCACGCGACGCCGGACGCTCCGCAATACAGGCTCGTCCACGGGATGCCGGACGGATCGTCGAGCTGGTGTGGCGGCCACAGCGTGGCCTCGTCGTACGCCCCCTCGGCGTCCGTCGCGACCGCGCGAATTGCAGCGCGAACGACCGACTCGTCCCACGGCTCGCCGGTGGGCGGCTCGTGGCGCTCGGGGTCCCAGAGCATCATGCCGGCGCCGACAGGAGCAACTTCGACATGTCGCTACTGTAAGTCAGTCGGGCGTCGCGACGACCGGGAGCTTGTACGTCGTCACCGTGCCGCCGCGATCGATCCCGATGCCGACGGTGCTGCCGATCTTGTGATTGCCGATCAACACCGACGCACCGGCCGGCAGGAGGCCCTGCACGGACGCACCGTCGATCGTGACGATGCGATCGCCGGGCTTGATGCCCTGCGTCGCCGCGGCGCTGCCGGGGTCGACCTGGTTGACGACGAGCGGCAGCGTCACCGGGCGGATGCGAATGCCCGCGGTGCCCGGCGACTGCGTCTTGACGCGCACACCGTAGACCTCGACGCTCGCGGCCGAGGTCTTGCCAACCTCGACGTCGATGCCGGCGACCGTGAACGCCTGGCTCATCTGCGGGAAGCAGAAGATCCGCACCATGCCGACGGGCGCGGACATCGCGAAGTGGCCCTTCTCGTCGGGGACGGACATCTGGGACGGGTCACCCGGCGGCCCGCCCATCTCGCCGCCCATCGAGAGGTTGGCATCGCAGCGGTAGCCTGCGAGCGGCGTCCGCGTGCCGAACTCGTAGATGTGGCCGTCGATCTTGCCGGTGCCGCGACTCGTCAGCACGACCTTCGCGGTCTTGCCGCTCTCGATGACGACCGACGCGCCGTCTGTCTCGGTCCCGGCCTTCGCCTCGACGGCGTACGTGCCCGGACGCAGGCCGGACTGCCAGAATCGCGTGCCCTCGATGATCGGCGAGCTGCCGATGAACAGGTCGGGCGTGAGCGTGCGGACGAAGATGTTCGGCTGCTGCGAGAACCCGACGAGCGTGCCCTCGATCGAGCCGGCCCGCACGAGCTTCACCGGGACGTTCTCGGAACCGGCGGCGATGTTGAACGCGTCCGCCTCGCTGCCATCCCAGGCGTGCGCGTGGAGGTTGTACGAGCCTCGCGCGAGGTTCTTGATGCGGAACGTGCCGTCGGCCGCGCTCATGATCGACGGCAGATCGATGCCGGGCTTGCCGCGCCCGATCGCCTCGATGTGCACGTCGGCGACCGGCGCACCAGTGTCGTCCGTGATGACGCCGCTGATCGTGAACGTCTCGTGCTTGATCGCGAGCTTGATGCCCGTCACGACGCCGTCCTTCGGCACCTTGATGACGAACTCCTCGCCGGCCGCAGGCTCGAACGGCTGCCCGGCCATCGGAGATGGATAGACGCTCGCACGGTAGTCGCCGCCCGACATCTGGGGCGCGTCGAACTCGCCCTTGGCATTCGTCGTCGAATGGCCGACGTCGCCCTCGGCGTTGAGCATGCGCACGAACACCATCGGCACCGGCTTGTCGTTCTCGTCGACGACAACACCCTGCACGCGACCGGCGAACTGGAGCTCGATGTCGACGAGCTTGTCCTCGCCCGCGGCGAGCTTGAGGTTCTCGACGGTGCCAAACGATCCGGTCTCGACGCTGTCGGCGAAGAAGTTGAGCGTGCCGGGGTGCAGACCCTCCGCACGGTACGTGCCGTCCGGGTTCACGTGAACGGGCTCGGGGAGGCCCTGGCCGACGAGCCTCGCGTCGGGGACGGGTTGCCCCTTGCGCGTGACGGTGCCGTGGATCGCTGCGAGCACCGCGACCTGGATCTCGACCTTGTCGACGGTCTGCGACTTGATCTCGAGCTGCTTGGGAGCGACCACCTCGTAGGGCGACGCCTCGAGGAACGCGGTTCCCATCGGCACGCCCTGGAGCGTGAAGCTGCCGTCGTCCTGCGAGACGGCCGAGGTGGTCGAGAAGTCCGGCCCGAAGCGCGGCCCCGTCGCGCGCCTCGCGATCACGGTCGCGCCCGCGATCGGCTTGTCTGCCATCACGACGTGCCCGCGCACGCGAGCGGTCCCGCTGACGACGACGATCGTGTCCTTCGTCGCCGTGCCCGCCTGCACCATCGCGTCGACCGGCGCCTTCGTCGCCAGCCCATCGGCAGCCGCGAGGAGGCGGTAGTGGCCCGGCGAGAGGCCGGGGATGCGGAAGCGTCCGTCGTCGTCGCTGATCCCCCAGCCGCTCGCGATGTGGTGCGGGCCTTCGCCGGGATCGGGAAGCGCGACCACGCGCGCACCGGCGACCGGGCGCTGATCCTCGGTGACGACCTGGCCGACGAGCACGGCCTCGGGGACGAGCACGAAGTCGTAGCGAAGATCGCCGTTGAGCGCGACGAAGACCGAGATCGTCCCGTAGCCGTCGGCCTCGACGCGGACCTGCTGGTTCGCCGGGTCGACGCAGACATCGTACTGACCGGAGGCATCGCTCTCGGCGCCGGCGAGGCCCGCGATCCGGACGCGCGCCTTCGCGATGACGCCGCCGCTCGCATCGGACACGGTGCCGAACAGCCGGGATCGGCACTCTCCGAACGAGAGCACGAGCTGATCGGATGCGAGCTTCGGATCGGCGAGCGAGATCACGCGCTCTGCCGGCATGCGACCCGGATACTCGGCGCTGACGTTGTAGCGCGCGCCCGGTCGCATCCCGAGATCGAACGCGCCGTCGCTGCCGGTCTTCACCTCGGCCAGCGGCTGCAGCACGTCGGCGGTCGCGACGAGCGCGAGCCGGACGATCGCGTTCTCGACGGGCTTGCCGGCGAAGACGACCTTGCCGGCGATCTTGCGTCGCTTGACGTCGGCCTGCGCGAGCCACGCCGGCACCTCCTCGATGTGCTGCGAGGCTGCACCGACGGTCGCCGCCGTTCCTCGTCCTGCCGCGCCGCTCGCGGTCGCCTTCGTCGCTGTCGTCGGGCGGTCCTCGCCGCACTGCTTGCGCGTCACGAGGAACGCGATCACGAGCACCACAGCAAGGGCTCCCACCACCGCCGCCTTCTTCATGCGGCGAACGTACCGCGATCACGGCTCGCGTCTGACAGATCCGTGCGCGATCAGCGAGCGCAACCGCTCCCTCGATCGAGTGTCGGCTAGCGCGAGCGCGAGCCGAAGTGATGCTGGTGCATCTTGCGGAGGAACATGTCGTCGAGGCGGTGCGCCGATTCGCTGCCGATGACCGAGTCGACACCGCACGACGGGCACAGCGCCGTCTGGTCCGAGTCCGTCCACGTCTTGATGAGCGACGGCGGGAACGTACGAAAGCAGAAGAAACAGCCGCAGCGGCCGCTCGCTTCCACCTCGGCGCGATGCTTAGACGCGTGCTTGAGTGCGTCGACGAGAAGATCCGTACCAGCAAGCTTCGTAGTGCTCATCAGAAACGGACCTCGATCCGGACAGCCCGTGTACCACGTGCGGGTCGTCGAGCGGGAACAATCGTCGGCGCGTGCTATGAAGCTGCATGTACCGCGGTGAAATGCAGAAGCTCGAGGGGGTGTGGACGGGGACCGAGCAGGTCGATCTCGGCGGCAAGAGCTACGAGGCGACGGGGCGCTGGGAGTTCCACACCGTGTTCGACGGGCGATTCCTGCTGGCCGACTACATCCAGACGGCCCCGGATCGCCAGACGTCGGTGGGACACGGAGTATTTCGCAAGGACGATCGCACCGGCCTGCTCACGGTGACCTGGTTTCGCAGTCCGGAACCGAGCCTGACGCAGCAGTCCGACGGCGTCTCCGAAGGTGACCACCTCGCGTTCATCGAGAAGATCGACGACGTGTCGACCCGCACGACGTACTCGGTCGCGCTCAACCGGCTGACCGTGATCACCGAGCGGCAGACCAAGGACTCGGACTGGACGCGCGTGTTCGAGGGTTCGTACAAGCGGCCGCGCGGCTGACGACTAGCGCCGAGGCGGCGCGTGAACGAGCGTGTGCTTGCCGTCGGCGAACTCGACCTCGATGCGCTGCGCGGCGACCGTGACCACCGAGCCCCGGCCGAACTTGGGGTGTTCGACGACCTCGCCGACCGCGAACGTGCGGCTCGCGGCGTACGGGATCACCGGCTTCTCCGCCACGCGCCAGCGGATCCGCGCGAGCTTCGGCAGGCTCCCGACGAGCGAGTGGGTGATCGCCGTCGGCGTCTTGGCGACGCGCGGGTCGAGCGCGCGCTGGATCGCGGCCTGGCGCGGCGTCGAGCGCAGCGAGATCGGCTGATCGATCCGGGCGGCGGCATCGGCGTCGGCGTGCGCGATCGCGTCCTTCGCACGATCGATCGCGAGGGTCGCCGCCCGCTCGACGAACGCGTCGCGCGCCTCGGCCAGCGCGTGCTGGATCGCGTGCAACGCATCGATCGGGACCTTCGGGACCCTGGCGATGTGGAGGCCCCGGTCGTCGAGATGCGGCACGACCTTCGCGAACGCCGGGTGGACGCTCTCGGGCAGCCGGGCGCGCGTATCGGCGACGATCGCGTCGCGCATCGCCTGCGCGGCGAGCTCGCGATCGACGACGCCCGCGATCGCGGCAGCCACCCCGGCGCGCACGTCGTCACCGAGCTCGACGGTTCGATCGGGCTCGTCGACGAGGGTCAGACCGAGCGCGGCGACGACGCTCTCGGCGAGCTGGCGCGGCTTGGCCTGGCGCGGGCCACCGCCGTCGAGATCGATCGCCTCGAGCTGGGCGACCAGCGCCGCGGGGAGCGTTGGATGATCGGCGAGCGCAGCGCGGTCGGTGATGTCGATCGGCGCGAGCTCGCGCTCGAGCTCGACGAGGACACGGTCGAGGCCCGCATAGGTGCAGACGTCGAAGAACCCGAGCAGGAGGTCGCGCGCGATCACCTTCAGATCGGTTCCGGCCCTGCGGCTCGCATGCAGTTGCGCAGCGACGTCCTGCAGCGCGGAAACCTCGTCCCTGGGGAATTCGACGGCCATCGCGTGCATCCTACGCTCGACAGAGGCGCGCCCGTCGCGCGAAGGCGGCGCGATTTCACGGTAGGCTGCACGGCGCACTCGCGATGTCCCTCCCCGCGTGGTTCGTTCCGATGGCAGCGACGCTCACGTACGAGCGGTTCGCGGGCCCCGAGTGGACGTTCGAGCGCAAGTTCGACGGCATTCGCCTGGTCGCCTACAAGCAGGGCACGGACGTCCGGCTCTACTCGCGCAACCAGCTCCTGCAGGACGTGCCCGCCGTCGCCGCGGCGGTCGCCGCCCTGCCCCACGACGAGCTCGTGCTCGACGGCGAGCTCGACTGGGACGCGCGCGGCTACCACGTGTTCGACGTGCCGTGGCTGGACGGCCGCGACCTGCGCGGGCTCACGCTCGAGGAGCGGCGGCGCGTCCTCGCGACGATCCCGCTCGCGGCGCCGATCGACCGTGTCGAGCCGCTCGACGACGCGGAGCCATGGGTCCGCGCGGCGACCGAGGGCTGGGAGGGCGTGATCGCGAAGCGGCGCGACTCGGTCTACGAGTCACGCCGGTCGCCTCACTGGGTGAAGATGAAGATCGAGGCGAGCCAGGAGCTCGTCGTCGGTGGCTTCACCGATCCGCGCGGCTCGCGCCAGGGGCTCGGCGCGCTGCTCGTCGGCTACTTCGAGGGGCCGGACCTCATGTTCGCCGGCAAGGTCGGCACCGGGCTCGACACGAGGCTCCTGCTCTCGCTGCGCGCCCGGCTCGACGCGCTCGCCCAGCCGCAGTGCCCGTTCACGCGAGGGACCGGGTTTCCGCGCAGCGGCGTCCACTGGGTGCGCCCCGAGGTCGTCGTCCAGGTCGGCTTCATGGAGTGGACGTCCGGCGGCAAGCTACGTCATCCGCGCCTGATCGGCCTGCGCGATGACAAGCGCGCCGCCGAGGTCACGCGCGACCGCTGATCGGTGTGTCCGCGCCACCCACCTCGCGGCAGCGCTTTAGCACCGGCCGGAACGGCCGATGCACTGGTCGATGCCCAAGGTTCTCACCGCTGCCGCCGTGCTTGCCTGCGCGGGGCAAGCTCACGCGGAGGTCTGGATCGGCGCGGAGGCGCCGGTCGCGTTCGTCACGTCGGATGCGCAGCGCGATCTGTTCGAGCCCGGCTTCTTGCCGGCCGCGGCGGTCTACGCCGGTCCAGAGAACCTCGGCGTCGGACTGCGCGTGCGCGCGGGATTTCTGTCGGACGATTCGGCGACGGTCGAAGGCCGCAAGGATCCCGGCAAGGCGGGTCTCGTCTCGACGACGATGACGATCCGCGGTCACATCACCGACGGCTGGATCGAGGGAGCGGCCGGCGCGGGTCTCACCGGCGACACGTTCGCCCCGACGTTCGAGGTCGCCGCCGGCTGGAGCTTCAAGCAGAAGTCGTTCGAGATCGGACCGAGCGCGCGGTACGTGCGCGTCGTCAGCACGAACGCGATGAACGCATTCGGCAGCGCGGACCTGGTGCTCGTCGGGATCGACGTCGGCTTCGGCCGCGCCCGGCAGCGGCGGCATGTCGCGACGCAGATCGCGGCCGTCCAGCGCGTCGCGCCGGCGCCGAAGCCCGTCGCCGTGCGAATCGCACGCGATCCGGATCGACTGGTCGATACCGACGGCAGCTGTCTCTCCGATCTCGTCGCGTGCCGCGTCGTATCGGATGCGATCGAGGTGCAGTCCGACCGGATCATCCTCGACGAACGCGTGCTGTTCGATTTCGACCGCGCGCGCGTCCGGACGGCCGGCCGCAAGCTGGTGCAGGAGGTCGTCGACCTCTGGAAGGCCAACCCGACCTGGACGCACGTCACCGTCGAAGGCCACACCGATGTTCGCGGCCCCGACGAGTACAACGCCTCGCTCGGCGAGCTCCGTGCCGAGCGCGTGCGCCGCGTGATGATCGATCTCGGCGCGCCGGAATCGATCGACGTCGTCGGCGTCGGCCGCGCACGCCCGCGCGATCCGGGCCGCGACGAGGACGCGCATCACCGCAATCGTCGCGTCGAGTTCGTGATCGAACGGAGCGTGCCATGAAGCATCTCTCGCTCGTCCTCCTGGCCGTCCTCGCCGGCTGTTTCGATTCGCTGCTCGATGCGCCGTGTCGCGACGGCTACACCGCGGACGACCGTCGCTGCGTCGCGGCGCTCGCACCGGACGGCGGGCCCGCGACACCCGACAGCGGCACGCCACCCGACGGCGCCGACGTCACGGGCCCGGAGACCGTGTTCCCGGCGGAGGTCACCGACGCGCCGGTCTGCACGGCGATCGCAGATGACCCGCTGAACTGCGGCGGCTGCGGGCACGCCTGCGCGAGCGGCATCTGCAACGGTGCGGCGTGCGCGGGCGAGGTTCCCGGCCACGTCGTCGCGATCGGCAACGACTTCGTCGCGACCAATGCCGGCGTGCTACGCGTGCTCGGCAATGCCGCCGCGATGGGGATCGGCCAGGACCTCGCGATCGCGCGCTGGGGCAGCTCGAGCGCGGTCACCCACGCCGTGACGACGAGCCTCGCGCAGCTCGGCCGGCCGTGGCACGCCGTGGCATTTCCATCGCAACCGAGCGCGGTCGCGCTCGCCGGTGCCGACGTCGTGATCGTCGACCCGCGCACGGTAGACGGCGACGCATCCGAGCTCGAAGGCGCCGCCTGGCACGAAGCGTTCGCGGCGTTCGTCGCGCGCGGTGGTGTCGTGATCGTCCTCGAAGGTGCCGGCGGTACGAACTACCGGTTCGCGCACGGCGCAGGCCTGTTCGATGCCGGCGCTCCGGTTCCCGTCACCGGCGCGCACCTCGCGGTCGTCGCCGCGACGGATGCGGTGACCCAGCAGGTGCCCTCTCCGTACTTCGCAGCAAGCGCGACCGTCGCGCTGCCCGGGCTCCCGGCGGTCGTCGCGACGACGCCTGCGGGTGCCACCGTCGTGTATCACGCGGCGATCACGCCCGCTCCGTAGTCCACTCGGGAGCGCGGGCGCCATTTGCCGGCGCTCGCGTTGCCTGTCTGCCCTCCGCGTCGTACATCGCGTCATGGCACTCGAGATCGGTCTCGATACGTTTGGCGATCGTACGGTCGGACCCGACGGCGAGCTCCTGTCTCACGCCCAGACGCTCCGGAACGTCGTCGAGCAGGCGGAGCTCGCCGACAAGGTCGGCCTCGCGTTCTTCGGAGTCGGCGAGCATCACCGCAGTGACTTCGCGGTATCGGCGCCCGAGGTCGTGCTCGCCGCGATCGCGAGCCGCACGACGCAGATCCACCTCGGCACCGCCGTGACCGTGCTCAGCTCCGACGATCCGATCCGCGTGTTCCAGCGGTTCGCGACGCTCGACGCGCTGTCGAATGGCCGCGCGGAGGTCATCCTCGGCCGCGGCTCGTTCACCGAGTCGTTCCCGCTCTTCGGCCTCGATCTCCAGCAGTACGACGAGCTGTTCGAGGAGAAGCTCGAGCTGTTCGCGCGCGTGCGCGAGCAGCAGCCTGTCACGTGGACCGGCGAGCTCCGCCCGCCCCTGCGCGACACCTCGATCTATCCGCCGGTCGAGCGTGGCCTGCTCCGCACGTGGATCGGCGTCGGCGGGACGCCGCAATCCGTCGTGCGCGCCGCCTACTACGGCTTCGGCCTCATGCTCGCGATCATCGGCGGCGAGCCTGCGCGGTTCGCGCCGTTCGTCGACCTCTTCAAGCGTGCGCTCGGCGAGGCCAAGCACCCGATGCAGCCGATCGGCTGCCACTCGCCCGGCCACGTCGCCGAGACCGACGAGCAGGCGCGCGAGGAGCTGTGGCCGCACTTCCTCGCGCAGCGCACGAAGATCGGCGCCGAGCGTGGCTGGCCGCCGCCGACGCGCGCGCAGTTCGACAAGGAAGCGAGCCCGACCGGCGCGCTGTTCGTCGGCTCGCCCGACACCGTCGCCCAGAAGATCGCGGCGACCGCGGGCGTGCTCGGGCTGTCGCGCTTCGATCTCAAGTACAGCAATGGCACGCTGCCGCACGACAAGCTCATGCGCAGCATCGAGCTCATCGGCACGCAGGTCGCACCGCGCGTGCACGCGCTGCTCGCGTAGCGCTCGACGCACGTTCAGACGGCCGCTTCCGGCGCGAGCTGCTGCAGATCGAGCTCCTCGAGGTCGAGCTCCTGCTCGACCTGCTGGAACGCCGCGTCGCTGATCGTGCCATCGGCGCGCAGCGCGAGCAGCCGGTGCCGTTCCGCCGCCGTCGCCGCTCGGACGAGCGCCGTGTCGACGTCGAACGAGCTGCCGTCGGGCTGCTCGACGTGGCGCGCCTGGCCGTCGGCCTCGAGATCGGCCTCCGCGCGGCGCAGCATGACCTCGTAGCGGTGGCGCAGCAGCACGGCCATCTCGTCGCCGGCACGAGCCTCCGCCGTCGCGGCGAGGGCAGCGCGCAGGGTCTCGACGCGAGCGAGCCGGACCTCGCGCTCGACGGTGCGATCGGGCTCGAGCTTCAGCCAGTTCATCAGCGGCCGCAGCGTCATGCCCTGGGCGACGAGCGTGCCGAGCACGACCGAGAACGCGGTGAACAGCACGAGGTCGCGATACGGAAACGCGGCACCGCCGCCAGCGCCCGTCGGCAGCGCGAGCGCCGCCGCGAGCGTGACGATGCCGCGCATGCCGCACCA
>JAEWJO010000195.1 GCA_023386455.1 Pseudomonadota bacterium | reverse complement strand
GGGCGGGCTCGGCCGGCGCAGCCTCGACGGCGGGCTCGGCCGGCGTCGTGTCGGTCGTCGCCGGCGCGCTCGGCTTGCACGCGTCGATTCGCTGCTGCGCGAGCTCGGCGAACCTGGGCTCGGGCTTTGCCTCGTCGATGTAGCGGCGGTACCAGGTGACCGCGACGTCGCACGCGCCCGCCTTGTCGTGCGCCGAACCGATCTTGAAGAACACGACCGGATCGCGGCTGATCTCGTAGGCCGCTTCGTAGTCGCGCGCGGCATCGGCGTAGCGGCCCTCGGTCATCGCCTGATTCGCGCCGCTGTAGAGCTCGCCGGCCCTCGCCAGATCGGCAGCTGAGGGCTGCGTGGGCTGCGCGTGCGCAACACCGAGGCCGATCGAGATGCCGATCGCGGCCAAGATGGGGGCGCGCATGGCCCGAGCGTACAGATCTCTCGGGTAATGCGCTATACCGCCCGCCGGAGTTACCCGATGGCGAAGATCGATCTAGTCCGCAACCTCGGTGTCGTCGCACACATCGATGCCGGCAAGACCACCGTCTCTGAACGGTTCCTGTTCCACTCGGGAAAGATTCACAAGGTCGGCGAGGTTCACGACGGCGAGACCGAGATGGACTGGATGGAGCAGGAGCGCGAGCGCGGCATCACGATCACAGCCGCCGCGACCACGTTCGAGTGGAAGAAGCACGAGATCCACCTGATCGATACGCCGGGACACGTCGACTTCACGATCGAGGTCGAGCGTTCGCTGCGCGTGCTCGACGGCGCGGTCGTCGTGTTCTGCGGCGTCGCCGGCGTGCAGCCGCAGTCGGAGACGGTCTGGCACCAGGCGGACAAGTTCAAGGTCCCGCGCCTGGCGTTCGTCAACAAGCTCGACCGCGTCGGCGCGTCGTTCGATGCGGTCGTCGCGGACATCAAGGATCGGCTCGGCGCGAACGCGGTGCCGATCCAGCTCCCGCTCGGCAGCGAGGATCAGTTCAACGGCTGCATCGACCTCGTCGGGATGAAGGCGATCATGTTCTCCGGCGACGTCACCGACGTCCCGGAGATCACCGAGATCCCGAGCGAGCACGCCGCCGCCGCGGCCGACGCGCGCGACCAGATGATCCAGGCGCTCGCCGACCTCGACGATGGCATCGCCGCGAAGTACCTCGAGGCGCAGGACATCACCGAGGCCGAGATCAAGGCGGTCATTCGCAAGTCGACGCTCGGCGTGAAGATGATCCCGGTGCTCGCCGGCACCGCGCTTCGCAACAAGGGCATCCATCCGCTGCTCGACGCGGTGATCGACTACCTGCCGTCGCCCGCGGACGTCCCGCCGGTCACCGGCGTCGACCCGCGTAACACGACCGAGAAGCTGACGCGCGCGCCGAAGAACAACGAGCCGTTCTCCGCGCTCGCGTTCAAGATCGCGATGGACGAGGGCCGCAAGGTCGTGTTCATGCGCATCTTCAGCGGCACGATCGAGCCCGGTCACGAGGTGCTCAACGTCCGCACGAACAAGAAGGAGAAGATCGCGCGCCTGTTCCACGTGCACGCGAACAAGCGCGAGCGCCTCGAGAAGGGCGTCGCCGGCGAGATCGTCGCCGCGGCGGGCCTCAAGGACGCGACGACCGGTGACACGGTCTGCGATCCGAAGGCGCCGATCCTGCTCGAGCGCATCGACACGTACGAGCCGGTGATCTCGCAGGCGATCGAGGCCGAGAACCAGGCAGCCAAGGAGCGCCTCGACTTCGCGCTCGGCAAGATGGGCGAGGAGGATCCGACGTTCCGCGTGAAGGACGACCCCGACACCGGCCAGACGATCATCTCCGGCATGGGCGAGCTCCACCTCGAGATCATCGTCGACCGCATGAAGCGGGAGTACGGCGTGCAGGCGCGCGCCGGCAAGCCGCAGGTCGTGTATCGCGAGACCGTGCTCGCCGAGGGCGACGGCGCGGCCGACTTCGAGCGCGATCTCAAGGAGCAGGCGATCTTCGGCCACGCCGCGTGCAACGTGAAGAGCCGGCCGCGCGGCTCGGGCATGGAGTTCAAGAAGGCGCTGCCCGCGGGCACGCTGCTCCCCGAGGTCATCGTCAACGCCGGCATGCAGGGCCTGAAGGACGCCGCGTCGAGCGGCCCGGATGGCTATCCGCTCGAGGACGTCGAGGTCACGCTGACCGGCCTCGCGATCCGCGATGGCGCGAACGGCGAGATCGGCTGTCGCGCGGCGGCGGCCGAGGCGTTCCGCCGTGCGGTCGCGACCGCGCACCCGTCGCGGCTCGAGCCGATCATGGCCGTCGAGGTCACCGCCGACGACGAGTTCCTCGGCGCGGTCATCGGCGACTTGAACCAGCGCCGTGGCCACGTCCAGGATGTCGGCGCGCGCGGCACGAAGCGCGTCGTCCAGGCGCTCGTCGCGCTACGGAACATGTTCGGCTACTCGACGCGGCTGCGCTCGCTCACCGAGGGTCGCGCGACGTTCTCGATGCAGTTCCACGCCTACGACACGCTGCAGTCCGCCTGAAGAGCCGCGCCGGCTACTGGCTGCGGATGCACTGAAACAGCGAGTCCTGCGCGCCTGGCCCGTGCACCACGCACGCGCCGGGCTCGGGCGTCGTCGGGCAGAGCGTCATCGGAGCGTCGAGACCGAACGTCACCGGCACCAGCATCTGCCGCAGCGGCAGGTTCACGACGAGCACGTAGGTGTAGTCCATCGCGATCGTGCCTTGCTTCCACTCGAGCTCGACGAAGCACGACTGCGCGTCGCTCGTGGCGCTGACGGCAAGCTCCGCGCCGTCGGGCGTCGTCACCTTCGTGGTGCCGCCGGAGAACGGCATCGCCGGCTCGCGAAGCAGCGGGTTGCCGTTGGGGCAGGGCGTCAGGATCTTGTACACGAGCTTGTTGCCGGACATTCCGGTGCAGGGACCCTGCGTGTCGGCGTCGAGTGCGAACCGGCACTCGGCGTACGTGAACAGCCCGCTGTTCGCGTCGGCGACCTGATCGCGCAGGCACGCGCCGAGATCGGTCGTATCGCTGCACTGCGTGCAGACCTCCTGCGGCAAGCAAGTGATCGGCGTGTTCGCCATGCACGTCGTGCCGGGTGTCTCGTCCGAGCAGGTGGGCGTGCCGAGCGTGCAGAAGCCGGCGGTTCCGGACTTCGTCACGCAGCGAGCCATCGCCGGGTTGAAGTGGTTCCAGAACGGCGTGCAGTCGGGCGGCGTGCCGTCGCAGTCCTTGTCGCTGTCGGGCACGAAGTACGTGCTCGCCCACTCGGCGCCGGTCCACTCCTGGAACACGAAGCAGCCGGCGTAGCCGCTCGGATCCGGAACGTCGGGGCTCGCCTCGCGCGGCCACGCCAGCGCGCGGTGCAGCGGCGCGTCGAGCGGGGGCGGCTCGTGGATCTTCACCGACGCGTCGTCGGTCGGCAGCAGGTGCACCTTCCAGCGCTCGGCCGAGTGAAGCGGGATGCGCGAGCCCCAGAGCACGTGCGCGGCGACGACGTGGTTGCCGCGGTACGCCGCGATCGCGATCGCCTTCGGCTCCTCGAAGCCGGCGACCGCCTCGAGGTGAAGCACCGCGGAGCTGCCCTCGAGCGTCGTCGTCGAGATCAGCTTCTCGTCGTCGCTGAGGACGTAGATCGTGCCCGGTGGGCGCGACGACTGGTTCGGCCAGCCGACACCCTGATCGCACGCCTCGCCGTTCTGGTTGCGACACACGTCGTACGTGAGGAACAGCTCGACGCGATCGAACGTCACGTCGGCGTCGACCTCGAGGTCGACACCTTGCCCACCGCACGCGGCGCAGAACATCGCGACCAGTCCCCAGCGCATCGACCGTCATTATCGCTGGCGCTGTTCGATAAGTGCAAATCGAAGCGACATGAGCCGCGGCAGGAAATTGGCCCATAGATCCGGCGCACTCGACGATTGCGCGCATGGCACATCGTACGCGGGTGGCGCGCGTGGTCCGCGCAGCCCCGCAAGTTCAGGAAGTCGTCGCATCTCCGGTGGTGAAGTGGGTCGGAGGCAAGACCAAGCTGCTGCCCGAGCTGCTCGCTCGCATGCCCGATCGCTACGGTCGCTATTACGAGCCGTTCGCCGGCGGCGCCGCGCTGTTCTTCCGCCTCGCGCCGCGTCGCGCGGTGCTCGCGGACTCGAACCACGATCTCGTCGGTCTCTACACGGCGATCACGAAGGACGTGAACGCGGTGATCCGCCGTCTCGAGCTGCACCGCGACAAGCACGACGAGGCGCACTACTACGACACGCGCACGCGCTGGAACGATCGCGAGGTCTCGTGGTCGACGCCGGAGCGCGCGGCCGCGTTCATCTACCTCAACAAGACCTGCTTCAACGGCCTGTGGCGCGTGAACCGCTCGGGCGCGTTCAACGTGCCGATCGGCCGCTACACCGATCCGCCGATCTGCGTACCGGAGGCGCTGCGCGCCGCGCAGCACGTGCTGTCGCGCGCCGAGATCCGTCGCGCCGACTACCGCACCGCGATCGCGGACGCGAAGGCCGGCGACTTCCTCTACTTCGATCCGCCCTACGATCCGGTGACGACGACGGCGAACTTCACCGCGTATACCGCCAACGTGTTCGGCGCGGACGAGCAGCGCGCGCTCGCCGACACGGCGCGGGCGCTCGTCGCGAAGGGCTGCAAGGTGATGCTGTCCAACAGCGACACCCCGTTCATCCGTTCGATCTACAAGGGCTTCCGCGTCGATCGCGTGAAGTGCGCGCGTGCGATCAACTCGAACGCCGCCAAGCGTGGCGACGTCGACGAGGTGATCGTCACGGGCGGCTACTAGCCGCCGACGCGAACCGGCGCTACGAGAGCGCTTCGGTCGCGGCGTACTGCTGCGTGCTCGGATCGTAGTCGAGCAGCGTGCCGACCACGCCGGCCGACTTCGCGATCCGGACGATGTCGTCACGGTTGCCGCGGACCACCATGCGGGGCTCCGCGTCGTCCGTCTCGGAGGCTGCCAGGAACTGGCGCGCCTTCACGACGTTCTTGAACACCAAAAGGTACGTCTTGTCGTTGCCCGCCCGGCACATCATCGGGACGCGGCCCGCGCTGTCCTGCGCGGCAAGCTCGCCTTCGTTCGACACCAGGAGGACCCACAGCCCGTCAAGCGGGGACTGGGAGGTCGTCGTCTGCATCATTCGTGCGGATAGATGCGGCTTTTCGGCGGATCTGTCAAGGAGACTTTGTTACCTGCGGGGGCCCCTGACGTATGCTCCCATGCCAGTCATGACCCGGTTCCATCTGCCCGTGATCGCGGCGCTGCCCGGACGGCCAGCCTCGCCCGATCCGGTGACGGGGGATCCGCTGGTCGACACATTCGCGCGTCGGATCCGCTACCTGCGCGTGTCGGTCACCGACCGCTGCAACTACCGCTGCTCGTACTGCATGCCCGAGACGCTCGCGAAGGGCGAGGGCGGGATCCAGTTCCAGCCGCGCAGCGCGGTGCTGACGTTCGAGGAGATCGAACAGATTGTTTCCGTATTCGCCGATCTCGGCGTTCGCAAGATCCGGCTGACCGGTGGCGAGCCGACCGTGCGCCACGGGATCGTCGACCTGGTCGCTCGGATCGCGAAGGTGCCCGGCATCGAGCAGGTCGTGATGACGTCCAACGGCCACCTCCTCGCCGATCTGGCGGTGCCGCTGCGCGAGGCCGGTCTGTCTGCAATCAACGTCAGCATCGATACGCTCGATGCGGAGCGCTTTCGCGCGATCACCAGCCGCGGCGATCTCTCGCGCGTGCTCGCCGGCATCGATGCCGCGGTCGGCGCGGGCCTTCGGGTGAAGACGAATGCGGTCGCGCTTCACGGGATCAACGAGCACGAGCTCGTCGCGCTCTGCGAGGACGCCTGGGCTCGCGGCGCGACCCCGCGGTTCATCGAGCACATGCCGATGTCCGACGGCGCGCTCTACGACGCATCCCAGCGCATCTCGGCCGCGGTCATTCGTCGCAGCGTCGAGGACGCGCTCGGTCCGCTCGTGCCGGCGGAGACGCGCAATCCCGACGCTGGACCGGCGCGCTACTGGGCACTCGCCGCCGATCCGTCGAGAGAGCTCGGCATCATCTCCGCGATGACCGAGCATTTCTGTGATGACTGCAATCGCCTTCGTTTGACCGCGACGGGCGAGCTTCACGCGTGCCTGGGACACGATGACGCAGTGAGCCTGCGGGACGTGTTGCGTGGTAACGGTAGCCGCGAGGACCTCATCAGAGCGATCGCAGGCGCTGTTTCCGGTAAGCGTGCGGGACATGTGTTCGAGGCCAAAGCGCCGGCCAAACACATGATTGGCATCGGGGGTTAAAAGGCGGAATGCCTCGCCGCCGTGCTACGGTTGCCTGGGAAACGCACGCCGGGATGCGATTGCGGAGCTACCCCACATGAAGAACGGAACTCTCGCGAAGATCGCCCTGACCGTTGCCGTCGTTGCTGGCGGTGCGGGCTTCCTCGTGTACTCGTCGACGAGTCACGCCCAGCACTACGAGATGGTCGACAAGCTGGTCGGCAACGGTCTCGACACCTACAAGGACAAGCAGTTGAAGGTCCACGGGTTTGTCGAGGCCGGGTCGATCACCGAAGCGATCGTCAACCAGGAGAAGCGGCGCACGTTCGTCCTCCAGAAGGGCGGCAAGAAGATCCGCGTCTTCAACATCGGACCGACGCCCGACACGTTCAAGGATCAGAGCGAGGTCGTCGCGACCGGTCGCCTGATCCCGTCGGCCGACGTGCAGAAGCTCGCCGACGACATCTGCGCGAGGGCGAAGGACACCTCGGCGTGCCCGATCCGCACGGACGCCGAGCAGATCATGGTCGTCGAGTCGACCGAGCTCATGGCGAAGTGTCCCTCGAAGTACGAAGGCGCCAACTCGAACAAGATCGACACGAACTTCAAGTGAACGCCCATGAATGACCAAGGCGTTCCGTTCTCACCGATCGCGCTCGTCGGCACGATCGCGCTCCTGCTCGCGTTCGCGCTCGCCGCGTGGTGCGTCGCCGCAGGAATCGCCGGCAACGCGCGCAAGAGCCGCCGGCTCGTCACCTCGGCCGTCTACGGCCTGTACGGCTTCGGCGCGCTCATCAGCCTCGCGTCGGCGCTGCTCGTCTACGCGTTCGTCACCCACGACTTCTCGATCAAGTACGTCGCGGCGACGAGCGATACGACGATGTCGACCTGGTACAAGGTCACCGCGTTCTGGGGCGCGCTCGACGGATCGATCCTGTTCTGGGTGCTGATCCTCGCGCTGTTCTCGACGGTCGCGATCGCCGTGAACCACAAGCGACACCGCGACATGATCGGCTACGTCGTCGGCACGATCATGGTCGTGCAGGTGTTCTTCCTGTCGCTCTTGATCTTCACGAAGAACCCGTTCGCGACGTTCCTGACGCAGCCGCCGATCGACGGCCAGGGCCTGAACCCGCTGCTCCAGAACTACTGGATGGTGATCCATCCGCCGAGCCTCTACACGGGCTTTGTCGCCGCGACGATTCCGTTCGCGTTCGGCATCGGTGCGCTGGCCTCGGGTCGCCTCGACGACATGTGGCTCGGCTCCGTGCGCTCGTGGATGCTGATCTGCTTTGGCTTCCTCTCCCTGGGCCTCATCCTCGGCGGCCGCTGGGCCTACGAGGAGCTCGGCTGGGGCGGCTACTGGGCGTGGGATCCCGTCGAGAACGCCGGTCTCATGCCGTGGTTCACGGCGACCGCGTTCCTCCACTCCGCGATCATCCAGGAACAGCGCGGGATGATGAAGACGTGGAACCTGTCGATGGTCGTCCTCACGTTCTTCCTGACGATCTTCGGCACGTTCATGACGCGATCGGGCGCCGTGCAGTCGGTGCACGCGTTCGGCGAGGACAATGTCCTCGCGCTGAACTTCATCGTGTTCATGGCCGTGATCCTCATCGTGTCGATCGGCCTCATCGTCTATCGCGCGCCGCGCCTCGCCGCGAAGACCGAGTTCGACTCGTTCTACTCGCGCGAGTTCGCGTTCCTCCTCAACAACTGGATCCTCCTCGCGTGCGCGTTCTTCGTGCTGTTCGCGACGATGTTCCCGACGATCTCCGAGGCGCTCGATGGCTCGCGCGTCTCGGTCGGCCCCGAGTTCTTCAACAAGTGGATGACGCCGTTCGGGCTGGCGCTGCTGTTCCTCGCCGGCGCGGCACCGCTGCTCGCGTGGCGCAGGACGACGCGCGAGCGCCTGTGGAACCAGTTCATGATCCCGCTCGGCTGCATGGCCGCGACGATCGTGATCCTGTTGATCGTGTTCCCGCAGACGACGACGGGCACCGCGATCTTCGCCGACCAGCTCGAGCTGCCGGTGTCGCTCGTCAACTTCGGCCTGTGCGCGTTCTGCGCCGGCTCGATCTTCCAGGAGTTCCTGCGCGGCTCCGCCGTGCGGCAGAAGCAGACCGGCTCGGATCCGCTGACGTCGCTGATCGGCCTCGTGCTCGCGAAGCGTCGCAAGTACGGCGGCTACATCGTCCACCTCGGCGTCGCGATCCTGTTCGTCGGCTTCGCCGGCAAGGCCTACGAGCGGATGGTCGATCGCACGATCGAGAAGCCGGCGATGGGCGAGGCGTCCTCGTTCAAGTTCGGCGACTACACGTTCGTCTACGACAACCTGTTCCACACGTCCGACGATCACAAGGACTCGGTGTCCGCGCAGGTCAGCGTCTATCGCGGCAAGGAGCGCGTCACGACGCTCTACCCGGCGAAGTGGGACTACCACAAGGGCGACGGTCAGATGACGACCGAGGTCGCGATCAAGGTGACGCCGACCGAGGACGTCTACGTCGTCCTCACCGGCTTCGACCTCGACAGCCAGGAGGCGAACTTCCGCGTCTACCTGAACCCGATGATCCTCTGGGTGTGGATGGGCTTCCTCGTGATGGCGTTCGGCACGCTCATCTGTCTCATCCCGCAGGCGGTCGTCGACAAGCTGCAGTGGAAGCCGCGCACGCTGATCGGCCGCGCGGCCGACGTCGGCATCCTGCTCGCGATCGTCTCGACGGTCGTGCTCGGCCTCGCGAGCCAGGCGCATGCCGCGAAGCCGGCCGAGGGCCAGGCGACCGAGCACGTGCCCGCGGGCATGGGCATGGGGCAGGCCGGCGGTGGCTGGGCGGCGAAGAACCGTCCCGACACGCCGACCGCCGAGAAGGCGATGAAGGAGCTGATCTGTCCGTGCGGCTGCGCGCGGCAGGACATCTTTCACTGCGACTGCCAGACCGCCGCGGATCTGCGCGCGAAGGTGATGGCGATCCTCGCCGACTTCGACCAGAACACGCCGAGCGGCAAGAGCGCCGGCTACAAGGCCGTCCTCGATCAGTTCCAGAAGGAGTACGGCGAGGTCGTGCTCGCGACGCCGAAGAGCCGGTTCCCGTGGCTCTTGCCGTCGATCGCGGCGTTCGGCGGGCTCGCGCTCGTCATCGTCGTCGGCCGACGCTGGGTCAACAAGAAGCCGCCACCGGGTCCGCCGGCGGCAGACGGTACGTCCGCCAAGGACGACGACTACGCCGACAAGCTCGACGACGAGCTCGCGGAAACCGACTAGGTCATCGTGATGATCACGCAAGCGGACCCGATGCGATGGATCTGGCGCGGCATCGCTGCGCTGACGCTCGTCTCGGGATGGGCGTTCATCCTCGTCCACAACAAGTTCAACGTCACGGTGCCGGTCATCGTCATCATGCTCGGCTACCTCGCGGTGGTCGCGACGCTGATGAACCTGTGGCGTGTCGGCGCCGCGGCCGTCGCGCCCCAGGACGCCGGCGAGGAGGCGTGGACGCGCCCGCTCGGCCACAAGGGCGAGCTCGAGAAAGAGAAGAAGACGCTGCTGAAGGCGATCAAGGAAGCCGAGTTCGATCACGCGATGGGCAAGCTGTCCAAGAGCGACGTCGATCAGCTGATCCGCGAGTACCGCGGCCGCGCGATCGAGGTGATCAAGGAGCTCGACCGGCTCGAGGCCGGTGCGGCGGAGAGCCCGCGCGAGCGCATCAAGCGCGAGGTTGCCGCGCGCGTCGCCGTCGAGAAGGCTCAGCCGTCGAAGGCGCAGAAGGAGAAGGCGGCGAAGGGGAAGGGCAAGCGCAAGGAAGAGGCCAAGCCCGACATCAAGACGACCGACGACGTCGAGACCGACGACGCGGTGAAGACGCAGGCCGACGTGAAGACGACCGACGAGGTCGAGACGGATCCTGTCTCGACGCCGGCCGACGACACCGAGCCCAAGACCACGGAGGCGACGTCGTGAAGCGCCTGCTCCTCGCCATGATGATCGCTGTCGCGGGGACCGCGCCGGCGCACGCCCAGATCGCGGGCGCGATCGGCAAGCCGCTCGAGTCGCCCGATCTGCCCCCGGGCACGCTCAGCGTCCGCGGCGTCGCGGGCAGCCCGCGCAAGCCGGGGATCGGCACCGAGGTGACGCTGCTCGTCGGCGGCCAGCCCCAGATCGCGCGCACCGACTCAGCCGGCCGCGCACACTTCAAGGACCTGCCGACCGGCGTCGACCTCCAGGCGAAGGTGTTCGTCGAGGAGGGCACGGACAAGAAGGAAGTCCCGTCGGACACGTTCCAGCTCGGCAAGAGCGGTGCGCGGCTGATGCTGACGACGCTGCCGTGGAATCCCGGCGGCGGTGGTGGCGGGCCGATGATGGGCGGCGGCGGTGCGGCACCGAACCCGCGCCAGATGAGCGGCGAGCCGCGGCCCGAGCCGAACGACTCCCCGGGCACGTACACCGTTCGCCTGACGTACGACGACTTCAAGGACGTGGCGCCCGTCGACGTGCCGGTGACGCTCGTCGGCTACAAGGCCGACTACTCGGTCACGTTCGCCACGAAGAAGTCCGACAAGGAGGGTCGCGCCACGTTCGACAAGCTCGATCGCAGCGGCGCGACCGCGTACTTCGCGATGGCGCAGCTGCCGCGCAACGGCGTCACCGATCGGCTGACCGCCGTGCCGACGACGCTGGACCCTCGCGTCGGCGTCCGCCTGATCCTGTCGAGCGAGAAGCGCAGCTCGACCGCCGCACCCGTCGATGATCTGTCGCGCCTCGAGAAGCAGGACCAGCCGACGCCCGCGGGCAAGGTGCGGATCACGCTCGAAGGCGGTGTCGATTCGAGCCAGCCGGTATCGCTGTGGGACGCCGAGACGCACCTGCAGATCGGTCGCGGCGTCGCCCGGCAGGGCGCACCCGATCCGTCGGAGATCGAGGCGAGCGCCAACTTCGACGACAAGGCGGATGTCCCGGCCGGGACGCTCGACGTGATCGTCCACGGCGGCGCGGTCGGCTCCGACACGGCGATGGCCGACATCTCGGTGAAGCTGACGCCAGCCGACGCGACGTCGGCGGCCGGGCTCGAGGGCCAGACGGATGACACCGGCAAGCTGCGGCTGACGGTGCCCGATCCGAAGGGCGAGTACGCCGCGACGATCACGATCAACGGCAAGCCGCTGACCTCCAAGCCGTTCTCGCTCGAGAAGACCGGCGGCCAGCTCGAGGTCGAGGCGCACTGGGAGGCGCAGGGCAAGCCCGAGGTGCTGTTCGACCTCGTGCCGCGCGCCGGCCAGGTCGTCTACGCCGAGACGAACATGCACGGCCAGGTGTTCCGCACCGTGCCGTTCCAGCCGGTCGCCGAGCGCGGCACGCGGGCGACGCTGTTCATCTTCCCGCGCATCATGTTCTCGTTCAGCCTGCACTCGCAGATCGACGACGAGTACCTGGGCGTCGGCGGCCAGTTCAAGGTCTCGAACAACTCGTGGATCCCGTACGTCTCGAGCACCGACGGCATGATCATCCCGCTGCCGCGCGGATTCACCGGCGGTATCGTCGGCGAGCAGGATCAGGGCGACGTCTCGGTCGAGCCGAAGGAAGGCTTCCGGATCATCCGTCCCATCGCGCCGGGCATGCGCGCATTTCGCGGCGGATTCTCGCTCCCGGTCGAGAATGGCGAGGTCCACTGGGCGCTCGACCTTCCGGTCGGCACCTACGACTCCGACATCGAGATCGTGAAGGTCCCGGGCATGTCCGTCGACCTCGGCGCGTCGAACATGAAGGGCCGCGAGATGACCGTGCCCGATCACGAGGGCCGACCGGGCGGCACGTTCTACGTCGTGCCGCAGATCTCGATCCTGCCGAAGCAGTCGATGGTGATGACGATCAGAGGCCTGCCGTCGCCGGCGCAGTGGCGCATCTGGATGCCGCGCGTGATCGGCGTGCTCGTCGTGCTCGTGATCGTCGGCGGCATCTCGCTCGCGATCTTCCGCAAGGCGCCCGACGAGGCCGAGGCGGCCGACCGCGCGGCGCGGCGCCAGAAGCTGCTCGACGAGCTCGTCGAGCTCGAGAAGGCCGGCAAGATCGAGGGCAAGGCGGGCAAGCGCCGCGAGCAGATCATGGTCGAGCTCGAGGCGCTGTGGGACGACGACTCCGCCCGGAGCGCGTCGGCAGGCTAGGGCATGGCCGCGCTCGATCGCGTCGAGATCCAGAAAGTCGCCAAGCGGTTCGGCAGCGAGCGCGCGCTCGCCGGAGTGACGCTCGAGCTGCGTGCCGGCTCGATGTGCGCGCTGCTCGGTCACAACGGCGCGGGCAAGACGACGCTGCTCGGCGTGTTGTCGACGCTCGTTCGCCCGAGCGCCGGGCACGTCCACTACAAGGCGAGCGGCAAGGCCGTCGAGGGCGAGGACGTTCGCCGCGAGATCGGGATGCTCGCGCACGCGTCGCTCTGCTACGCCGAGCTGTCGGCGATCGAGAACCTCGAGCTCGTCGCCGGCCTCTACGGCGTCGACGGCAGCGCGAAGGCGATCGCCGCCGTGCTCGACAAGGTCGGCCTCGAGGAGCGCGCCCGCGGCCGCGCCTCGCGCACGTACTCGCGCGGCATGGTGCAGCGGCTCGCGCTCGCCCGCGCGCTCCTGACGAAGCCGTCGCTGCTCCTGCTCGACGAGCCGTTCACTGGCCTCGACCGCGACGGCGCGCTGCAGCTCGGCGAGCAGCTCGGCGCGCTGAAGGCCACCGGCGCGATCGTCGTCGTCGTGACGCACGATCTCGAGGCGATCGCGGACCGCACCGATCACGTCGCGATCCTGCGCCGCGGTAGCCTCGTGTTCGAAGAGCGCGACGGCGACTACAGCTACGACGGGCTCAAGGACCTCTACCACCGGCACGCCAACTGACACTCGGGGGCTCTGCCCCCGAGTTCCCCCGAGAACCTTAACATGTCGTTCCTTCGCCAAGCCGGTCGCATCGCGTGGAAGGACCTCCGTGTCGAGCTCCGCAGCAAGGAGATCGTCATGACGATGATCTTCTTCGCGACGCTGCTCGTCGTGATCTACTCGTTCGCGTTCCCGCGCGACGACCGTGCGATCCGCGGCGCCGTGCCCGGCATGCTGTGGGTCGCGCTCGCGTTCACCGGCACGATCGCGCTCGGCCGCGCGTTCGATCGCGAGCGCGAGAACGACACGATGCGCGCACTCCTGCTCTCGCCGGTTCCGCGGCTCGCGGTGTTCGTCGGCAAGGCCGCCGCGATGGGCGCGCTGATCCTCGCGGTCGCGGTCGTCGTCGTGCCGCTCCTCGCGATCTGGCTGAACGCGCCGCTCCTCAAGTTCCCGGGCGAGCTCGCGCTCGCGGTCGTGCTCGGATCGCTCGGTATCGCGTTCATCGGCTCGGTATTTGCCGCAACGCTGCTGAAGGTTCGGTCGCGCGACGTGCTCTTGCCGGTGATCCTCTATCCGCTCCTGGTGCCGCTCTTTGTCGCAGGCACCAAGGCAACGGCCAGTCTCGTGGCAGAGATTCCCAACGTCGAGACGGCCTGGTTCTGGATCCGGTTCCTCGGAATCTATGACGCCGTGTTCCTGGTACTGTCTCTTTGGACCTTCGAGTCATTGGTGATCGAATGAAGAAGCTTGCCGTTCCCGTGCTCGCCGTGGCCTCCGCAGGCTGCCTCGCAGCCGCGATCTGGTTCATCTTCGTCAGGGCGCCCGTGCAGTACGGCTTCACCGCCGACGGCCGGCTCAACGGATCGAGCCTGTTCTACAACCAGAAGATCTTCTACTTCCACGTCGCGCAGGCGTTCATGCTGTTCGCGGCTGTGTTCGTCGCCGGTACCGCGAGCGCGATCTTCTTGAAGACGCGCAACGCGAAGTGGGACGACATCGCGAGCGCGTCGGTCGACGTCGCGGTGATGTTCGGCGCGATCGTGCTCGTCACCGGATCGGTCTGGGCGAAGGCCGCATGGGACGTGTGGTGGAACTGGGAGCCGCGGCTGACGATGTCGCTGCTGCTGTGGCTTATCCTCGTCGGCTACATGCTCGTGCGGAAGTTCGCCGGCCCGAGCGCCGATCGCATCGCCGCCGGCATGGCGATCTTCGGCATGGTCGGCGTGCCGTTCATCTACAAGATGGTCGGCGAGGACTCGCACCCGCCGTCGGGCGCCGAAGGTGTCGTGATGAACCTCGGCACCGAGTACAAGCTCGCGTTCCTGCTGTCCTCGATCGCGTTCCTCCTCTGGTTCGTCACGCTGATGATCGCTCGCGTCCAGGGCACGCGCGCGGAGCGTGAAGTTCGCGAGCTGCGCGAGCGCGGCCTCGATCTCGGAGTCCTGTCATGAAGAAGCTCGTCATCCTGATGTTGTTGGTGGTCGGCGGCGTCGCGTACGCGGACCAGGTAGCCGTTCCGGTCGATCCCGAGGTCGAGGCGATGCGCAAGACGTGCGTCGCCGCGATGAACGCCGACCCCGACTTCGCGAAGTCGATCGTCGCGACCGTCGACAAGCAGGCCGATCAGAAGACGATCGACGCGAACCTCGACCGGGCGAACCACATCGCCAAGAACGAGCGGCACGTGATCATCGCGTACGCCGCGATGTGGATCATCGCCGCGCTGTTCGTCGGGTTCCTGTGGCGGCGCCAGCAGGGACTGAAGCTCGAGATCCTGCAGCTCCGTCGCGATCTCGACGCGGCCGCCAAGGACAGCAAGTGACCTCGAGCCACGTCCTGTTCATCCCCGGCGTGCTGATGGTCGGCATGTTCATCGGCTTCATCCTCGGGACGCGCGCCGCGCGCAACCAGTTCGATCTCGCGCGCAAGCGCGAGGAGGAGCGCGAGGCGGCCCGCGCCGCACGCGCCGCGAAGAAGGCCGCCTCGTCCGACGCCAAGGGTTAGAGCGGGTTAGAGCGCGCGCAGCCGGGCCGCGAGCTCGGCGACGGTCTGGATCCGCTGCGCTGGATCCTTCGCGAGCGCCGCCTGCGCGATCGTGTCGAGCGCGCCGTCGCGCAGCGGCGGGGCAGGGACCTCGACGACCGCGGCCATCGACAGCCACGGCGGTCCGCGATGAAACAGCCGCGCGCCGGCGGCGAGCTCCCACAGCACGACGCCGAGCGCGAACACGTCCGTCGCCGGCGTCCACGCCTCGCCGCGCACCTGCTCGGGCGCCATGTACGCG
>JAEWJO010000151.1 GCA_023386455.1 Pseudomonadota bacterium | reverse complement strand
TCGCGCGCCTCAAGGACTGGCGCGTCCTTCGTGACCACCGGAGGCGGGGAAGCCACGTGGCGAACACCCTGAACGCCGTCGCGGTCCTACACAATCTGAGACTTGAATTGCGGGACAACTCTTAGCGATCGCAGTACGTGTGGTCGGTCGGGATGAAGTCCTCGTTCGGCGTCGTCCGCTTGCCGAAGCTCCAGCCGCACTGCGCGTAGATGATGCTGCCGTCCTGCGTCGAGAGCTCGACGAGGTCGCGCGCGACGGCGAGCAGCGTGCCGTCGGCGTCCCACACGAGATCCGTGACGCCGGGCATGCCGATCGTCCAGAGCGTGCGGCCGCTGTCGTCGAACAGGATCACGCCGCTGGCCCGGAACGCGGCGATGCGCGTGCCGTCCGCGTTCGGCCGCAGCGTCCAGCTCTTCATGTCGGTCAGCCGGACCTCGCGACCGCGGCCCGAGACGACGACCGTGTCGGGGCTCTCGCGCACGTAGACGTGGCCCGCGCGATCGATCGCCTCCGGCCGGGCGGCGATCGCGGTCGGCTCCGGCGCGACGCCTTGCTCGAGATCGCCGGCACGCCAGCGACGCAGCTCCTTGCCGCGGTCGTGGAGCGTGATCGCGACCTCGCCGCCGGCGACGGCGGGATCGAGCAGCACGACCTCGGACGGCGGTGGGACCGCGATCTTCGTCGAGGGACCGAACGCGCGCGCGGCGGGATCGAACGTGGCGACCTCGAGTGCCTTGCTGTGGGCGATCACCATGCGCTTCGTCACCGGCTCGTACGCCGGGCGTTCGCCGGTGCTCGCGACCGGCCACGATTGCAGCTCCTTCTTGTTCGCCGTGTCGTAGAGCGCGACGCGCGTGAGCCTGGCGCGCGGCCGTGGCTCGGTCTTCTCGAGCCAGGCCGTGTCGATCATCTGTGGTTCGGCGAACCCGACGAGCGCGAGGTCGTCTCCGACCTTGACGGTGCCGGCGTCGACAACTCGCTTGCCCGCGCGCAGTCGATCGTCGAGTGCCACCGTCGAGCCGAACCTCGCGACCATCCCGGCCGGCGTCAGGCGCACGCCGCGCGCGCTGCGCGTGCGATAGCCGAGGTACTCGACCTTCGCCGGTGACACGATCGCGAGCTCGCGATCGAGGAAGCTGACCGCCTTGCCGCCGCCGAGCACCGTCTGCTCCGACGCGAACATGAACGCGAGGTCGTCGGACATCTGCGTGACGAGCATGCCGCGCACGTCGTACCAGCCGAACGGTCCGCCACCTTCGAACAGATCCGAGAACACGATGCGATCGTTCGTCGCCCAGCCGAGCAGCTTGCCCGGCGGATGGGGCACGAACTGCGGCGTCGGCGGCGGCACCTCGAGCTCGAAGCTCGGCGGTGCTTTCGGATCGCGCCACTTCATGGCCTTCGCCGCGCCGGTCGCGAGCTCGAACACCGCCGGCCCCTTCTTCCTCGGTCGCATCGCGACGATGCGCGTGCCGTCGGGACTCAGGAACGCGTGCTCGGGCTCGAGGTCGAGCAGAGGCGTCGTCGCTCCCCACGCGAGCTTGCCGGCGCTCGCCTCGATCCACTGCCCGTGGAGGCCCTCGCGCGTCTCGACGAGCGCGAGCACGCGGCCCGCGGCGGCGAGCAGCCCGGCGACGCGCTCGCCATGCGGCGGTACGAGCGATGCGCCGCGAGCTCCGGTGCGATCGATCCAGTCGATCTGATGATCCTTGCGGAGCGCGAGAAATCCGCTGCCGGTCGCGAGCACGTCCGCGTACGCGGGCTCCGCGGCGAGCGCGACGTGGTGCACGAGCATGTCGGTGTTGTCGATATCGAGGATCGCGATCCCGCCACCGGTGTCGAGTGACGCGACGGCGAAGCCATCGGCATCGTGGTGCAGCGCGATCTCGCTCGGCGAGATCAGCGGTAGTGCGAGCGGCTCGCGCGAGCCATCGAGCGCCGGCCACAGCCGCGCGTGCGTCTCGACATCGCGAGACACCGCGCCGGCACCATCGGCCGAGACCTCGACCGTCACGATCCTCGTACCGTGCCGGCCCGACGACAGCCGCCGAGGTTGGAAGACATCTGGCTTGCCGATCGCGGCCACCGGCGCGCCGAAAGTTGGCGGCGGATTCTCTGCAACCGCGACCGCGTTCGCGGTGTCTGCGTGGGCCGCCGCATCGTCGCCGGGAGCGACCGACACGAGACCCGGAGTTTCAGTGGGTTCCACCCGCGGCTCGGTCTTCGGACTCGAGCATGCGGACAGCACGAGGGCGAGGGTGAGTCGGCGCACGTGGTGCGAACGCACGACTCGCCAAAAGTGTTCATGCGATCGCCGGATATCTAGCGGTCGCAGAACGTGCGCTCCGACCCCTCGGACTCGTCGGGGCGGTCCGCGCGGGCCGCGAACGCCCAGCCACACTGCGCGGTCTCGATCGAACCATCGTTCGCGCGCAGCCGCACGAGGTCGCCAGCCTGCACGACGAGCGCGTTGCCGTTCGTCCACGCGAGGTCGGTGACACCGGGCAGCGCACGCGACCACAGCTCGCGTCCGCGCTGGTCGAGCATCTTCACGCGTTGAAAGCCGAACGCGGCGATGCGGCGAGCATCGGGGCTCGGCCGGAATCCCCAGCCGTCGAGCGCGTCGAGTCGCCGGGTGCTGTCGCGCGTCGCGACGACGACCGTGCCGTCCTCGCGCATGTACTGCCGACCGGCGCGATCGATCGTCTCGGGCGCGCGCTCGATCGGCGTCGCGGCGGGGACCGTGGCGCTGTCGAGATTCATGGCGCTCCATCGGCGCAGCTCGCGGCCGTGCAGCGTGATCGCGACATCGCCACCGGCGAGCGCCGGATCGAGCAGCACGAGGTCGGTCGTCGTCGGTACCTCGATCGGCCTCGCCTCGCCGAAGCGGCGGGTCTTCGGATCGAACCGCAGGACGCGGAGCTTCGAGAGCTCGTCGATCACCGCGAGCTTCGTCGCGGGCTCGAACCGCACGCGCGATCGCGCGCTGTCGAGCGGCCACGCCTGCAGCTCGCGATGCGCTTCGAGGTCGTAGAGCGCGAGGCGGTGCGCCTGGAACGGCCGGCGGTGCACCTCGTGGTCATCCTGCGCCAGCCCGAGCGGGACGAGCGCGAGGTCACGCGTCACCGGGATCGCGCCGTCGGGCAACGCGCGCTCGATACGTAGCTCGCCGTCGAGCAGCGCGGGCTCGCCGATCGTCGCGACGACACCTCCGGCCGTCGTTCGCAGCGACCTGGCGTCGTCCCGACGGTGATCGAGGTAGCGCAGCATCGTCGGCGTGACGACGACGAGCGCGCGCCCCGAGCTGGACACGCCCTTCCCACCGGCGAAGACCGTGCCGGACGCCTCGAGCAGGCGCGACGTCGTGTCGTTCCGCGGGACGAGTCGCTTCGCGTCGAGTCGGTACCAGGCGACGCTGCTCGCGTCGGGCTCGCTGAACGCGACCGTCTCGGCGTCGAGGAAGCCGAGCGGTCGGCCCTGCGGCGCGGTCAGGCTGATCGGATCCTGGAACATCGTCGTCTTGCCGGCCGCGAGATCGACGAGGACCGGCCGTCCTCCGACGTTCGGGTTGCCCACCAGCGAGACGAGCCGCGACGCATCCGGGCTCATGAACGTCCACTGTGGCTCGACCGAGAGCTCCTTGGTCTCGCCGCGCCACGCGAGTCCGCCGGGCGCGAGCTCGAGCCAGTCGGCCTCGTGATCGCCGCTGCCACGGCACTCGAACACCACGAGCACCTTGCCGTCCGCACCCAGGATGCGCGCGACGCGCTCACCGAACGGCGGCGCGACCGCACCCCGCCGGACGCCCGTGCGATCGATCCACTCGATCCGCTGGTCCGTGCGCAGCGCCAGATATCCCTTCGGTGTCGCGATCACGCTCGCGTACGAAGGGTCGCTCTGGACGCGGACCTGTGCGGTCAGCGTCCCAGCGTCGTCGATCGCGAGGATGTCGAGACCACCGACGATATCGAGCACCGCGACCGAGAACCCGCGCACGTCGTGGTGGACCGCGACCTCTGCCGGCGTCGCGACCGGGAGGACCAGCGGCTCGCGCGAGCCGTCGAGCGCCGGCCACAGCCGCGCGTTGCCGACCTCGTCGAGCGAGACCGCACCGGCGCCATCGTCGGCGACCTCGACGGCGACGATCGGCGCGCCATGCCGGCCGCGCCATAACCGGACCGGCGAGAACGCGGGCGTGCGAGGTGCGGGCCCGACCACCGCAGCGGATTCGACGGACGCGGGCGTGGGCGTGGCCGCGCCATCGGGGACGACGAGCTCGATGCTCGTGAGCGGGGTGGAGGTCGGGCCGGCGAGGTCGCGAGGCGGCGAGCACCCGACGAATGCAAGGCAGAGAGCGAGGCGGCGCACGTCCAGCCAACGCACCGCGAGCCAGGAGTGTTCGCGTCAGTGTGCGCAGCCGGCCATGCCGGGACATGCGAGATCGAAGCTGCCCTCGATCGCGACGCGCTTCTTGCCCAGGCCCTGCTTCGCCGTGATCTTCAGCGTGCCGGTGACGTGCTTGTTGTCGAACGCGTCGATCTGGACGGTGCCCGCGAAGTCGGACAGCTGATCGCCGGCCCGGCCGATCAGGACGAGGTCGCCGTTCTTCACGACGTCGTAGGTCTTGAGCCCGTACGGCACCGTGCCGTTCGGCGACGATACGATCGACACGCGCAGGTCCTTGCCCGCGCAGTTGATCGTCAGCGCCGGCATCGGCACGGAGCCGCGCTGGTCCTCGGCCTGCCAGTACTTGCTCGCCGCGCTCTTCCGGTCGGCCTCGATCGTCTCCTTGGCCTCGAACGCGCCCGTTGCCTCGAGCGTGCAGGTGCCGAAGCTGGCCGGCCCCAGCTTCTTCTTCGGCGGAGGGGGCTCGGGCGCCGTCTGGGGCGGTGGTGGAGGCGGCATCTTCTCCTCGGACTTGCAGCCGCCGACTAGCAGGAGCGCGGACACGACAACGAACCGCATGCGTGGATAATATGCCCACCAGTGCGGTTCTCCGAGTTGCTCGATGTCGTGTTCCGGTGGGGACACCTGATCGCCGGGATCATGTGGGTCGGTAACTCGATGCTGTTCAACTGGCTCGATCGCAACCTCGAGAAGCAGCACCCCGGCCTGTCGCGCCTCTCGCAGGGCAAGATCTTCATGCTGCACTCCGGCGCGTTCTACGACGTCGAGAAGAAGCTGCTCGAGCCCGGCGAGATGCCGAAGACGCTGCACTGGTTCAAGTGGCAGAACTTCACGACCTGGGCGACCGGCATCTCGCTGTTCGTGATCGTCTACTACATGGGCAAGGTCCCGCTCGTCGATCCGGCGGTGAAGGACTACTCGAACAGCGTCGCGATCGCGATGTCGATCGGGATCCTGTTCTGCGCGTGGCTGATCTACGACACGCTGTGGGACACGCTCGGCCAGAAGAACCCGCGCCTCGCCACGATCATCTCGGTCGCCGGTCTGTTCGCGTCGATCTTCGCGTTCACGAAGTTCTTCAACGGGCCCGCCGCGTACATGCAGACGGGCGTGATGATCGGGACGCTCATGACGGGCAACGTCTGGATGGTGATCGTGCCGTCGCAGAAGGGCCTCGTCGAGGCGACGCTCTCGGGCAAGGACCAGGACCCGTCGCTGTCGATCCGCGCGAAGCAGCGCAGCATCCACAACAACTACCTGACGTTCCCGCTGCTGTTCATCATGCTGTCGAATCACTTCCCGGCGGCGACGGGCCATCCGCTCAACTGGCTCGTCCTGATCGCGGTGATGATCGGCGGCGCGGGCGTTCGTCACTTCATGAACACCCGCTACCGGGGCGAGGGCCGCGAGCTCGCGAAGGCCGCGTGGCTCGCGCCCGCGTTCGCGATGGGAGCCTTCGCGGTCGCCGGCCTGCTCGTGATCACGCGGATCCAGATCCACCAGGGGCCGGTGGTGACCGGGCCGGTCGCGTTCTCGCGCGCGCAGGAGATCATCGTCCAGCGGTGCATGGTGTGTCATTCGAGCCACCCGACCGACGACGTGTTCAAGGTCGCCCCGAACAACGTCAAGTTCGACACGCCCGAGGCGATCGTGCTGATGAAGGATCGCATCCTCGAGCGCGCCGTGCGCCAGCGCACGATGCCACTCGTCAACAAGACCAAGATCACCGACCTCGAGCGCGCCGAGCTCGGCGCATGGATCGAGCAGGGCGCGAAGCTCCAGTAGGCAGAGCGCTTGCACTGGCAAGCTCTCATGGAAGTGCTCATGATCTCGCCCGAGGGCCCGGAGAACCCGAAGGGGCCGGGGCAGCCGCTCGATCCCAAGCGCGAGCAGCCGACGAATCCGCCGAAGCCCGAGAAGGCGCCGCCGGATCGCGTGCCGCCGATGCCGCCGACGGAGCCGCCCGAGGAGATTCCTCCGCAGAAGGAGCCGCCTTCGCCGGAGCCCGCGCGTCGCGATCCGCCGACCGAGCCGCCGGACGTTCACGATCCGATGCCGCACGAGATCGATGATCCGCCCGTCCCGGGCGCGCCGCCCGAGATCATCGCGTAGTCACCGCGCGCAGCCGATCGAGCGCGAGTTCGTGCACTCGTCGTCGTTCCACGCGCCGTTCGTGAACACGTCGCCGCATTGCTCGACGCCGTTCTCCGTGCCGTCGCCATCGTTCGGCTCGTTCGAGAACCACTGCGGGGCAAAGTCGACCGGCCGGCCGTCGCTCCACATCCAGTTGGCGGTGATCTCCGTCGACGGGCCCTGCTCGTAGCCGATCCACGTGCCGGCCGCCTCGATCAGCGCATCGACGCAGGTTTGCTCGGCCTGCGAGTGGATCGAGACCAGCTCGCCGCCCCACGCCGTGCAGCGTGCCTTCGCGACCGGCTGGGTGACCTCCTCGTCGCAGACCGCGAAGCAGCGCGTTCCGCACATCATCGCCCGCGACGGACCGCTACACGCCGGCGCGACGCAGGCCGGCGAACCGTCCCACCCGTCTGTGCCGCCTGTGCTGTCGGTGGCGTCGGTCGGCGTGCCCGCCGGCTCGAAGCCGATGCGCCCGCAACCCGCGACCGTTGCCGCCACGATCCAGCACCTGACCAGCACCGCCGGCGATTGTACCCCGCAGCCCGGTGGGGGGTCAGACATGACTTGTATGACTGGCCAGACACGCTTGTCCGGCGTGCGGCCGGGGTCAGACATGACTTCCATGACTGGCCGGACGTCGCGTCCGGCCAGTCATGCAAGTCATGTCTGACCCCTATCGTGTACGCTGCGGCGTCGATGACCGATCTCGTTGTTCGCTCGCGCCGCGTCGTCACCGACGGCACCGTGAAGCCAGCTTCGATCCACGTCGTGGCGGGCAAGGTGACGCGCGTCGGCGCGTGGGACGATGCGCCGAGCAGCGTCGTCGACTACGGCGAGCTCGCCATCCTGCCGGGTATCGTCGACACGCACGTCCACCTGAACGAGCCTGGGCGCACCGAGTGGGAGGGCTTCGCGACGGCGACGACCGCCGCGGCGATCGGCGGGGTGACGACGCTCGTCGACATGCCGCTCAACTCGATTCCACCGACGACGACGCGCGAGGCCTTCGCCGCGAAGCGCGCGGCCGCGAAGGGGCAGTGCGCGGTCGACGTCGGGTTCTGGGGCGGCGTCGTCCCGGGCAACCAGCGCGAGCTCGCGGGCCTCGTCGCCGACGGCGTGCGGGGCTTCAAGTGTTTCCTCGTCGACTCCGGCGTCGCCGAGTTCGGCTGGGTCGGCGAGCCCGAGCTGACGCCGGCGATGCAGATCCTCGCCGGCCTCGGTGTGCCGCTGCTCGTGCATGCGGAGGTTGCCGGCCCGATCGATCAGGCGAGCGCGCAGCTCGCGGCCGCCGATCCGCATCGCTATGCGACGTACCTCGCGTCGCGCCCGCCGGCCGCGGAGGAGCAGGCGATCCAGCTGGTGACGCGGCTGTGCCGGACGACGCGCGCCCGCACGCACATCGTCCATCACTCGGCGGCGAGCGCGCTGCCGCTCCTGCGCGAGGCGCGTGCCGAGGGCTTGCCGCTGACGGCGGAGACCTGCCCGCATTATCTCCACTTCACCGCCGAGCAGATTCCCGACGGTGCGACGCCGTTCAAGTGCGCGCCGCCGATCCGCGAGGCCGCCAATCGCGAGCAGCTGTGGCAGGCGCTCGCCGAGGGCACGCTCGACTTCGTTGCGAGCGATCACTCGCCGTGCACGCCGAACCTGAAGGCGATGGAGCAGGGCGACTTCGTCGCGGCATGGGGCGGCGTCGCCGGGCTGCAGCTCGCGCTGCCCGTGATCTGGACGGAGTCGGCGCGCCGCGGCCACACGCTCGTCGATATCGCGCGCTGGATGAGCGAAGGCCCGGCGCGGCTCGCCGGCTTCACCGGCACGAAGGGCAAGATCGCCGCCGGTCACGATGCCGACTTCGTCGTGTTCGCCGCCGCCGAGTCGACGACGATCACGCCGGAGATCGTCCACCATCGCCACAAGGTCACGCCGTACGCCGGCGAGACCCTGCGCGGCGCCGTTCACGCCACGTATCTGCGCGGCACGCGCGTCGCCGAACGCGGCCGCGCGCTCGCGACCGATTCTGGAGCATTGCTATGAGTGACTTCACCGACCTCCCCGACCTCGCCGGCGAATCCGTCGGCGGCGCCGCGATCGCCTGCAACGACGAGTTCTTCGCCGAGAAGGAGAACCTCGTGAAGCCCCACGCCGCGGTGTGGAAGGAGCACGAGTACACCGATCGCGGAAAGTGGATGGACGGCTGGGAGACCCGCCGCTACCGCCCATCCGACGGCATCGCGCCCGGCCGCGACAGCGAGGTCCATGACTGGTGCGTCGTCCGCCTCGGCCTTCCCGGCGTGATCAAGGGCGTCGTCGTCGACACCGCATTCTTCCGCGGCAACTATCCCGACACGTGCGCGCTGTGGGGCGCGACGATCGACGAGCCACTCGATCTGCGCGCGCTCGCCAGCGCGACCTGGATCCCGCTCGTGCCGCGCTCGCCGCTCGAGGGCAACGCGCAGAACAAGTTCGCCGTCACCGCGCCGCAGCGGTTCACGCACGTGCGCCTCGACATCTTTCCCGACGGTGGCGTCGCACGCCTGCGCGTCCACGGCGAGGTCAGCCAGCGCCTGCGCACGCGCGGGCTCGTCGATCTGGCGGCACTCGACGCCGGTGCCGTCGTCGAGACGTGCAGCGACATGTTCTTCGGCTCGCGCAACAACCTCATCAAGCCCGGCCCGTCGCGCAGCATGGCCGACGGCTGGGAGACGCGCCGCCGCCGCGGCCCGGGCCACGAGTGGGCGCTCGTCCGCCTCGCCTCGGCGGGGACGATCGATCAGCTCGAGATCGACACGTCGCACTTCAAGGGCAACCCGCCGAGCCTCTGCAAGGTCGAGGGCGAGCGCGGCGGATCGTGGCGCACGCTGCTCGAGTCTCCACTGCAGGCGCACACGCGCCACATCTTCGAGAGCGAGCTGCGCCGGATCGGCGACGTCACGCGCCTGCGCGTCAACGTCTATCCTTGCGGTGGCATCGCGCGGCTTCGCGCGTGGGGCACGCCGGCCCCCGCACCGTCGGCCGCACTCGACCGCTTGAACGCGATGCCGACGGCGGACGCGGTCGCGACGCTCCGCCGCACGTGCGGCTCGTCGGCGTGGGCGGCGAGGATGGCCGCGCTGCGCCCGTTCGAGGACGTCGCGTCGCTCCTGCGCCTCGCCGAGCAGACGTGGTGGTCGCTCGGCGAAGCCGACCACCTCGAGGCGTTCGCCGCGCACCCGAAGATCGGCGAGTCGAAGGTCCCGCAGACCGGCGACGCATCGTGGTCGCAAGGCGAGCAGGCCGCCGCGGCATCGGCCGCCGCGCAGACGCTCGACGAGCTCGCCGAGGCGAACCGCGCCTACGAGGCCAAGCTCGGCTTCATCTTCATCGTGTGCGCGTCGGGGCTGTCGGCCGGCGTGATGCTCGGCAAGCTGCGCGAGCGCCTGAACGAGCCACGCGACGTCGAGCTGCGCACCGCCGCCGAGGAGCAGGCGAAGATCACGCGCCTTCGCCTCGGCAAGCTGATCGGAGAGCTCGCATGATCACGACTCACGTTCTCGATACGTCGCTCGGCAAGCCGGGCAAGGCCATCGCGGTCGAGCTCGAGCGAGTCGATCAGGGCACCTGGCACCTCGTCGGCGGCGGCGTCACCGACGACGATGGGCGCCTGCGCACGCTGACGCCTGCCGGCCCGGTTCCGCCGGGCACGTACCGAATCCGCTTCCAGACCGGCGCGTACTTCGAGGCGCAGAGCGTGAGTGGCTTCTTCCCGGTTGTCGAGATCCAGTTCACCGTCGTGGACGGCACTCAGCACTATCACGTACCGCTGCTGCTCAGCCCATTCAGCTTCTCGACGTACCGCGGCAGCTGAGTTACAACGCGCCGCATGGCGGTTCGTACCTCTCTCCCCGAGAAGAAGCTCGCGAAGGCTCTCGATCGCGTCAACCGTGCGCAGGATCGGTTCTGGCGCCGCTACCCGGGCGACAGCGGTGCACGCCAGCCCGTGCACACCGTCTACGGCGGCGCGCACCTGTTCTCGTCGGAGACGCCGAAGAAGCTCGGCGAGCTCGCACTCCGCGCGCTCGACACGTACGCGGCCGACGCGCAGACGTTCGGCGAGGCGATCGGCATCAAGGGCGAGCTCGCGCCGAAGGTGCTCGAGCGCGTTCGCGACAAGCTCGCGCGCGAGCCCGTCGAGGACTTCCGCATCGACTTCGAGGACGGCTACGGCAATCGCCCCGACGAGGAGGAGGACGGCCACGCCGTCGCCGCCGCGCAGCAGGTCGCCGCGGGCGTGATCGCCGGGACGCTCCCGCCGTTCCTCGGCATCCGGATCAAGCCGCTGACGCGCGACCTCGCGGCGCGCTCGCTGCGCACGCTCGACGTGTTCCTCACCGAGCTGTGCGCCGCGACGAACGGCAAGCTCCCCGAGAACTTCGTCGTCACGCTGCCGAAGATCCAGTCGCGCGACGACGTGGCGACGATCGTCGACGTGTTCGAGGTCCTCGAGGATCGCCTCGACCTCGAGGCCGGCGCGCTCAAGCTCGAGATCATGGTCGAGACGACGCAGACGATCTTCGACCCGCAGGGTCGCTCGATCCTCCCGCGCCTCCACCGCGACGCGGCCGGCCGCATGACCGGCGCCCACTTCGGAACGTACGACTACACCGCGAACTGCGACATCACGGCGGCGCACCAGAAGATGCGCCACCCGGTCTGCGACTTCGCCAAGAACATGATGAAGGTCGCGTTCGCCGGCACCGGCGTGATGCTGTCCGACGGTGCGACGAACATCATGCCGATCGCGCCGCACAAGGGCAAAGACCTCACCGACGAGCAGAAGCGCGAGAACAAGGCCGCGGTGTTCTCGGCATGGCGCCTCCACGCCGACGACGTTCGCCACTCGCTGACGAACGGCTTCTATCAGGGCTGGGACCTCCACCCCGCGCAGCTCATCCCGCGCTACGGCGCGGTCTACGCGTTCTTCCTCGACGGCTTCGCGCCCGCGAGCGAGCGCCTCAAGAACTTCGTCGACAAGGCCGCGCAGGCGACGCTCGTCGGCGACGTGTTCGACGACGCGGCGACCGGCCAGGGCCTGCTCAACTACTTCCTCCGCGGCATCGCCTGCGGCGCTGTCACCGAGCAGGAAGCGCTCGCGACCGGCCTCTCCGTCGAGGAGATCCGCGGGAAATCGTTCGTGAAGATCATGAACGCTCGCCGCGCGCGCACGTAGTGCAGCGGCGTAGTGCAGCGGTCGGACCGGCGCGGTCGTCAGCGTGCGGCCCGCCGGCATCATGCGTTGTCAGCGTGGACGAGTTCCCTTCACTTTGAACGGCGCGGTATCCGGGCCGTGCATGATCGACGTCAAGGTTGAGGAGTCCACGGACACGGCGCTCGCCGAGCTGATCTCGTCGACGCTGCACGGTCACATTCCGACGAACCCGAGCTCCCCGGCCGCGCAGGTCGGCCAGCTGGTGCGCGAGGAGCAGGAGCGCGACGAGCGCGAGCGGCCGTCGCGGCAGGAGCTGGAGACCGTCAACTTCGCGACGCTCGACCCCGAGAATGACTGGAGCGACGTCTAGCTAACTTTCGAATTTCTGGGGCGAATGACGGGGGTCGAACCCGCGACATCCAGGACCACAACCTGGCGCTCTACCAATTGAGCTACATCCGCCGTGAGGCTCCTGTGTCTACATGACTGGAGCGCGGCTCGCAAGACCCCGGATCACGCGCCGGCAAGGTGGCGCAGATAGTCGAGGATCTGGGGCTTCATCGCAGCCATCGCACGGGCACGGTGCGAGAGCTGGCTCTTGGTGCCAACGCCGGCCTCGGCAAACGTCTGGCCGAGCTCGGGCGAGAAGAACAGCGGGTCGTAGCCAAAGCCGCCCGTGCCGCGCGGAGCATCGAGGATCGTGCCCTCGCACGCGCCCTCGGCCAGGAGCGTCTGCTCGCCGAGCGGGCCGGCCCAGTCCGCGAACGCGAGCACCGATCGGAAGCGCGCGCCGCGCTGGTCGGCCGGGACGTAGGACAGCATCGCGACGAGCTTCCGGTTGTTCGCCGCGTCGTCGTGACCCTCGCCGGCGTAGCGGGCGCTGTACACACCGGGGGCACCGCCGAGCGCGTCGACCTCGAGGCCGCTGTCGTCGGCGAGCGCGGGCAGGCCGGTGATGCGCGAGACCTCGCGCGCCTTCTTCGTCGCGTTGCCGACGAACGTGTCGGCGTCCTCGACGACGTCCGGGATGTCGATGCCGAGCTTCTGCGCGGCCTCGTCGACCGCCAGCACGGGGATGCCGGGCAGGAGCTCGCGCAGCTCGACGAGCTTGCCGCGGTTGCGCGTCGCGAAGACGATCGGGCGCGGCGTCACAGGCCTGCCGCCTTGCGCTGCTCGGCGCACAGGTGCTTGATGCCGGCGAGCGCGAGATCGAGCATCGCGTCGAGCTGCTCGCGATCGAACGTCGCGTGCTCGGCAGTGCCCTGCACCTCGATCAGCTTGCCGCTCTCGTCGCCGACGACGTTCATGTCGACGTCGGCCTTGCTGTCCTCGATGTACGGCAGGTCGAGCACGACCTCGCCGCCGACGACGCCGACCGAGACCGCGGCGACCGGCGGGCGTAGCGCCTTCATGTCGGCGAGCTGGCCCTGCGCGACGAGCTTCTTGATCGCGAGCGCGCACGCGACCCACGCACCGGTGATCGCCGACACGCGCGTGCCGCCGTCGGCGGACAGCACGTCGCAGTCGACGTTGATCGTGCGCTCGCCGAGGTGGGCGAGGTCGACCGCGGCGCGCAGCGAGCGGCCGATCAGGCGCTGGATCTCCTTGCCGCGGCCGCCGGGGTCGCGCTTGCTGCGCGTGTGAGTCGAGCGCGGCAGCATCGCGTACTCCGCGGTCAGCCAGCCCTGATTCTTGCCGACGAGGAACGAGGGCACGCCCTTCTCGACGCTCGCGGCGCACAGGACCCAGGTGTCGCCGAACTTGATGAGCGCGGACCCCTCGGCGTGCTTCTGATAGCCCGTGATGATCTCGAGCGGGCGGAGCTGATCGGGGCGTCTTCCATCGGGTCGCATCGCGCGGAGGCTACCCTGCGCCGGGGTTTCGAGCGAAGCTCTTCCGCATGCGATATCGGGTGGCCGGCAAGGCGTCGTGAAGCGCGACGACGACCAGCAGCTCGGCTCCGCGCCGACGACACCGGCGCCCGAGGGCACGGTGATGAAGCCGAACACACCGGCGAATGTCGCGGCGGGCAGTGGCCCCGACTCGACGCTCGACATGCCGGCGGCCGATCGCGGCGTCATCCGGGACTCGAGTGGCGGCGAGCCCGGCCCGGGTGCGGTGATCGGCCACTTCGTCGTCCGGAGAAAGCTCGGCGCCGGCGGCATGGGCGTCGTGCTCGCCTGCGAGGACCCCGACCTCGGCCGGCCGGTCGCGGTCAAGCTCGTGCGCGAGGACGTCGAGCATCCGGCGTATCGCGCGCGCCTGCTCCGCGAGGCGCAGGCGATGGCGCGGCTCGAGCACGCCAACGTCGTCAAGATCTACGAGGTCGGTACGGACCGCGGCCGCCTGTTCATCGCGATGGAGCTCGTCGACGGCGAGACGCTGACGGCATGGCTCGAGCAGTTCCGCACCTGGCAGGACATCGTAGACATGTTCGCGCAGGTCGCGGCCGGCCTCGCGGCGGTCCACGGGGTCGGGCTCGTCCATCGCGACTTCAAGCCCGACAACGTGCTCGTCGATCGCAAGGGACGCGCGCGCGTCGCCGACTTCGGCCTCGCGCGGCTCGATCGCGAAGGCGATGCGTCGCCGATGGCGCAGCCGCTCACGAAGACCGGCGTCATGATGGGCACGCCCGGCTACATGGCGCCCGAGCAGCAGTTCGGCGGCGACGTCGACGCGCGCGCCGACCAGTACAGCTTCTGCGTCGCGCTGCGCGAGGCGCTCGCCGGTCGGCCCGTCGATGACACGCGCTGGGCAGCGGTGCCCGAGCACGTGCGCGCTGCGATCGCGCGTGGCCTGTCGTACGACGCGGTCGACCGGTTCCCGACGATCACCGAGCTCGTCGCCGAGCTGCAGAAGCCGGCACCGCGGCGCACGCGCACCGAGCCGCGCTGGGTGATCGCGCTGCTCGTGCTCGCCGTGCTCGGCTCGGTCGCCGCCGTCGTCTCGTTCGTCGGCTCGCGGCGGTCGCCGCCGAGATCGTCGCCGCAGGCCGCCGTTCAGCGTGACGCCGACC
>JAEWJO010000149.1 GCA_023386455.1 Pseudomonadota bacterium | reverse complement strand
CGCGAGCGCGCAGTGCGCCATCGCGGTCTCGGGCGCGAGCTCGACGGCCCTGGCTGCGGCCGCGTAGGCCTGATCGACCTGGTCGAGCTCGATGTGCGCGTAGGCGAGCATCGCCTGGATCGATCCGCGCTGGACCTGCGAGAACGCGACGCCTTCGCTGTCGGCGACCGCGGCGAGCAGATCGTCGGGCCGGCTCGCGCTGTGAAACGCGACGACCAGCGCGATGTGGGCGTAGGGCTGCGCGACGTCGACCTCGACCGCGCGGCGGGCCATCGCGATCGCCTCGTCGTGGCGCTCGAGTGCCGACAGGCAGCGCGCCTGCGCGCCGATCGCGCGGGCTCGCGTCGGATCGCCGGCGACTATCTCGCCGTACGCCGCCAGTGCGGCCTCGTAGTCGCCGCGGTCGAACAGGATCCCGGCCCGCGCGAACGCCTCGTCCGGCTCGCTCATGGGCTCGACTGTCGCACCGTTTGCGACCGGGCAGGACCGCGGGCGCGAGCCGTGTGGCCCGGTGCGTCCGTGCTGTGATGGCGATTTCGGAGTTTACGAGCGCCGATTCGATATCAGGCGGAGGCGACCAGCCCGCGCTTGCGCAGCTTCTTGAGCTCGGAGCGCAGCGCCTTGTCCTCGAGCTGCTCGCGCATCCCGGGGTGGCTGTCGAGGTAGGCCTGCCAGGCGGCGGCCATGAACGCATCGCTCGAGAGGCCGCCCTCCGCGGCGAGCGTGGCGGCACGAGCGAGGACACTGTCGAGGTCGGTGCGGGACATGGGATGCAATAGAAGCATTGTCGGTGCTCTTCGCTTCCGCTGAACGGGCAGGTCAGAACCTGCATGTTCGGCGGACATCGCGAGCGTCCTGCGGCTCGAACGATGCGACGACCGCCCGCAGCTCCGCCCGCTCGATCGGCTCGGGCACGTGATTCTGGAAGCCGCGAGCATCGCGCAGGCGCGGTACAGTCGCGCGCGATGGCTCACGAGAAGATCGAGATCGCGACCGAGGACGGGACGTGCGACGCGCACGTGTTCACGCCGAGCGGGGCAGGGCCGCACCCGGGGGTCCTGTTCTACATGGACGGTATCGGCGTCCGGCCCGCGCTGTTCGAGATGGCCGAGCGCCTCGCGACCGCCGGCTACTACGTGCTGCTGCCGAACCTGTTCTATCGCGCGGGCGGCGAGTACAAGGCGCCCGATGCGGCGACGCTGTTCAGCGACATGGAGCTGCGCGCGCACTGGATGAAGACGTACTTCGCGACCGCGACTCCCGCGAACATCATGCGCGACACGAGCGCGTTCCTCGCGCACCTCGCCGAGCGCGCCCCGGGCAAGGTCGGCACGACCGGCTACTGCCTTGGCGGGCGGATGTCGCTGATCGCCGCCGGCACGTTTCCCGATCGCATCGCGGCGGCAGCGTCGTTTCATCCCGCCGGGCTCGTCACCGACGCTCCCGACAGCGCGCACCTGCTCGCCCCGAAGATCCGCGCGGAGGTCTACGTCGGTGGCGCGATGGAGGACACCGGATTCACCGACGCCAACCGGGAGGCGCTCGATCGTGCGCTCGCGGCCGCCGGGGTCGAGCACACTGTCGTCAAGTACCCTGGCAAGCACGGCTGGGTTCCGAGGGACACGCCGGTGCACGACCCCGTGCAAGCAGAACAGCACTGGACGGCGCTGCTCGCGCTGTTCGAACGTACGCTGCGCGCGTGAGCTGATGTACGGTCGCCCTCGATGACGATCGACAGCGGACGGTTTCGTGCGGCGCTCCAGGGTGTTCATCCAGCCAAGCTCTCTGCGGCAGATGCAGAGACGATCGTCGCGCTCGCGCAGATGTCGGTCGACGCCGACGGCCAGGAGGACGCGGACGAGATCCGCATGTTCTTCGCGCTCGGCAAGGTCGTCTACGAGCTCGCCGGCCTGACCGAGACGCCGTCGCCGAACTTCGACGACGACACCGAGGACGGTTATCGCATCGGCGCGCTCGCGTCGAAGCTGTCCTCGCCGGCGAGCCGCGAGCTCGCCTACGCGGTCTCGCACCTGCTGACGGTTGTCGATATCCAGATCGCGCCCGAGGAAGAAGAGTTTCTCGAGCGCCTTCGCGATGCCCTCGGAATTTCCGACGACCGTGCCGACGAGCTCGCGACGCAGCTCGGTCAGGCGATCACACCGTCCGAGTGAGCGCTCGCGCTCGCCGTGCGTGCTCGCTCGGTCGCAAAACGCGAGGTCGCGCGAGACACGTACGTGGAACTCGGTACAGTGATCGGTGGTGGGTAGCGAAGACGCGGAGACCATCGACGAGCTACGCAGGACGAAGGCCGCTCTCGAGGACGAGACGCGGCTGCTCGACACGCTGAATCGCACCGGCGCGATGATCGCGTCGCATCTCGATCTCGAGTCGATCGTGCAGTCGGTCACCGACTCCGCGACCTCGCTCACCGGCGCGAACTTCGGCGCGTTCTTCTACACGGTGAAGGATCAGGCGGGCGGCGTGTTCACGCTCTACACGCTGTCGGGCGCACCGCGGGCCGCGTTCGACAAGTTCGGGCATCCGCGGGCGACGCCGCTGTTCGGGCCGACGTTCGAAGGCGCGGGCGGCGTCATCCGCATCGCCGATGTGAAGAAGGATCCGCGCTACGGCCGGTGGGCGCCGCATCACGGCATGCCACCCGGCCACCTGCCGGTCTGCAGCTACCTCGCGGTGCCGGTCGTCCTTCGCTCGGGCGAGGTCGTCGGCGGTCTGTTCTTCGGCCACCGCCTCGCCGACATGTTCAGCGAGCGGCACGAGCGGATCGTCGCGGGCATCGCCTCGCAGGCAGCGATCGCGTTCGACAACGCGCGGCTCTACGAGGAGACCAAGCGCGCCGTCGCGGCCGAGCGCGTCGCGCGCACCGAGGTCGAGCGCGTCAGCACGATGAAGGACGAGTTCCTCGCGACCCTGTCGCACGAGCTGCGCACGCCGCTCAACGCGGTGCTCGGCTGGGCCGAGATGCTGCGGCCGCGCGTCGACGGCGATGCCGACCTGGCCCGCGGCCTCGACACGATCGCGCGCAACGCCCGCGCCCAGGCCCAGATGATCGAGGACCTCCTCGACATGAACCGGATCGTGTCGGGCAAGATCCGGCTCGATGTCCAGAAGCTCGATCTCGCGGCGATCGTCGACGCGGCGGTCGACTCGGTGCGGCCCTCCGTCGACGCGCGCCAGCTTCGCTTGCGCAAGACGCTCGACCCGCTCGCCGGGCCGGTGTTTGGCGACCCGCACCGGCTGCAGCAGATCGTCTGGAATCTGCTCTCCAACGCGGTCAAGTTCACGCCGCGCGGCGGTCGGATCGACCTGTTGCTCCAGCGCGTGAACTCGCACGTCGAGATCACCGTGAGTGACTCCGGCATCGGCATCGAGCCCGACTTCTTGCCGTTCCTGTTCGATCGCTTCCGTCAGGCCGATTCGTCGACGACGCGACGCTATGGCGGCCTCGGCCTCGGCCTGTCGATCGTGCGGCAGCTCGTCGAGATGCACGGCGGCAACGTCCGCGCGGAGAGCGCCGGCAAGGATCAGGGCGCGACGTTTGTCATCACGCTGCCGCTGCGTGTGCTGCACGAGAGCGAGGAGCGGAGGCACCCGACCGCCCGCCCGCCGACGGGACCCGATACGTCGATCTCGCTCGCCGGTGTGAAGGTGCTGCTCGTCGACGACGAGCCCGACGCCCGCGAGCTGCTCGCGCACGTGCTCGTGTCATCGCAGGCGGAGGTCGCGTGCGCCGGCTCGGCAGACGAGGCGGTCTCGCTGATCGCGAGCGTGCGCCCGGACGTGATCGTCAGCGACATCGGGATGCCCGAGAAGGACGGCTACCAGCTGATGCGCGAGATCCGCGGTCTGCCGGCCGACCGCGGCGGCAAGACGCCCGCGATCGCGCTGACCGCCTTCGCGCGCTCCGAGGACCGGACGCGGGCGCTGATCTCGGGCTTCCAGGTCCACATCGCCAAGCCGATCGAGCCCCGGGAGCTGGTGGTGACGATCGCGAGCCTGACCGGCCGAACCGGTGGCCCCGTCTAACGCGCTGAAACCAGGACGCTAAAAAACCGAGAGGTCCGTGTCGATCCGCGGCCCGGTCGTTCGTCGCTGTCATGTAAGGCACACAGGAGCACGACCATGCGGTCCTTCTCGATCGTCCCATCCGATGTCAGCAGCGAAGCGGACATCCTGCCCGACCGTACCGTGTTCGAGCTCGCCGAGTTTCCGGCCGAGGCGTCGCGCCACGTCGCTCAACCCACTGCTCACTGAAGGAGAGACCCCGATGCGTTTCATGGTGATTGTCAAGGCAACGAAGGATTCCGAAGCCGGCGTGTTCCCGAGCACCGAGCTGTTCGAGGCGATGGGCAAGTACAACGAGGAGCTCGTGAAGGCGGGCGTCATGCTCGCAGGCGACGGCCTCCAGCCGAGCAGCAAGGGTGCGAGGGTGCGGTTCAAGGGGGACCAGCGCACCGTCGTCGATGGGCCGTTCGCCGAGGCCAAGGAGCTCGTCGCGGGCTACTGGATCTTCCAGTGTCGTTCGCTCGAGGAGTGCATCGAGTGGGTGAAACGCTGTCCCGGCGCGATGCCCGACGAGGAGAGCGAGATCGAGATCCGGCCGCTGTACGAGCTCACGGACTTCGATACCGCGACGCCCGAGGTGCGCGAGCAGTTCGATCGGACAGCGGCGCAGATCGAAGCGAACCAGCGCGGCTAGCTCACCGGCGGACCGGCGCGCTAGGCTGCAGCAGTCGTGGAGACTGCCGCATACAGCAAGGTGAAGCGAACGATCGACGCCGTCTGGCGCATCGAGTCGCCGCGCCTCATCGCCGGACTCGCGCGCATGGTCCGCGACGTCGGCCTCGCCGAGGAGCTCGCACAGGACGCGCTCGTCACCGCGCTCGAGAAGTGGCCGGAGGCGGGCATCCCCGACAACCCGGGCGCGTGGCTCATGGCGACTGCCAAGAACCGCGCGCTCGATCAGCTGCGCCGGCACAAGATGGTCGAGCGGAAACACGACGAGCTGGGTAAGCCGGTCGCAGAGCGGCCGGACGTGGAGGCGGCGATCGACGACGACGTCGGCGACGACCTCCTGCGCCTCATGTTCACGGCGTGCCACCCGCTGCTCTCGACCGAGGCGCGTCTCGCGCTCACGTTGCGGCTGCTCGGCGGCCTGACGGTTCCGGAGATCGCGCGTGCGTTCCTCGCACCCGAGCCGACGATCGCGCAGCGGATCGTGCGGGCGAAGAAGACGCTCGCCGACGCGAACGTGCCGTTCGAGGTACCGCGCGGTGACGACCGGGCCGAGCGCCTCCAGTCGGTGCTCGAGGTCATCTATCTCATCTTCAACGAGGGCTACTCGGCGACGGCCGGCGACGACTGGATGCGCCCGGCGCTGTGCGAGGACGCGATGCGCCTGGGGCGCGTGCTCGCGGGGCTGACGCCGAACGAGCCCGAGGTCCACGGCCTCGTCGCGCTCATGGAGATCCAGGGATCGCGCACGCACGCGCGGACGCGGCCCGATGGCACGCCGATCCTGCTGCTCGATCAGAATCGCGCACGCTGGGACTGGGTCCTGATCCGGCGCGGCCTCGCGGCGCTCGATCGCGCGATCGCACTCGGCGGCGATGGGCCGTACGTCGTCCAGGCGGCGATCGCCGCGGGTCACGGGCGCGCACGCCGCGCCGAGGACACCGACTGGCGCCAGATCGCGTCGCTGTACGGCGTGCTCGTCGAGCTGGTGCCGTCGCCGGTCGTCGAGCTGAACCGCGCGGTCGCGGTGTCGATGGCCGACGGGCCGGCGGCTGGCCTCGAGATCGTCGATGCACTGCGCGACGAGCCGGCGCTCGCGAACTATCACCTGCTGTACGGCGTGCGCGGCGATCTGCTCGTGAAGCTCGGCCGCACCGCGGAGGCGAAGGTCGAGCTCGAGCGCGCGGCGTCGCTCACGAAGAATGCACGCGAGCGCACGCTTCTGCTCGAGCGCGCCGCGTCGTGTAGCTGATCGGTCGCGGCGTCACACCGCGGCGCTACGCTCGATCATGGGCTGTTGCGCGCGAGACGCGCTCTGCGATCGATGTCTCGCCGACGCCCTCGCGCACCTCCGCGGCGTCGCGGCGTGTCGCGGCGAGTACTGGGCGCGCTGCGTCGCCGATCGCGTGCCGCGAACCCGGCCGTGGCCGCGCTACGAGGGCAGGTGCGCGACGATCGCGCGTGACAAGGTTCGCGATCTCGGCCGCGACACGCGGCTGCGCGAGGAGCTCGCGCGGCTGTGTGCGGAGTGGGCGGCGCGGTGGTGGGCGGTCTGACTGTGCCGGTCTCGCGCGCGCGACCTGTACGGCCAGCCGTCGCGACGGGAGCTACGCTTCCGCGGCCGTGACCGAACGCAACCCGCAAGCAGAGCAGATGGCCGACGAGTCGATGGTCCGCAACCTGACTGCGCAGGCCGAGGCGATCTGGCCGCAGGAGGAGCTGCTGTTCCGCCGCTACGGCCAGCCGTCGCGCATCCTCGACGTCGGCTGCGGCACCGGAGAGATCAGCTCGCGCCTCGCGACGCTGCTTCCGGGCGCGCAGGTCATCGGTGTCGACCTCCTCGAGGCGCACCTCGCGCTCGCGCGCACCCGCTATGCCGCGCTCGGCGAGCGGCTCGTGTTCCGGGTGGCCGACGCGTTCGAGCTGCCGTTCGGCGATGGCAGTTTCGACCTCGTCGTGTGTCGACACATGCTCCAGGCTGTGCCGCACGCGGAGCGCGTGATCGCCGAGCTCGTGCGCGTGACGGCGAGCGGCGGCCACGTCCACCTGCTCGTCGAGGATTACGACATGATCCACGCGGCACCCGCGCGGCTCGACGTCGGAGCGTTCTGGCACGAGGGGCCGCGGGCGTTCGGCACGGCAACCGGCACGGATCTCCACATCGGCCGCAACGCATACGGTCACCTGCGCGCGCTTCCCGTCGACGACATCTCGATCGACTACGCGATCGTCGACACGCAGCGCGTGCCGCGCGAGACGTTCGCGACGATCTTCGAGGCATGGCGTGACGGGTACGCCGAGGCGATCGCGCAGCGGATGGCGCGGCCGGGCGCCGAGGTGCGCGACTACTTCGACGCGACGATCGAGTGCATTCGCACCGGGTTCGCCGTGTGGTTCGTCCCGATCATCAGCGCGCGCGTTCGGTGAGCTACGCGGCACGCGGGTCGAGCGCGGGGCGGACCACCGACGGCTCCACCGGGTCGCCGAGCAGGAGGTCCTTCCACCGCCGCAGGTTCTCCTCGATCGAGAACCGCGCGAGCGGACGCTGGACGCGGAGCCACACGAGGCGGCTCATCCCGGTCGCGAGGTTGTCCTTGTAGCGGGCGCGGCCGCCGACGAGATCGTAGATCGAGTGACCGGCGCGGGCATTGTGCTCGATCGCGACCGCGTGGCAGAGGTAGCCCGCCTTCGCGAACGGGTTGTCGAGCGACGCGAGGCCGCACTGGTAGAACATGACGCGGCCGTGCGAGACGAGGTTGTAGAGGCAGCCGAGCGTCTTGCGCGCACTCGACACGCGCACGAGCTGGATCTCGCCATGCGGCAGCCGCGTCGTGATCAGGCGGCGGTGGAACTGCTCGAACCAGCTCGACGCGAAGATGCCGCGCATGCCTCGGTTCGCCCAGCGGCGGGCGTGGAGCCGGAGCAGCTCGCCCCAGATGTCCATCGCGTGGTCCTCGTTCTCGGCGATCTCGATCTCGACACCACCGGCGATATCGCGCGCGCGGTGCAGCTGCGTGCGCGTGCTCGGGTGGAGCAGGGCCTCGTAGCCGCCCTCGACGTTGCGGACCGCGTCGAGGTCGACGAACGGCGCCGTGACCTCGCGCTCGAGGGTCACCTTGTAACGGGTCGCGAGCGGCGACGTCGGTGCTCCGAGGTCGTCGAACGCGTAACGGTCGATCGCCGGCAGGAACAGCTCGTCCCAGTCAGCGGGCAGCATCTCGAGCAGCCCCGACAGCGAGCGGCGCGCGCCGGGGGCGGCGAGCATGCCGTTGTGCTCGATCGCCACCTCGTCGTGGCGCGGCGAGCCGGTGGCATTGAAGTACAGCGCGTTACTCTGCAGCACGAAGTTGCGGCGTACGCGCCGCTGCGCGAGGAAGAATGCGGCCGTGGGCTCGCCGCCGTTGGAGACCACCGCGAGCGAGGGGCGCTCGCCGGCGGGCAGCGTCGCGAGCCAGTTCTCGATCCAGCCCCACGTCAGGAAGTATGACGGCTGGGCCTGCGCCTCGAGTGTGCGCCAGAGGGTCTCGACGCGCGGATCGTTCGCGTCGAGGAGGTCGAGGCCGTTGCGGTCCATGGACGGTAGGCTCAGCAAGGCGTGTGCCGCCAGGCCGACGCGTGCTCACCGCGTTACCCCGTGCGTGACCGTGCGCCGATGCCACGCCCGCGCGTGGGTCCGTGCCGCGGAGGCCGCCAAAACGTCAGGACCATCAGCGATGATGCATACATGCCGCGTCTGTCGTCCGCCGAGGTGTTCACGCCGACCTCGTTCCCGACGCACACGTATGTCGAGCACTACACGCACCACGAGCGCCTGCTACGCGAGTGGATCCGGCAGTCGACGCAGATCGCATCGGTGTCGGGGCCGTCGAAGGCGGGCAAGACCGTGCTCGTCCAGCACGTCGTCGGCGAGGGCAACCTCATCACCGTCAGCGGTGCGTCCGTGCGCACGCCCGATCAGCTCTGGGATCGCGTCCTCGACTGGTGGGGCGAGCCACACGCGACGACGGCGCTGACGAGCGATACGAGCACCGACACCCACAACCGCGAGCACACCGCGAACGTCGGGATCGCGGGCACGGGCGTGTCCGGTCGATCGAGCAACGCGACCGCGAACGCGCATCTGGAGACGTCGTCGGCGACCGCGAACCGGCGCGGCCTCGTGCAGGTCGTCCAGGAGCTCGCGTACTCGCCGTACACGATCCTCGTCGACGACTTCCACTACATCCCGCCCGCGATCCAGACCGACGTCGCGCAGCAGATCAAGGATGCCGCGAGCCGAGGCGTCCGGATCTGTGTCGCGTCGGTGCCGCACCGCGCGGACAACGTCGTGCTCGCGCTGCCCGAGCTGCGCGGCCGCGTGCTCGCCGTCGATCTCGACTACTGGAGCCGCAAGGATCTGCTCGAGATCCCGCGGCGCGGCATCAAGCTCCTCGGCCTCGAGATCGACGACGCGACGCTGCAGCTGTTCGCGCGCGAGGCGGCCGGCTCGCCGCAGCTCATGCAGTCGATCTGCCTGTGGATGTGCAACCACCTCGGCGTGCGCGAGAACGTCGAGCAGCCGCGCGCGCTCCAGCTCGACGAGCTGTCTCGCAAGGAGATCCTGTTCCTGACGGCGTGCACGGTCGACTTCCGCTCGCTCGTGCGCGCGCTGATCTCCGGACCGCGCGGGCGCACCGGCGAGCGCCGCTCGTACGTTCATCTCGACGGCCGTGTCGGCGACGTGTACCTCACCGTGCTGCGCGCGCTCGCGATGGATCCGCCGCTGCTCGCGGTCGACTACGTAGAGCTGACTCGCCGGCTCGAGGTGCTGTGCAAGGGCGCGCATCCCGACGGCGCGAGCGTCACGCGCGCGTGCGTCACGTTCAGTCAGATCGCGTCGACGTTCGCACCGCCGACCGGGCCGTCGCTCGAGTGGGACGAGCAGGCGCAGGTCCTCGTGATCCCGGACCCGTACCTGTTGTTCTACCTGCGCTGGTCGGTCACGCTCGAGCGCGAGGCCGACGCGCTGATGTGACTCAGACGAGGACGGCGAGCATCGAGAGCTTCTGCTTCGCGGCGTCGGCGTACAGCGCGACGATCTCCTGAAACAGCGTCTCGATCGCGGCCATCTGCTTCGCGTTCGCCGGCTTGCCCGGCGTCTTCGCCTCGGCGAGCTGCGCGAACCGCTCCTTGATCAGCGTCGGCGGGATCTCGGCGAGCTTCGCCGCGACCTCCGCGACACGCGCCGGCCCGAGGACGAGCGCCTGCTCGAACGCGGTATCGACCGACAGCGGCTTGCCGGTGCGCGCGAGGAACGCGTCGCCGAGCACCGGATCGCGGCCGCGACCCGACACCAGCATGTCGAGCGTCTCCCAGTGCGTCTGCATGTCGAGGAGGCCGGGGATCGCGTCTTCGTGGCGCGCCTCGATCACGTCCTCGAGCGTCTCGGGCTCGGATTGAAGGAGAGCCAGCCGCTTGGCGGATAGCGAGATCAGGATCCCGTGGGTCGTCGACATCAGAATTCCGGATTCTTTTTGAAGTGCTTCTGTACCAGATCCTGGAGATAGCCGGCGAGCGTGACGACCTCTTCATCGTCCTCGGCATCTACCCGAGAGATGAAGATCGTGAAGATATCGTGCTGCTCCTCACCAGGCTCCCGCAGCCTGAGCTGGACCCAGCCCTCGTCCTCGTCCTTCTTGCCCTTCTTGCGGTCGGGAATCTCGACGGCGTCGACCAGCTCCCAGAGCTTGTCGGTCTCCTTCTTGGTCAGGTTCGCCGTCCCGAGCTCCGTGACGTCCTCGCGATCGCCATAGGCGGCCCACAGCGAGCTGTCGCGGACCCGGATCTGCCAGTCGTCGCCCTCGGGCTTGTTCGACACGAAGTCGAACATCCGGCCGTTGGTCTCGCCCCGGTCGAGGTCGGTCTCCTGGCGCCCGCCGGTGGCGTACGTCCCTCCGGTCGAGCACGCGGTGATCGCGACGGCGCAGCACAAGGCGAGGACCCGCACGGATCGGTTATAGCACTGGACTCGCGATGCTCCGGTTCTTCGACCAGGTCCTCGACGCGCCGAGCCGGCTTCGCGACGGCACGTACCGCGCCGCCACCCTCGACGCCACGTGGCGCCGCTTCGCCCCGGTCGCCCCTCGCGCGGGCATCACCCGCATCGCCGATCACACCGGCCTCGACACCCTCGGCATCCCGGTGTTCGCCGCGATCCGGCCGATGGGCCGGTCTCTCTCGACCCAGCAGGGCAAGGGGCTGTCGCCGGCGGCCGCGCGGATCTCGGCGCTCATGGAGAGCCTCGAGACGTTCTCCGCGGAGAACCCGACGCTGCCGGTCGTCCGCGGCTCGTACCGTTCGCTCGCGAAGAGCCGCAACGTCGTCGACGTTCGCGCCCTCCCGCGTCCGCGCAAGCGCCTCGACCTGAACGCGCGCTGGCGGTGGGTCGAGGGCTTCGACATCGTCGCCGGGGAGCCGATCCTCGTGCCCGAGGCCGCGGTCTCGCTCGACACCACGTTCACGACGCCCCCGGCGTTCGACATGTCGTCGAACGGCCTCGCGTCCGGCAACGTCCTCGTCGAGGCGGCCGTTCACGGTCTGTGCGAGGTGCTCGAGCGCGACGCGGAGGCGGCGTGGCGGCGCAGCGGCGGTGATCGCCGGCTCGTCCTCGATACGATCACCGATGCGCGCTGCCAGGATCTCGTCGAGCGCGTCACCGCGGCCGGCGCGCGCATCTTCGTCTGGGACCTCGCGAGCGAGTCGAACATCACCGCGATCGGTTGCGCGATCATGGAGGATCCGGACGGCGTCGCGTGGCGGCCGCTCGGCATGTACCAGGGATTCGGCGCACACTGGTTGCCCGAGATCGCGATCGCGCGCGCGATCACCGAGGCGGCGCAGACGCGGCTGACGTACATCGCCGGTGGCCGCGACGACTTCTTTCCGTTCGACTACGAGCGCGCGACCGATCGCGAGCTCCTCCTCGAGATCTGGGAGCGCCTCGCGGCGCCGAGCGACGAGCCCGTCGCCTACGACGACCTGCCGCGGCTCGCGGTGAAGGGCCTGGGCGACGCGCTCGCGCAGATCGCGGCGCCGCTCGAGCAGGTGATCGTCGTCGACCTGACACATCCGGCGCTCGAGGTGCCGACCGTGAAGGTCATCGTCCCCGGGCGCGCCACGGATGTGGAGGCACTCGGATGAGGAAGCGGGCGGTAACGAGATCACCGGCGAAGGCCCGGTCGACGAAGAAGCCGTGGCCCGATCCGCGGCACGCGACGACGAAGTCGAGGGCGCGCACGAAGCCAGACACGATCGTCTACCTCGGACCCTCGCTGCCCGCCGACGACGCCCGGAGGCTGCTGCCCGGCGCGGAGATCCGCGGCCCCGCCGCCGTCGGCGACATTCTTCGCGCGTCGCGCGAGCGCGGCATCCGGCGGATCGCGATCATCGACGGCTACTTCGAGCGGATGGCGGCCGTCTGGCACAAGGAGATCCTCGTGGCGCTCGAGCGCGGCATCGAGGTCTGGGGTGCGTCGAGCATGGGCGCGTTGCGTGCGGCCGAGCTCGCGCCGTTCGGGATGCGCGGCGTCGGCGAGGTCTACGAGCAGCTCGCGCACGGCGAGCTCGAGTCGGACGACGAGGTCGCGGTCGCGCACCTGCCGGCTGCGCAGGGCTACCGGGCGGTCTCGGTCGCGCTCGTCAGCATCCGCGTCGCGCTCGCGGTCGCGGCTCACACCGGTGCGATCCGGGAGAAGACGCGCGCCGCGCTCGTCGAGATCGCGCGCGGCATGTTCTATCGCGACCGCACGTGGGAGGCGCTCCTCGCGGAGGGCCGGCGGCGCGGCGGGCCGGCAGCCGCGCTGGCCGCCGCGGCCGCGTGGCCGAAGCACGACATCAAGGCGATGGACGCCCAGCGCCTCCTGCTCGCGCTCGCGGGGTCGCGCCCCGTGAAGCCCCGACGGATCCGCGTGCCGCGGACGTGGGCGCTGCGGCAGCTCGAAACGCTCGTGCTGTAGAAATCCTCCGGCGCGTGCGCGGCATGCTCGCGGCTACCCGATCGTCGACGGCCGGCCGCGCCAGCGGCGCGCGCGGTTGTTGTAGGATGGTCTCGATGGAAGTCGCCGACGCTGCGCCTGTCCTGGGCGCCGGCCGGTTCGAGGTGCGCGGCACGCTGGGTGCCGGAGGTGCCGGTGTCGTGTACCGCGCGTTCGACAGGCAGCTCCAGCGAGAGGTCGCGCTGAAGCTCCTCCGCCAGGCGTCCGGCCGCGATCTCTACCGGTTCAAGCGCGAGTTCCGCGCGCTCGCCGACATCGTGCACCCGAACCTCGTCGCGCTGCACGAGCTGCACGCCGCCGGCGGGGACTGGTACTTCACGATGGAGCTCGTCGAGGGCGTGTCGTTCGTCGACTGGGTGCGGCCGTCGCGGATGGCAGGGCCGAGCCGGACGCGCCAGGACATCCTCGCGACCGCCGTCAACGGGGTCCGGCTGCGCGGCGCGCTCGTCCAGCTGATCGACGCGCTGATCGCACTCCACAAGGCCGGCAAGCTCCATCGCGATCTGAAGCCGAGCAACGTGCTCGTCACGGTGCAGGGGCGACTCGCGCTGCTCGACTTCGGCCTCGTGTCGAACCTCTCGGAGGACAACCCCGAGCGGCTCGCGGTCGGCACGCCGGTGTACATGTCGCCGGAGCAGGCGTCGGATCAGATGCTGACCGAGGCGAGCGACTGGTACTCCGTCGGCGCGATGCTGTACGAGGCGCTCACCGGGCGCCGGCCGTTCGAGGGCGAGTCCGAGCAGGTGATGACGCGCAAGCAGACGGAGCTGCCGCTCGATCCGCGCCAGCTCGCGCCGGCGGCGCCCGAGGATCTGTCGCGGCTGTGCATGCTGCTGCTCCAGCCGAGCCCGGCGGCGCGGCCGACCGGGTTCGCGATCCTCGATCAGCTCGGCGCGACACCGTCGCCGCGCACGCGCGACATGGCGCGCACCGCGATGCCGACGTCGTTCGTCGGCCGCAGCAAGGAGCTCGACGAGCTGTCGCGGGCGTTCGCGGACTCGCGGCGGCGCGGCGTGACGATGTTCATCAAGGGCTCGTCGGGCCTCGGCAAGAGCACGCTGATCCGCAAGTTCCTGCGCGGGCTCGGCGAGGGCGTGTTCGTGCTCGAGGGGCGCTGCTTCGAGCGCGAGCAGGTGCCGTTCAAGATGCTCGACGGCATCGTCGACATGCTGACCGGCGCGATCATCGGCCTGCCCGCGGAGCAGATCGACGCGCTCGCACCGAAGGAGCTCGGCTCGCTGATGCGGCTGTTCCCGGTGATGAAGCGCGTGAAGCGGTTCGCGGAGCTCGCGCTGCAGTCGCCTCCGCCGGCCGATCCGGCGGAGCTGCGCCGCCGCGGGTTCCAGGCGCTGCGCGCGGTGCTCGTGAAGCTCGCGCGCGTGCGACCGCTCGTCATGTTCGTCGACGATGCGCACTGGGGCGACGCCGACAGCATCGTGTTCCTCGGCGAGCTGATCCACGGCGCCGACCCGGCGACGCTGATCATCGTCGCGCACCGGCCGGAGGACTACCTCGGCGTCGTCGCGAAGCTGAAGAACCCGCAGGGCGGGGCGCGGCGCGGCGACGTCCGCGACCTCGAGCTCGGCGTGCTCGACGAGGCCGACGCGACAGCGCTCGTTGCCCAGCTGTCGGCCGACCCTCGGCGCGCCGAGGAGATCGTGCGATCGGGCGGCGGCAACCCGCTCGTGCTCAGCGAGCTCGCACGCGTGCCACAGCTCGCACCCGGCGCGAAGGTCGCCGACATCGTCAAGGCGCGCGCGTCGCGGCTATCGCCGGAGGCGCAGGCGATGCTCGCCGTGTCGGCGATCGCCGCGATGCCGATTCCCGTCGAGATCGGGGCGCACGCGGCCGGTGTCGTCGGTGGTCACGACGAGGCGTCCGCGCTATCGATCGAGCGGCTCGCGACGCTTCGCCGCGTCAATGGTCAGATGAGCCTGCAGCCCGCGCACGATCACGTGCGGGCGGCGGTGCTCGCGAGCCGCGACGTCGAGTCGCGTGCCGGCTGGCACGAGGCGCTCGCGCGCGCGTACGAGGACGTGCAGGGCGAGGCGCAGCTCGACTCGCAGGCGGTCGTCGAGCACTGGCTCGCCGCCGGTCACCCGGCGAACGCGGGGCACCATGCGGTCTCTGCGGCCTACGCGGCCGAGGAGGCGCTCGCGTTCCGTCGCGCCGCGCAGCTCTACGAGATGGCGCTGACGTACGGACCGTGGGACGCGACCGGCCAGCGCGACCTGCTCCGCAAGAAGGCGCACGCGCTCGCGTGTGCCGGTCAGCTCGACGAGGCGGCGACGTTCTACGGTCACGCCGCGCAGCTCCTCACCGACGAGGAGGCGATCGACTGCGAGCGCCTGCGCATCGAGGCGCTGCTGCGCCGCGGCCGGATCGACGAGGTGCTGCCCGCCGCCGAGCGCCTGCTCGATCAGATCGGCGTGCGGAGCCCGTTCGGCAGCTCGCGCACGCGACTCGCGACGCAGTGGATGCAGCAGAAGCTCCGCGGCCTCGACTTCGTCGAGCGCGACGCGACGCAGATCCGGCCGGCCGAGCTGCAGCGCATCGACGTCCTGTACTCGATCGTGAGCGGCCTCGCGTTCGCGGATCCGGCGCTCGGCCGCGTGCTGCAGTCCGAGCTCATGCGCCTTGCGCTCGAGACCGGCGAGCCGCTGCGCGTGTGTCTCGCGCTCGCGCAGGAGGTCTGTTACGCGGCCGCCGCCGGCAATCGCAATGCGGCCGCGGTCGCCGCCGTCGCCGCGCGCCTGCACTCGCTCGCCGCGCGGATGGAGCATCCGCCGATGATCGGGCTTGCGGAGACCGCGCTCGGCATCGCGGCGTACATGAGCGGGCAGTGGGGCGATGCGCGCTCGCACCTCGAGAGCGGGCTCGCGATCCTTCGCGATCACGGCGCGGGCGTGCGCTGGGAGATCGACGTCGGCGAGACGTACTGGCTCGCGTCGCTCTACTACCTCGGCGAGTGGCGCGAGCTGATGCGGCAGAGCGAGCCGATCTTGCGCGACGCGCTCGAGCGAGGTGATGTCGTCAGCCAGATCGGCGTGCGCACCGGTCGCGCGAGCCTTGGCTGGCTGATCGCGCACCGTCCCGACGAGGCGCGCATCCAGCTCGCCGCCGCGGAGGCGTCGCTCGCGCCGGGCTTTCACCTCCCGCACGTCCTCGCGATCCAGGCAGCGACGAACATCGATCTCTATGTCGGCGATGTCGTCGCCGCCGCGACGCGCCTCGAGCATGCGTGGCCGCAGCTCGATCAGATCGGCGTGTTGCGGATGCAGCACCTGCGGATCGAGCTCACCTCGCTGCGCGCACGAACCATCCTCTCGGACCCTCGGCGTCCGCTCGAGGACCGTGTTCGGATGGTCCGACCGATCGCGGAGGAGCTGATCAAGGAGGGCGCGCCGTGGGCGATCGCACTGGGCCAGCTGCTCCGTGCCGCGACCCAGTACGCACGCCACGACATCGACGGAGCGATCGTCTCGCTGCTCGCCGCCGAGAATCAGCTCGCGGCGACGGGGATGATCGGGTGGTTGCACGCCGCGCGCATGCGGCGCGGTCGGGTGGAAGGTGGCCCCGGTGGGATCGCGCGGGCCGAGGCAGCCAGAGATTTGCTGAACGAGCTCGGTGCACAGAATCCCGACAGGATCGCGGCGCTGCTCGTGCCCTGGCCCTCGTGACTCGAGGTCACCCAATCGGTTAGTCTGACCGTCCTGGGGCGTGGAGTCGGTCTCGATCCGATCGGAACCGTCACGCGTACGGGAGAGGTAACGGACAGAGGGTATGTCAGACATCGCTCAGCACGTCGCAGTATCCGATCGAGTCGAGATCGAAGACCTTGACTGGGACCTCGCGCGCAAGCACGGCTTGTCCGAGCGCGAGGTCGAGAGTCTCAAGTTCTTCGCCGATATCGAGAGCCAGACCGTCTATTACTTCCTCGAGGTCGCAAAGCTCCAGGTCGCGCGCGATCCGGATCTCCTCACGTTCCTCACGATGTGGAACTACGAGGAGTACTTCCACTCGCACGCGATCACGCGCCTCATGGAGGAGTGCGGCGTGAAGCTCGAGTCGGCCACCGAGCGCAGCACCAACGTTCGCAAGAACGCGCGGCTCAAGGCCAAGGTCGAGGACTTCCTTCAGACCATGATGGCGAAGGTCGTCCCGCAGCGCTTCGTGTCGCTGTGGATGTTCTGGGGCGCGCTCCAGGAGTGCCTGACGATGCAGGCCTACGAGGAAGTGATCCGCCAGACGAACAACCCGGTCCTCGCCGAGCTGTTCCGCCGGATCGCGAAGCAGGAGCGCCGTCACTTCGCCTACTACTTCAACCAGGCGCGCGATCGCCTGGTCGACAACAAGGCGAACCAGAACTTCTGCCGCTTCATCGCGAAGCACTTCTACGCACCGGTCGGCAGCGGCGTGAAGACCGACGCGGAGAGCGCCGAGATCGTCGCGCGCCTGTTCCCCAACGATCGCATCTTCGAGGTGATGAGCTACATCGAGCGCCGTATGGCGCAGCTCCCCGGCATGGCCGGCCTCGACGCGTGCACGCGCTGGGCGGCGAAGATCCAGCCGATGCTGCCCGCCGAGCTGCGCGCCGCCTCGGTGCCGACGATCGGTCGCCCGAAGTCGAGCGGCGGCCAGGCCGCGGCCTGATCCGAAACGACGAACAGCGCGCTTTTGCAGAGCGCGCTGACGTCTTCGCCGTCGATCTCGATCAGAACGCGTAGCCGACGCGGAAGTAGCCGTTGCCCTCGATGTTCTCGCCGTAGTCGTTCGCGTTGTTCATGCGCTTCGCGATGCCGCCGGCGAACGCGATGTTGAGGCCCGAGTCGAACGTCCAGTGCCAGCCGAACAGCAGCTCGGGGCCTGCCCACGATGTGCTCATCGAGCTCGAGCTCGCGCTGCAGTCGTAGCAATCAGCGTAGTACTGGTCGTTCGTCGTGCGCAGGATCAGGCCGCCCTCGAGGAACGGGCCCGAGAATGCGCGACGGAAGTACAGCGGCGCGCTCGCGGTCAGCTGGAAGCCCTGATCGTCACCGCCGTCGAACGACCACCCGCTGACCGCGACGGAGAGCGCGAGGTTGTTGCCGACCGCGTGGCTCGCGGCGATGTCGTAGTAGCCGAAGAACAGACCGAACGGATTTCCCGAGATGTTCGTCTTCTTGAACTTCACGAGGTAGTCGTTGCGCTCGCCGACCTTCACCGGCACGCCGTTGATGTGCGAGACGTTGTTCCAGTCCTCGTTCTGCGGCGCACCATACGGGGCGGCGGGGGGCGGCGGGGGCATCTCGGTCGCGCCCGGCGGCTGGATCTGCCCGACGGCCTCGCCGTTCGTGTTCACGACCACCGGCGCATTCGGCGTGACGACGACCAGCGTATCTGCCGACGTGGTGACCGTATCGGCGTACGCGGGGGCCAGGCTGGCAAACAGGGGAACGAGGAGCGACGCGGTGACGGCCGGCTTCAGCATGGCGAATCCCTGGAGCAGCCGCGATGCCAGGTCCGGCGCCGCCGGCGAACTCCGCATGGCGCCTCGGGATTACCTCGGCACGGGTGGCAAATACCTGTCGAATCCCGAAAACCCATTCGACAGAAGCCGAGGGATTCCTGACACGCGTGTCGCGATCGCCGTTCGCGGTTCAGAACGCATAACCGACGCGCAGGTAGGTCTCGGCGTTTGGCCGCGCGAATGCGCCGATCCCGTTGCCCGCGATCGGCACCGAACCGTACACCGTGCCGGCCACGCCAGGCATCACGGAGGTTCCGGTCCAGTCCTGGCTCGCGCCGATCGCCGCGGCGATGTGGAGGCCGTTCTCGAACAGCCGCTGCCAGCCGACAAAGATCTCCGGACCGGCCGCGTAGTCGCGCACGCCATGGAAGGCCGGCGGTGCGTCCTGCGGGAACGGATAGGCACCGATGCCGATCAGCTGATGGGACGCGGCGATACCGGGCTCGATGAACGGTCCCTGAAACGTCTTGTTCAGGTAGAGCGGAAGCGACACGCCGATTCGCCACGTGCTGCTCGCCTCGACACCCTCGAGGTTGCGGACGAACTGGCCATCGATCCGCAGCGCGGCGTGGTCGTTCAGGCGCCGCGCGAGCGAAGCGCCATATTGACCATTGATGAAGCCGAGCGGGTCGACGGCCACCGCGAGTATGCGCGGGCGCTCGCCGGTCGCCGGCGTCACCGCCATCGCGATATGCGGCGCGGCATCCGGCGAGATCGGGACGTCGCCCGAGTACGTCACCGTCACCGTGCGCGGCACGGCGATGGGATCCGGTTCGCTCTCCGCACGAGCGAGGTGTGGGGCCAGGATGGCGAAGCAGACGATCGTGAAGCAGGTCGTTGGGCGCATGCGGTCGCGCAAAGCAGCGCGGATGCCATGCGCTGGTTTCCGCGATGCGCACGCGATTTCGCGCGCCTGCGGCGGCATCGCGGACGCTTCACGCCAGCGCGTCGCGCACTCGGTCGAGCCCTGCTGTCATCGTGTCTCTGTAACGAACTGTGAACCGCGCGGGCTCAGCGCAGCACGGTCAACGTGCGCATCGTCCCGCGCGTGACGCCGAACTGCTCGTGCACCGCCGCGGCCTTCACGACCTCGGCGGGCGCCAGCGCGCCGGCGACGAGCTTCGCGTATGCCGCGTACAGCCGGCGTGCCTCGTCGGCGGTCTCGCGCACGAGCTCGAGCCGGAACCGGCGCACGCCGCGCGCGAGCAGGTCGGGGACGAGCGTCGCCGCGCTCTGCGCCTGCGCGTTGAACACGGTGTTGCGGCAGCCGACGTCGACGATGACGGGATGGACGAGCCCGACGCGATCGCGCAGCGCGACCTCGTGCTTCTCGCACGGCCGGCCGCACGTGCGGTAGTCGCGACCGGTCGACAACAGGTGCGCGTACACGCAGTGCTCGGTGTGAAACGTCGGGATGTGGTGATGGATCGTGACCGCGACGCGTCCGCGCGGGGACGCATCGAGCAGCGCCATCAGCTGGTCGCGATCGAGATCGTGGGCGGCCGTGATCGTGTCGAGGCCGTGGCCGAGCACCCAGCCGGCCGTGATCGAGTTCGTGACGTTGAGCGAGAAGTCGCCGTGGAGCGTCGGACCGGCGGCGTCCTTGAAGTAGGCGAGCGAGCCCCAGCTTCGGACGAGCACCGAATCGGCGCCGAGCCGCGCGAGGTGTGCGTCGATCTTCTCCTCGCCGGGCTTCTGCACGCGCACCGTCGCGACGCCGACGCGAACCCCGCGCGCCTTCGCGCGATCGACCGCACGCGCGAGCCCGACGAGCTCCATCCAGTCGAGCTCGACCTCGTCGGCGCCTGCATCGAGCACCGCGTCGAGCTGCGCGTCGTTCCGGCACAGCGCGACGAGCTTCGCCGCCGGCACCTCCGCGGTGGGCATGGCGCCCGGGGCGCGTACGCGCTCGCGGACCTGGTCGATCACCGGCGCGCGAACGACCTCGCGATCGACCGTCGCGATCGCGGCATCGAGCTGCGCGACGATCGCGCGGCGCAGCTCCTTCAGCTCGGACACCGGCAGGTGAAGTCCGGCAGCGAGCTTCGACGTGTCGATGCTGCCGGCGTGGAACGGCGTGCCGCCGAGCCCGCCGAGCTTGTCGAGGATCAGCTCGCGCGAGATGCCGGCACCGCGCGCTGCCGCGAGGATCGCTGCGCTGCGGACGGCGACCTCGGCACGCACGCGCGCGTCGGCGTCGCCTCGGGTGCGCACGATCGCGCGGACCTCGAGCGGCGCACCGACCGCGCCCGCGACCGCGAAGTTGACCGCGATGCGGCCGAGCGCCTCGCGTCCGGCCTCCGCCGCCTTCTCGCCGGCGCGCGTCACCTTCGGATCCGAGCTGACCCAGACGAAGTCGCCGGCGCGCACCCTCGATAGATCCGGGCCGGGATTGCCGAAGCGCAGCCGGTAGCCCTTTGCCGTCGGCGCGACCGCGAAGATCGGTCCGCCTTGCTCCGCCTTCTCGGGCTCGCCCGCGTCGAACACGACGCCCATGCCCGCACGCACGTCGGAGAGCCGGACGTACCCATCGGGATGGCGCTCCGGCGACGTGCGATCGTCGGCGGTGGACGCGCCGGCAGCGGTCGCCGCGCCGCCGGTCACCGGGCGCTGCCCCGGATCGCGGACGACCTCGACCTCGTCTCCCTCGATCGCGACGATGCGGCCGATCGGGAGGCCGCGGTGGCGCGGGAACCGGCCCTCGACGAGCGTCTGGTGATCGGCGCCCCCGAGGAAGCCGCGCGAGACGCCGCGGCTGTACGCGACGTGCAGCGAGGCGCGATCGAGCGGGATGTCGACCGGCGATGCCGGTGCGGTCTCGCCGACCGAGCGCGCCGCGGCATCGCGATACTGCGCGACTGCCGTCGCGACGTACGACGGGCCCTTCAGGCGGCCCTCGATCTTGAGGCTGGCGACGCCGATGTCCGCGAGCGCACCGATCGCGTCGAGGCCGACGAGGTCCTTCGGCGACAGCAGGTACTCGACCTCGCCGAGATCGCGCGGCGTGCCGTCGACGACGAGCGAGTAGGGCAGGCGGCAGGCCTGCGCGCACTGGCCGCGGTTCGCGGAGCGTCCGCCCCACGCCTCCGATGACAGGCACTGGCCACTCCACGCGACGCACAGCGCACCGTGAACGAAGACCTCGAGCTCGACGTCGGTGCCCGCGCGATACGCGCGGATCTCGTCGACGGACAGCTCGCGCGGCACGACGACGCGGGACAGGCCGAGCGAGCGCAAGAGGCCGACCGCGAGCGGGCTCGATGCGGTCATCTGCGTCGAGGCGTGGACCTCGAGCGCCGGCGTGACGCGATCCGCGGCGGGGCTGAGCGCGCGGGCGAGCAGGGCGATCGCCGGATCCTGGACGATGATCGCGTCGACTCCCGCGGCGGCGACGCGCCGGATCAGCTCCTCGACGACGGGCAGCTCGGGCTCGAACACGAGGGTGTTGAGCGTGACGTAGGCGCGGGCGCCGGCGCGGTGGACCCACGCGACGACCTCGGCGAGGTTCAGCGAGGAAAAGTTCTCGGCGCGCGCACGCGCGTTGAATCCGTCGTCGAGCCCGAAGTAGATCGCGTCGGCCCCTGCCGCGAGCGCTGCCGCCATGGCGTCTCGGTCGCCGGCGGGCGCCAGAATTTCTGGGCGGCGCATCGGGGGTGCAAAACCTTTCGGGCAGCGTTCCATACCACGATCGAGTGGGGAAGCACCAATGAAACGACGCACTTGGCCCCGCTGAACGCTTGCACTCCGGAACCGTTGGTCTTTATAACGCCCCCCTTCACGAGATACCCAAGGAACCCCACATGACGTCCCTGATCTCTTGGCTAGCCGCGGCGGCCGAACCTGCAGCCGGCGGCCACTCCGCACGCCCGCACAGCGAGGCGCAGCTCGTCCTCCCCGACTTCCACCAGGTGAAGTTCCTGGGCATGTCCGGCTGGAACCTCCTGGCCATCGGCCTCGGCGTATGCGCCATCGGCCTGCTGTTCGGCCTGCTGAAGTACCAGAAGCTCCGCAACATGCCGGTCCACGCCGCGATGCGGGAGATCAGCGAGCTGATCTACGGCACGTGCAAGACCTACCTGAAGACCCAGGCGAAGTTCATCTTCCAGCTCTGGATCCTGATCGCAGCGATCATCGTGATCTACTTCGCGGCCCTCGAGAAGGTGCCCGTCGGTAAGGTCATCGCGATCGCCGCGTTCTCGGTGATCGGTATCCTCGGAAGCTCGCTCGTCGCGTTCTTCGGCATTCGCGTCAACACGTTCGCGAACTCGCGCGCGGCGTTCTCGTCGCTGCGCGGCAAGCCGTACGGCACGTACGCCATTCCGCTCGAGGCCGGCATGAGCATCGGCACCGTGCTGATCTCGGTCGAGCTGCTGCTGATGCTCGCCATCATGCTGTTCCTCCCCGGTGACTACGCCGGCCCGTCGTTCATCGGCTTCGCGGTCGGCGAGTCGCTCGGCGCCGCGGCGCTCCGCATCGCCGGCGGCATCTTCACGAAGATCGCCGACATCGGCTCGGACCTCATGAAGATCGTCTTCAACATCAAGGAAGACGATGCTCGTAACCCGGGCGTCATCGCCGACTGCACCGGCGACAACGCCGGCGACTCGGTCGGCCCGACGGCCGACGGCTTCGAGACCTACGGCGTCACCGGCGTCGCCCTCATCACGTTCATCCTCGTCGCGCTGCCGAACATCCCGGGCCTCCCGGCGATCACGGCGGACGGCCGCCTCGGCGACGCCGGCGAGTGGATCCAGACGGTCCTCCTCGTCTGGCTGTTCGCGATGCGCATCATCATGGTCCTCGCGTCGGTCGGCAGCTACCTCATCAACGAGGCGATCACGAAGGCGCGCTACCAGAACGCCGCCGCGATGAACTTCGAGCACCCGCTCACGCAGCTCGTGTGGCTGACGTCGCTGGTCTCGGTCGGTCTCACGTTCGCCGTCTCGTACCTGCTCATCGGTCAGGGCGAGTCGACGCTGCCCTACGGCCTGTGGTGGAAGCTCTCGGCGATCATCTCGTGCGGCACGCTCGCCGGCGCGATCATCCCCGAGCTCGTCAAGGTGTTCACCTCGGTGAACTCCGGCCACGTCCGCGAGACCGTCACGGCCTCGAAGGAAGGCGGCCCGTCGCTGAACATCCTCGCCGGCCTCACCGCCGGTAACTTCTCGGCGTACTGGATGGGTCTCATCATCGCCGGCCTCATGGCGATCGCGTTCGCCGTCTCGTCGACGGTCGGCCTCGCGGACCTCCTCTACCGCACGAACGAAGCGGCCGGCATGGGCATGACGACGTTCGCGACCGGCGCTGCGGCGACCGTCTTCGCGTTCGGTCTCGTCGCGTTCGGCTTCCTCGGCATGGGTCCGGTCACGATCGCGGTCGACTCGTACGGTCCGGTGACGGACAACGCGCAGTCGGTCTACGAGCTCTCGCTCATCGAGTCGCGCGAGGGCATCGAGGACGAGATCGAGAAGGACTTCAAGTTCCGTCCCGACTTCGAGAAGGCCAAGGCGTTCCTCGAGGAGAACGACGGGGCCGGTAACACGTTCAAGGCGACCGCGAAGCCGGTGCTCATCGGTACCGCCGTCGTCGGCGCAGCCACGATGATCTTCGCGCTCATCATGCTCGTCACGAACGGTCTGCAGCCGGAGGCCATCGGCAAGCTGTCGATGATCCACCCGCCGTTCCTCCTGGGTCTCATCGTCGGTGGCGCCATCATCTACTGGTTCACCGGCGCCTCGACGCAGGCGGTCTCGACGGGCGCGTACCGCGCGGTCGAGTTCATCAAGCGCAACATCAAGCTCGACACGTCGGCGCAGGCGAAGGCCTCCGTCGAGGACTCGAACAAGGTCGTCGAGATCTGCACGGTCTACGCGCAGAAGGGCATGCGCAACATCTTCATGGTCGTGTTCTTCTCGACCCTGTCGTTTGCCTGCATCGACCCGTACTTCTTCATCGGCTACCTGATCTCGATGGCGATCTTCGGCCTCTACCAGGCGATCTTCATGGCGAACGCCGGTGGCGCCTGGGACAACGCGAAGAAGGTCGTCGAGACCGAGCTCCGCGCGAAGGGCACGGAGCTGCACGCGGCGACCGTCGTCGGTGACACCGTCGGCGACCCGTTCAAGGACACGTCGTCGGTCGCGCTGAACCCGGTCATCAAGTTCACGACCCTGTTCGGCGTGCTCGCGGTCGGCCTCGCGCTGCAGCTGCACACGAAGGGCTACGACCAGGTGAAGTACGCGGTCGCCATCGGATCGCTCCTGGTCTCGATGTTCTTCGCGCACCGGTCGTTCTACGGCATGCGGATCGACGACGGCAAGTCGAGCGGTTCGTCGGCGCACGGCTCGGAGAAGAAGTCCGAAGCCTCCTGATCGGTCCCGACAGGCAGCAGGCAGTGGCGGGCACCTCCGGGTGCCCGTCGGCCGTTTCGGGGTCCGAGCGGCTCAGGTCGCGGCGCAGACGACGCGGACATCACCGTGCCGGCTGACGCCGACCGGGTACGCGTGGATCGGACCCGCGCGCCCGACGACGCCGGCGAGCCCGGTCCGGTTCGACACGCCGAGCAGGCCGAACGCGTCCTTCAGGTGCTTCTTCACCGTGTTGTCCGAGCACCCGAGCGACTTCGCGATCTCGGAGTTCGTGAGCCCGGTCGCGGCGAGGCGCGAGACATCGCGCTGGCGGGCGGTCAGCTTCGACAGGCCCGCCGGCGTCGCCGTCACGCCGAGCTGCGTCAGGCGCACCGACGCGCTCGTGCTCACCGTGCTCATGTCGCGACGGAGCCACGGCGAGACGACCTCGCGGTGGGTGACCCGGATCTGCCCGAGCAACCCGCCCGGATGGATCAGCGGCAGCGCGATCGCGTGCGTGTCCTCGTTCGCCACACTCGGAATCAGCCGGAGCGCTCCGAACCCGGGGTCGTGCTTCCAGCCCTCGAGCAGCCACGACAGCTGCTCGTGATCGCCGCTGTCCTGCAGGTTGTCCACCGCGAGCACCGGCTGACCACTCGGCAGGTGCAGCGACACGGAGCAGCCGATCACGCCGAGCTTCGCCGACATGAGATGGCAGATCGTGGCCGACACCTGAACGAAGTCATTCGCCTCGGCGAGCAACGCCGCGATCGCTTCAACACTCATCGTAAGACCACCAGAAGCCACGCTAGTTACGACGTCACGTGAAACCTCCCCACGTGAAGTCGAGTTGATTCTTCTGATCGCGTGGTGATCTTCGGTAGTACCCAACCGGGTAAACGCGCTCACATTCTGCGCAACGCGCGCGTCTCTGCCTCTCGTCGAGAACTGCGACGTCGCGCACGACGATGTGCGCTGACGCGGCGTCGAACGTCAGTGCCTGTCAGCACGGTCGCCTGCGTGACTACCCAGTCGGGCTATCCGTCCGGCGAGCGGACTCTTGGCGTTCCTCGTTCAGAGCAGCGCGGTCCACGCATACACGTTGAACACGACAAACGCGAGCACGATCGCCGCCGCACCGACGACAACGACCAGGCGCGTCGCCGCGCCGAGCTCGGCATAGACCTCGACCGCGCGACACGCGGTGCGTAGCTTCACGCGCCCGCGCCGCGGTACGGCCGGCACGAGCACGCGGCGGCCGCCGGTCACGCGCGGCAGGTTCCTGCCGGCGAACGCGGCCGTCGTGCGATGCGCGACCGATCGAGCGAGCGGGGTCATCGGTCGCTCCGGACGTCGTCCTCCGTCCTGAAGCGGCCGTCTTCGCCAGCCGACCAGACGAGGAATTGCCCCGTGACGCTGCACGCGGCGAGATACGGCACGCCCCACGGGTCGATGATGTCCTTGTTGTTCATGTACTCGTTCAGCTCCTCGAGGCGCTCGGGGCACACGCGCTCGGGGTGCTGCGCGCGCCATGACGGGTACGCCTCGTAGACGTACTTCTTCACCGTGGCCCTCGCGATGTCGCCGTCCGTCCCTCCGAAGCACGATTGCGTGCGCGGTCCAGCGTAGAACCCGAGCACGACCAGCGTTGGGATGACAACCCGGAGGCGCGTCGCCGCATATGCGATCAGCGATACGAGCGATGTCAGCTGCCACGCGAGCTCTGCCGCGCGACTCCGCTGCCCGAATCTCGGCGGCGAGTCGCAGGCGATCGCGCGCGTGAGTGCACCCGTTGCGCGATCCGGACACTCGCTCACGGCGCTGCGCTCCGCTCCGTCCCCGGTCCGAAGACGAGATCGGGACCGCCGACGAAGTCGCGCAGGTCGACCTCGATGTGCCGCTCGAGCGTCGCGCGCAGCGGCAACGTCCAGCTGCAGGCACGCTCGACCATCCGGGCGCGCTGCAGCTTGCCGCGGTAGTACCGGTCGGCTCTCCACGCGGTCAGCGACACGGCGACCGCCATCGACACGGCCGAGCAGAGCAGGAGCTTCCACACCAGGGGCCACGACATACGGATCCGGATCGGGGCCTCGCGAAACAGCGATAACGGCGTCATGCCGACCGCGATTGCAACGCCAAGACCACGCGAGATCGCCTGCCGCATCGCGCCGCGACGCGCGCAACCTCGCGACCGCTCGATCGGCCGGAGCAGCGGATCGTCGAGGCGGTGTCACGCCGACAGGCGGCGTCCTCGCGCGGCGTGCCAGATGGGCAAGCCGGCGCGACGAGCGGAGTGTCGCCGTGCTACGTACCGGCCATGGCCGAGTCGATTCGTGCACCACGCGGCAGCGAGCTGACCTGCAAGGGCTGGCAGCAGGAAGCGGCGCTCCGCATGCTGATGAACAACCTCGATCCGGATGTCGCGGAGCGTCCGCAGGACCTGGTCGTCTACGGTGGCACCGGCAAGGCCGCCCGCAGCTGGGACGACTTCCACGTGATCGTGCGCGAGCTGCGCCGGCTCGAGAACGACCAGACGCTGCTCGTGCAGTCGGGCAGGGCCGTCGGCGTGTTCCGCACGCACGAGGAGGCGCCGCGCGTCCTCATCGCGAACTCGAACCTGGTCGGCAAGTGGGCGACGTGGGAGCACTTCCGCGAGCTCGAGCAGCGCGGCCTCATGATGTACGGCCAGATGACCGCCGGCTCGTGGATCTACATCGGCTCGCAGGGCATCGTGCAGGGCACGTTCGAGACGTTCGCGGCCGCCGGCAAGACGCACTTCGGCGCCGACCTCGCGGGCCGCTTCGTGCTCTCGGGCGGCCTCGGCGGCATGGGCGGCGCGCAGCCGCTCGCCGCGACGATGGCCGGCGGCGTGTTCCTCGGCATCGAGGTCGATCCCACGCGCGTCCAGCGCCGCCTCGAGACCCGCTACCTCGACGAGGTCGCGCCCGATCTCGACACCGCGCTTCGCCGCGTCGACGAGTTCCGCGCGAAGAAGCAGCCGCGTTCGATCGCGCTCGTCGGCAACGCAGCCGACGTCTACGCCGAGCTCGTGCGCCGCGGCGTGACGCCCGACCTCGTCACCGATCAGACCTCGGCGCACGATCCGCTCGTCGGCTACATCCCGCAGGGCCTCACGCTCGACCAGGCGGCCGAGCTGCGCGCCCGCGATCCGGAGGACTACGTTCGTCGGTCGCGCGCGTCGATGGCGGTCCAGGTCCAGGCGATGCACGCGATGCTGCGCGCCGGCTCGCACGTCTTCGACTACGGCAACAACCTGCGCGCGCAGGCCGAGCTCGGCGGGTGCCCGCACGACGTCGCGTACTCGTATCCCGGCTTCGTGCCCGCGTACGTCCGCCCGCTGTTCTGCGAGGGCAAGGGCCCGTTCCGGTGGGCCGCGCTCTCCGGTGATCCGGACGACATCCGCGTCACCGACGAGGCCGTGCTCGACGAGATCAAGGACGACCCGATGCTCCATCGCTGGATGAAGCTCGCGAAGGAGAAGATCGCGTTCCAGGGCCTGCCCGCGCGCATCTGCTGGCTCGGCTACGGCCAGCGCCACCGCGTCGGCCTGCGCTTCAACGAGCTCGTGCGCACCGGCAAGGTCAAGGCGCCGATCGTGATCGGCCGCGACCACCTCGACTGCGGCTCGGTCGCATCGCCGTACCGCGAGACCGAGGCGATGAAGGACGGCACCGATGCCGTCGCCGACTGGGCGATCCTGAACGCGCTCGTCAACACCGCCGCGGGTGCGAGCTGGGTGTCGTTCCATCACGGCGGTGGCGTCGGCATCGGCTACTCGCTCCACGCCGGCATGGTCGTCGTCGCCGACGGTACGCCGCGCGCCGCGCGCTGCCTCGAGCGCGTGCTGACGTCGGACCCGGGCATGGGCATCATCCGGCACGCCGACGCCGGCTACGACGAGGCGATCACCGCCGCGAGCGAACGCGGCGTCGTGATCCCACGCCGGCGAGACTGACCTCGTCGAGCTCGCGCTCGTGCGCTACGGTGCGGGCGTGGGCGAGCGCGGAACCAACTGCAAGCCGGTCGATCGTCGAGGCAAGCTCGCCGAGGAGCCGTTCGACGTGGAATTCACGCGCGACAAGGTGTTCGTGCGATTCCGCGGCCGGCTCGTCCGCACGCTGACCGGCCCCGATGCCGACGCCGTCCGCGACGTCATGGACGATCCGGAGAAGCTGCAGCTCGTCGTCGCGCGCAAGACCGGCAACTTCAAGCGCGGCAACGAGCGGCGCTAGTCACTCGATCGCGCCGGTCCGCGCCAGGGCCGAGCGCGAAGCCCGGCCCGAGGAACACGCTGCTGACGAACCCGTACGCGGCCCGTGCGATGCCCATGGGGGCGGCGAGTATGGCGCTGCTCGCGTGGCGACGGTAGGGTGCGCGCGTGACCGACCTCGTCATCCATAACGCACGCGTCATGACGTGCGATCGTTCGCTGTTCGGCCTCGGGATCGTCGACCGCGGCGCGATCGCGATCGACGCGGGCATCGTCACGTGGGTCGGCCCGAACGACCAGCGCCCCACCGGCGATCGCGAGGTCGACGCGCGAGGCCGGCTCGTCACGCCCGGCCTCGTCGATTGCCACACGCACGCGATCTTCGCGGGCGACCGCGCGAACGAGTTCGGCATGCGCGCCGAGGGCCGCACGTACCTCGAGATCGCGGCGGCCGGCGGCGGCATCAATGCCACGCTCGGCCCGACGCGAGCCGCGTCCGACGACGAGCTGATCGCGCTCATGTGCGCGCGCCTCGATCTGGCACTCGCCGGCGGCACGACGACGATCGAGATCAAGAGCGGCTACGACCTGACGCTCGACGGCGAGCTTCGCCTCCTGCGCTGCGTCCAGCGCGCGTCGGCGATGCGCGGCCAGCGACTCGTGCCGACGCTGCTCGCGCACCTGATCCCGCCCGAGCGCAAGGCCACGCGCGACGCGTTCGTCGCCGAGATCCACGCGCAGCTGATCCCGAGAGTCGCCGCGGAGCGGCTCGCGACATCGGTCGACGTCTACTGCGACGAGGGCGCGTTCACGCTCGCGGAGACGACCGCGATCCTGCGCGCGGCGAAGGCCGCCGGGCTCGCGGTGCGCGGCCACGTCGGCCAGTTCCGCGACCTCGGTGCCGCGCCGCTCCTCGCGGAGCTCGGTGCGCTCTCGGCCGATCATGTCGAGCAGATCGACGACGCGGGCATCGCGGCGCTCGCCCAGGCCGGCACGGTCGCCGTGATGCTGCCGGGCGCGTGCGTGCAGCTGCGGCTGCCGGTGCCTCCGGTCGCCAAGCTGCGGGCCGCCGGCGTGCCGATGGCGATCGCGAGTGACCTCAATCCCGGCTCGAGCAACTGCGAGACGCTCGGCGTCCAGATGTGGCTCGCGACGACGCACTTCGGGATGACGGTCGACGAGGCCTGGCTCGGCGTCACCCGCCGTGGCGCGCAGGCGCTCGGCCTCGAGCTCGTCGGCACGCTCGTGCACGGCGCGCCCGGCGACGTCGTGATCTGGGACTGCGACGAGCCGGCACACGTGCCGTATCGGTACGGCACGAACCTCGTCGACGCCGTGTACGTCGGCGGCGTCGAGCAGTCGCGCTGACCGTTACCAGCCGACGCCGATCTCGACGGATGCGAACGGCTGGACGTTGTCCTTCGGCGTGATCAGCTCGTCGGCGCTCGCGAACACGGCGACGCCCGCGGTGAACGACGCGATCGCCTCGACGCCCGCGCCGAGCGGCACCATCCACTGACCCTGCAGCGTCGCCTCGGGACCGGCGACCGAGCCGCGATCGACCTGATCGGGCGAGCCGAAGTGAAAGCCGGGATGATCGACACCGACCTGCAGCTCGGCCCAGCCGAGGCCGCCGCGCAGGCGGCCGGTCCCGGTGCTCGTCGTCTTCGACAGCAGCGACCACGTTCCACGGAAGTGTGCGAGCTCGCTGCCGACCTCGTCGTGGATGACGCCCTGGCCGGTGCCGCAGCTCTCGACACCGAGCCCGCTCCAGATGCGAACGTCGAGGCAGATCGTCGGCCGGCCCGTCGAGTCACTCGTCGCGGCGCCGACGCGCATGTTGATGCGGTTGACCGCCGGACCACTCGCGGACTTCACACCGGGCTCGAGCGCCTCGTCCGCATGCGCGGGCGACGCCGCCAGCGCGAGGGTCAGGCCGACGATGGGTGCGGAGCGCACGCCCCGATCTGTAGCACGCGAGTGGACGTCACCACGTGACGAGCCTCGCAACGGAGTCGCTCAGCCGATCGCGCCGGCGGATGCGGCCGCGCGGAGCAATGACCCGTCGTCGATCATCGCGCGCACGGCGGCGATATCGGGCGCGAGCGGCCGATCGACCATCATCGGCGGCACCTTCGCGCGGATCACCGCGTGCACCGCCTCGAGCGGCTTCGTCGAGGTCAGCGGCCGGCGCAGGTCGAGGCCCTGTGCCGCGCACAGCAGCTCGATCGCGAGCACCGTGCGGACGTGATCGTGGATCGTCGCGAGCTTCAGCGCGGCCGTCGCGCCCATCGAGACGTGGTCCTCGCGGCCCGCGCTCGACGGGATCGAGTCGACGGAGGCCGGATGCGCGAGCACCTTGTTCTCCGAGACGAGCGCGGCGGCGGCGACCTGGGCGATCATGAAGCCGCTGTTGAGGCCGCTGTCGGGCGCGAGGAACGGCGGCAGGCCGCTCGAGAGGTGCGGGTTGACGAGCTGCTCGACGCGGCGCTCGCTGATGTTCGCGAGCTCGGCGACCGCCATCGCGGCGGCGTCGAGCGCGAGCGCGACGGGCTGGCCGTGGAAGTTGCCGCCGCTGATCATCTCGTCGGTGTCGACGAACACGAGCGGGTTGTCGGTCGACGAGCCCGCCTCGCGCTCGAGCACCGGCCGCGCGAAGTCGAGGACGTCGCGACTCGCGCCGTGGACCTGCGGCATGCAGCGCAGGGAGTACGGGTCCTGGACCTTGCCGCAGTCCTTGTGCGACTCGGCGATCTCCGAGCCGTCGAGCAGCGCGCGCAGGAACCGCGCGACCTCGATCTGGCCGGGATGCGGGCGCGCCGCGACGACGCGATGATCGAACGCTCGAACGGTGCCCTTCAGGGCCTCGAGCGACAGCGCGCCCGCGATGTCGGCGATGCGGCAGGTCTCCGCGGCGTCGAGGACGGCGAGGCCGCCGACCGCCGTCATGTGCTGGGTGCCGTTGAGGAGGGTGAGGCCTTCCTTGGCCTCGAGCACGAGCGGCGCGACCTCGGCGCGGCGGAGGGCCTCGGCGGCCGGGAGGACCTCTCCGCGGTACTCGGCGAGGCCTTCGCCCATCATGCCGAGCGCGAGGTGCGCGAGCGGTGCGAGATCACCCGAGGCGCCGACCGAGCCGCGCGCGGGGATCTGGGGATGAACGCCGGCGTCGAGCAGCTCGCAGAGCCGCTCGCAGCAGACGACGCGGGCGCCGCTGCGGCCGGTGGCGAGGACGCTGGCGCGCAGGAGCATCATCGCGCGTACCGCATCGCGGGGCAGGGGGGCGCCGACGCCCGCGGAGTGCGAACGCACGAGATTCTGCTGGAGCTGGGTGACCTGGGCCGCCGAGATGCGGACCTCGGCGAGCGCGCCGAAGCCCGTGTTGACGCCGTAGACGGCCGGCGCGGCGTCTCCGCCGGCGACCACGGCGTCGACCACCGCGCGCGAGCGCGCCATCGCATCGCGGGCGGTCTTACCGATCTCGACCCGGCGATTGCCGCGCGCGATCTGGCTCAGAGCTTCGAGGGTCAGCGGTTCATCACCGAGGCGGAAGGGAGCGTTCACGCGCGCATGTGTAGCACGGGCAAATGCGCGGAATGACGGTCTCCCTCCGTTGACACCTCGTGGTGGAATTGGTGATCGTTGAAGGCGTTGGGTCCTCCACCCGAAGACGAGACCGGCGCAGTCGAGGGCGCTCCGGCCGCGGCCAGCGATCCGGCCAAGAAGAGCGAACGAGTCAGCGCACTCGCGGCGCGCGTGGACGCGTTCATGGCGGATGACGAGGGCGAGGACGCGATCGAGCAACCCGCGACGCGGCAGAGCGAGCCGAGCATCGACATTCCGATCGAGGAGGCCGAGCCGCACCGGATCCAGAGCGCGCCGTCGATCGTGCAGGACGCCGTGCCGCACGAGGTGCTCGGCGCGGGCGAGGGTGAGCCCGCGCCATCCGACGCGTCGTCGGAGCGGCCGCGCGTGCGGCTCGCGAGCGAGCCGAACGACGCGATCGAGCTCGACGAGGTCGAGGAGGTTCACGAGTCGCGACCGGTCGTCTCGATCCCGGCGCCGCCGATGCGTCCGCCGCCGCGCCCCGGCATGCCGCCGCCGCCGCCACCGCGCATCTCGATCCCGCCGCCGAGGATCCCGTCGACCGCGAAGCCGCCCGCGATCCCCGCGGTCAAGGCGACGCAGATGGGCCTCGGTGTCGTCCCGATTCCGGTCGTGCACGTGCCGCCGCGTCAGTCGGGCGAGCTGCCCGTGATGCCGTCGCCGCGCACGAAGCCACCGACGGCGCCGCCGAAGCCGACGGCGGTGTATCCGCCGGTCCCCGAGCCGACGGGGATCACCGACGACGATCTGTCGGGTGGTCACGACATCACGCAGATGGAAGGCGGCGTCGAGGTCGGCACCGCGACGCCGAACGTCGTGATCGATCAGCCGCTCGAGGCGCACCTCGAGTCGCCGACAGTCGTCGACAAGGCGCTCGCCGCGCTCGGCGACGCGGGCAGCGAGCCACGGGCCGAGGCGATGACGCGAGAGCTCGATGCGCGGGTGCTGACCGATCCGACAGCAGCAGCCAGCCTCGCGTACGAGCTCGGCGAGCTGTACGAGCGCAGGCTCGCCGACGAGGCGCGTGCGGTGAAGGCGTTCGGTCGCGCGCTCAGCCTCGATCCCTCGCTGCGCCCGAACCTGTGGGCGATCCGCCGCGTGTTCTACCGGCGCGCGCTGTGGCCGAATCTGCAGAAGCTCGTCGACGCCGAGGTCGCGTATGCGCGCGACGACCACGAGCGCGCCGATCTGCTGCTCGAGAAGGCGCGCATCAGCGCGCAGCGCATGAACGACGCCGACGACGCGCGCGCGGCGCTCGAGGAGGCGGTGCGCATCGCGCCGGCACACCAGGGCGTGCTGCTCGAGCTCGAGCGCGTCGCCGCGCGCGCGGGCGACATGCCGGTGCTCCTCGACGTGTGGGAGCGGCTGGCGGAGGCCGCCGAGCTGCCCGCGCGAAAGATCGCGTATTACCTCGAGGTCGGCCGCGCCGCCGCCGCCACCGGGAACCTCGGCCGCGCGCAGGAGGCGTTCGACAAGGCGTTCGCGCTCGCCACCGGTGGCCCGAACGCCGAGCGCGTCGCGCGCGAGCGGCTGCGCATCGCCGAGG
>JAEWJO010000129.1 GCA_023386455.1 Pseudomonadota bacterium | reverse complement strand
GACTACGCCTGCGAGAAGTCGATCACGCGAACGTTGCCCTTGCGATCGGTGAGCACGGCGAGCTTGGGCTGGCCGTGCGCGGACAGCCCGACCTGGAGCCGATCGCCGCGCTCGAGCGTCGAGTTCTCCCACGGCAGCGTCACGTTGTGAGAGCCGGCCTTCACGAGCACGAGCTTCTTGCCGGTGAACGTCACCTCGGCGTCGAGCAGCTTCGGCGCCACCGCCGGGCGCGCCACCGTCGGCGACCAGAGCTTGTTGTCGAACGTCTCCAGCGCGCTCGTGGCCGAAGGTGGCAGCTCGGCGTCGATCCGGGTCGCGAGCTGCGGCGAGCGATCGCCGTGCTGCGCGAGGAACGCCGCGGCGCACATCCGCGAGATCGCGTCCTCGGCGTCGAGCATCGCGAGCGCGAGTCCGTGCGCATCGTCGGGTGGCTGCGTCAGCTCGACGAGCGCGAGCAGTGCCTCCGGCGGCACGCGCTCGGCACCCTCGACCGCGGCGCAGTACAGCTCGCGCATCTGCGGGACGTGGACAGCGAGCGCGGCGAACGCGCGGTCGTGCGTGCCGAACCAGCGCACGATCTCGCCGGCGTGGTCGGTGATGATCGCGAAGAGCCGGTCGCGCACCGGGACGTCGACGGTCGCAGCGGCCGCCGCGTAGGCCGCGATCAGCTCGGCGACGCGCGTCGCGAGTGGCGAGCCGCGCCGGATCACGTCGAACAGAAACGGCAGCGCCGCGACCGCGACCGGATACAGCTGGCCGTCGCGCATGACGTGCTTCTCGAGCACGCTGAACGCTTCCTCGATCTCCTGCGGGACACCGCGATAGATCTCGGCATGGCGAACCACGCCGAGCGCGCTCGGCACGTTCGACGCGGCGCCTGCGGTGCCATCACTCGGGCCGAGCGCTCCGCGCAGCACGCCCCACGACAGGTTCGCCACGCTGTGCTCGAGAGCCTGCACCTCGATGGGACCCGTCGTGCCGAACCTCGCCATGCGCCCACCTTATACAAATCCCGCCGGCTGTTGCGAGTGACATTTGCGGTCACAGTCCCGGTATGAAGTGCTGGATCCAGTTTGCACTTGGATCCGAAGCGGCTCCAGATCACGCGAGCACATCGCAGCTCGGTCCGACCTGTGCCGTGCAGCGCAGGTCCGGACGGGCTAGCATCGACGCGATGACCGACCGCACGGGGTATCGCAAGGCGCTGGTCGCGCGCGTGCTCGCCGGCGACGGCCATGCATCGCGCGAGCAACGCGCGGCGGCGTTCGCCAACACCGGCGTCGCGGAGCCGATGCGCGCGCTGATCGACAAGGTCGCGAACCACGCGTCCGAGATCACCGACGAGGATGTGGCCGCCGCGAAGGCGACGGTTCCCGAGGACGAGATCTTCGAGCTGACGGTGTGCGCCGCGGTCGGTCGGGCGAGCCGCCAGCTCGACAGCGCGCTCGCCGCGCTCGCCGCCGCGACGAAGGAGCCGAGATAGTGCGGCTCGCCATCCTCGACAGCGGTCACTCGTTCGCACGCAAGGCGCTGATCGCGTTCATCCGCCGGGTGTCGAAGCAGCCGGTACCCGACATCGTGAAGACGATGATGTATCGCCCCGACTTCCTCGGCGATCCGATGACGAAGCTGGTCCACGAGGTGATGCGGGGGCCGTCGGAGTGGTCGATCGCAGAGCGCGAGATGATGGCGTCGTACGTCTCGAAGGTGAACGAGTGCGAGTTTTGAACGAAGGCGCACGCCGCGGTCGCGGCGAATGCCTGGAACGATGACGCGAAGGTGGAGGCCGTGCTCGCAGATCTCGACAGCGCACCGATCGATGACCGGCTGCGGGCGACGCTCCGCCTGCTCCGCACGGTGACGAGCGGCGACGTCACGACCGGCGGCATGACGACCGTGCTGGCGACCGGTGTCACGACGGCGCAGATCGAGGACGCGCTCGCCGTGTGCTTCTGCTTCAACGTGCTCGATCGCCTCGCCGACACGTTCGAGTTCCACGTCGGCCCGCGCGTGCACTTCGAGGCGAGCGCGCGCCACCTGCTGAAGCGCGGCTACAAGTAGTGCGTCGCGCGAAGATCCCGGACCTGCCGTTCCGGCACAACCTGAACGCGAGCCTCGGTCTCGAGATCTTCCGGCTGACCGAGCTGTTCGATCGCGTGCGCGACGAGTCGCTCGAGAGCCCGCAGCGCCCCGAGTTCCACACCGTCTACATCGGCCTGAGGGGAACCGGCACGATGATCGTCGACTTCAACGAGGTGCCGCTCGGCGCGGGCAGCCTGACGATCGTCGCGCGCGGCCGCGTCCAGCAGTTCCGTCGCGAGAAGGGCGTCGACGCGTGGCTCGTGCTCGCGCGGCCCGAGCTCCTGACGCGCCGGCATGGCGTCCTCGACACGACGTGGGAGAGGCCGTCGGTCGCGATCGGTGCCGCCGACGCCGCCGACCTCCGCATGCTCGCCGACCAGATCGCGGCGGAGCAGGCGAGGCCGCTCGACGCCGTGCAGCCCGCGCTGCTCGCCACGCTGTTCGACGCGATCCTGCTGCGCGCGGAGCGGCTCGCGCAGGGCGTGCGACCGGCGCCGCCGGCCGAGCTGGCGAGATTTTTCACCATGCTCGAGGCCGACTTCATGACGACGCGCTCGGTCGCGCACTACGCGAAGCGCTCGGGGCTGTCGGCGCGCCGGCTCGCCGAGCTGGTCGTCGCGCACGCCGGCAAGTCACCCAAGAAGCTCATCGACGACCGCGTCGTCCTCGAACAGAAGCGATTGCTCGCCCACACCGACGTCTCGGTCAAGGAGCTCGCGGCGCGCACCGGCTTCGACGAGCCGACGAATCTCGTGAAGTTCTTCCGTCACCACGTCGGCATGACGCCGCTCGAGTTCCGGAAAAATTTACCATCCGCGCGCCGGTCCTGACCTCGCGCCCCGCGGCCGCTGGAACTAGCTTGTCGGCCATGACGAAGCGCAACACTCTCCTCGCCTCTGCTCTCGTGCTCGCTGCCTCCGCCGGCTCGGCTGCCGCCGAGACCAAGCTCACGACGACGGTCTACACCGCGTCGCCGAGTGGCTTCGACGTCAACTCGACGCTCGTCGCCGGCGACAAGGACGCGGTCCTGATCGACGGTCAGTTCTCGCTCGCCGACTCGCATCGCCTCGTCGCGATGATCCTCGAGAGCAAGAAGAACCTGACAACCGTCTACGTCACGCACTGGCACCCCGACCACTACTTCGGGCTCGTCGTGATCAAGCAGGCGTTCCCGAAGGCGAAGTTCGTCGCGACGCCCGAGTCGCTCGAGGAGATCAAGAAGACCTGGGCGGCGAAGGTGAAGCAGTGGAGCCCGATCTTCGGCGACCTCGTCCCGAAGAACCCGGTGCTGCCGACGGCGCTCGCGGGCAACAAGATCCAGCTCGAGGGTCAGACCCTCGAGATCCACGCCAACGTCCAGGGCGACTCGCCCGACAACTCGTACGTGTGGATCCCGTCGATCAAGACCGTCGTCGCGGGCGACATCGTCTACCGCGGTGTCCACCCGTGGACGGCGGAGACGAACCCGGAGTCGCGCAAGGCCTGGATCAAGACGCTCGACGAGCTCGCGGCGCTGAAGCCCGAGACCGTGATCGCCGGTCACAAGGACCCGAAGGCCAAGGACGATGTCGCGAGCCTCGAGGCGACGCGCTCGTACCTCCTGGCGTTCGATGCCGCGGTCGCGTCGTCGAAGTCGGCCGCCGAGGTCCAGGACAAGATGAAGAAGTACGCCGACCTCCAGCTCGACGTGATCCTCCAGATCGGAGCCGCCGCGCAGTTCCCCGCGAAGAAGTGACTACACGTCGATGACGTCGCCCCGGCGGTGGCGGCGGGTCGTCATCCGCGCGACGAGCCGCTCCTGCGTGCCCATCATCCAGAGGAACGGCGCGAGGATCAGCAGCTGGAACGGTCCGGTCGTGATGCCGATGACGCCGAACGCGATCGCGACGCCGCGCGCGATCGTCACCGACAGGTCGGTCGCGCGGATGAAGTCCATCTTGCGGGCGAGCGCCGCGCGCAGGATGCGGCCGCCGTCCATCGGCAGCGCGGGGATCAGGTTGAACGCGGCGATGATGAAGTTCGTGTAGCCGATCCACGCGAACAGCGACGAGTGCAGCATCGTGCCGAGGCCGAGGCCGAGGCCGCCGAGGATCAGCGAGACCGCCGGGCCTGCCGCCGCGATCAGGATCTCGTCACGCGAGCGCCGCGGCATGTTGACCATCCTCGCCGCGCCGCCGAAGAACGACATCTCGATCGAGTCGATGTGGACGCCGAGGTTTCTGGCGACGACCGCGTGACCCAGCTCGTGCAGCAGCACCGAGCCAAAGACCAGGAGCGTCAGCGCGACGCCTGCGAGTCCGCCGAACGCGAACAGCACGACCGCGAGGAGCAGCAGGAAGCTCGCGTTGATATCGACCGGGAAGCCCAGAACCCTCCCTAGTCGCCAGGACTTGTTCATGGCCCTAAGTGTGGGTCCCATTACCGTCGGCGCAAGACCGCCAGCTCCTCCCCGATCGGCGAGGCACGACCGTTGCTGATACGGGAATCAGGAGGCCGCCGATGAAGGTTCTCGTTTTCTTACTGCTTGTCGCGACGACGACGGTCACCTCCGCCGAGCCGCGAGCTCCGACGAGCTCTCGTGTAGGTCTGCTCGCAGAGCTCTACTTCGCAGAGGGTTCCAGCCGGCTTCCGGACGCTTCCGGCAGCCAGCTCGGCCGCATCGCCGCGTGGGCCGAGGAGAACTTCGATGGCGTGATCGTCCTCGACGGCCACGCCGACAAGAACGGCGATATCCGGCTGTCGTGGCGTCGCGCGCGGCTCGTTCGCGACCAGCTGCTCGCGCTCGGCGTCGATCCCGACCAGATCGTGATCAGCGCGTTCGGCCCCGAGAAAGGCCGTCTCGCACGCGTCGCGGTGTGGGGCACGCACAACACCGTGGAGCAGATGCTCGCCACCCGCCGCCATGCCGAGGTCGTCGCCTGGAGCCGGCACTCGATGCCGCAGCAACGGACGCGCAGCACCGCGGCGCCGCGGGGGCGTTCGACGCGCTAAGAGTTGTCCCGCAATTCAAGTCTCAGATTGTGTAGGACCGCGACGGCGTTCAGGGTGTTCGCCACGTGGCTTCCCCGCCTCCGGTGGTCACGAAGGACGCGCCAGTCCTTGAGGCGCGCGA
>JAEWJO010000123.1 GCA_023386455.1 Pseudomonadota bacterium | reverse complement strand
GCCACACGCGGGGCAACCGCGGCGGAGCGGGCGGCGGGGCAGGTGCGGGCACCGGTGCGCGCAGCGTGTCGCGCAGCGCCGCCGCGAACGCGGTCATGTCCGGGTAGCGATCGGCGGGCGTCTTCGCGAGCGCCTTCGCGACGATCGCGTCGACCTTCGCCGGGATGCCGCGTTCGGGTGCAGCCTTCGACGGCGGCTCCGGCTCGTCGAGGAGGATCGCCGACATCGTCGCGAGCTCGCTGTCGCGATCGAACGGCCGCTTGCTCGCGAGCAGCTCGTAGAGCACGACCCCGAGCGCGAACACCTCGGTGCGTGCGTCCGCCGTTCCCTCGTAACACTCGGGCGCCATGTACGACGGCGTGCCGAGGATCTGACCGGCGCGCGTGATCGCGGTGCCGCCGGGCGTCGCCTGCGGGCGCAGGGTCTGGGCGAGCGCCATCATCTTCGCCGGGTGGTTTCCGCCGACCGGGACGACCGCGCCGGGCGGCAGCGTCGACGCCATCAGCTTGCGCTTCATGTTCGCGGTCGGTCCCGCTTCCGGATCGCTGCCGGGCGCGATCTCCGCGGTGAGATCCGCGCGCAGCTTCGCGAGTCCGAAGTCGAGCACCTTCGGCTGACCGCTCGGCGTCACCATCACGTTGTCGGACTTGATGTCGCGATGCAGGATGCCGCGCGTGTGAGCGGCGGCGAGGGCGTCGGCGACGTCGGCGACGAGGTCGACGGCCTTCTCCCACGGCACGCCGTTGACCGCGAGATCGGAGACGCGCTCGCCCTCGACGAGCTCCATCACGAGGAACGTCACGCCGTCGGCGGTCTCGAGATCGTGCAGCGTGACGATGCCGGGATGGTTGAGCGCGCTCGCGGCGCGAGCCTCGCGGAGCAGCCGCGCCTGGAAGTCGGCGTCGGCTGCCATGTCGGCGGGCAGCATCTTGAGTGCGACCTCGCGCCCGAGCCGTTCGTCGCGCGCGCGAAATACCTGCCCCATCCCTCCCTGGCCCAGCTCGCCGAGGATCCGGTAGTGAAGCACCTGCCGCACGACGGCGACAACGATACGCGAGTATCGAGGCTGCCGATATGCGACAACCATGGGGATGGGCGAGGATGCCTCCCAGATCACCGCGCTCCTGGTTCGCGTGCGCGACGGTGATGCGGCCGCCCGGCAGGACCTGTTCCCGGCCGTGTATCGCGATCTCGAGGCGATCGCGAAGGCGCACGTTCGCGGCGGTGCCTCGCTCGAGCCGCGCGGTCTCGTCCACGAGCTCTACCTGCGGCTGACGACCTCGCCCCTCGACGCGCGCGACCGCAAGCACTTCTTCGCGATCGCGGCGCTCGCGATGCGCCAGATCCTCGTCGACCGCGCGCGCAAGCGGCAGTCGCAAAAGCGCGGCGGCGAGCACAAGATCCAGGTGACGCTGTCGGGCGTCGCCGCCGACGAGACGAGCGTCGATCTCGTCGCCGTCGATCGCGCGCTGCAGAAGCTCGAGAAGCTGAGCGCGCGGCAGGCGCGGATCGTCGAGCTGCGCTGTCTGCTCGGGCTGACCGTCGAGGAGACCGCGGAGACGCTCGGCGTCTCGGAGCGTACGGTCCACGGCGAGTGGCGACTCGCGCGCGCGTGGCTGTCGCGCGAGCTCGATGCCGAGGCCAGCGGAGCGGAGTAGTGGCCGTCGATCACGAGCGGCTGACCGAGCTGTTCACCGAGGCGATGGATCTCGACCTCGATGGCCAGCGCGCGCTCCTCGCGCGCATTCAGGAGTCCGAGCCCGATCTGGCGAAGGAGCTCGCGGCGCTGCTCGACGCGGACGACTCGATCGTCACCGCGCTGCGCACCGCCGGGCTCAAGCCGACCGATGTCGGCGATGCGTTTCGCCGCCGCACCGCCCTGCCGCCCGAGCAGCTCGAGATTCCGAACTATCGCATTCGCCGCACGATCGGCAGCGGTGGGATGAGTGTCGTCTACGCGGCGGAGCAGCTCGATCCGCCACGCACCGTGGCGATCAAGGTGCTGCACGTGTCGGCCGCCGAGGCACTCGCGCGGTTTCGCGCCGAGGCGCGGGTGATGATGACGCTCGACCATCCGGGCATCGCGCGCGTGCTCGCATCCGGCGAGGCGAACGGCAACCCGTACTTCGTGATGGAGGAGATCGACGGGCTGACGCTCGACGCGCACGTCGCGACGCACGCGCCGTCGCTCGCCGCGAAGCTCTCGCTGTTCGCCGAGCTCTGCGATGCGATGCACTACGCGCACGGCGCCGGCGTGATCCATCGCGACCTCAAGCCCGCGAACGTGATGGTCGCGCACGACGGTCGCGTGAAGGTCGTCGATTTCGGCGTCGCCCGGATTGCCGCGTCGGCCGGCCGGACGCGCCAGGGCGACTTCCTCGGCACGCCGCTCTACATGAGCCCGGAGCAGGCGATGGCTCGGTCGGAGACCGTCGATGCGCGCGCCGATGTCTACGCGCTCGGCGTGATCCTGTTCGAGCTGGTCGACGGATCACCGCCGTACGACATCCGAGGGCTCGCGCTGCCCGCGGCGCTTCGCATGGTGATGACGCAGCCGCCGCGCCGGCTCGACCACTCGCCGGCTCTCGATGCGATCGCCGCGAAGGCGCTCGCCAAGGCGCCCGCCGATCGTCACGCCTCCGCCGCCGAGCTCGCTGCCGCGATTCGCGCCGTCTAACGGGCCGTGATCGCTCGCGTTGCAGATTCCGTCCGCGGACTGCGTGAGCCTCTATATGAAGGCCCGGACGTTCGCCCTCGTCGGCTCGTCGCTCGCGGTATCGGTCACGTGGCTCGCGTCGTTCGCCGCGGCGTTCGGCATCGCGAAGCTGCTGGTCGGCTGATCACGATCGCGCGATGTGCTCCTCGATCGCTGAATTGATATCACCCGGATGGGTGATCGGCCCCATGTGGCCGAGCTCGGGGAACACGCGGAGCGTCGCGCGCGGCAGCGCCGCCGCGAGCCTCTGCAGGACGGCCTGCTCCGCCGCCGGTGATCGACCGCCGCCGAGCAGCAACGTGGGCACCGCGATCGTCGAGTAGGTCGCGCGGTCCGTCCGATCGGCGACGAGCGAGGCGACCTCCTCGGATAGCTTCCAGCCGACGCGGCGAAATGCATCCTTCGTCTCGGGCGCGAGACGATCCCATGCGCCGGCGCCCTGCCACCACTCGATGAAGCTCCGTAACCAGTCCTCGTCGGGGGCGGCGGGGTCGTAGCGATATGGCCGAAATCCTGTGACTTCATCGCGCGCCGCCTGGTCCTCACGCTCGTCGAGGATCCCGAACGCGACCGGCTCGTACAGCGCGAGTGATCGGACGAGCTCGGGTCGCGCGAGCGCGAGCTGGAGCGCCAGCAAGCCACCATACGAGTGACCGACGACGTGTGCTGGCTCACCGCCGTCGATCAGTGAGGCGAGCATCTCGACGTCCTGACGGAAATGAAACGGCTTCCCGCCCGGCCACGGCCGATCGCCGTACCCGATGAGGTCTGGCGTGTGCACACGGAAGGGTGCGAGGTTACTGGCAAGCTTCCGCCACTGTCTCGACGAGAAACCGCCGCTGTGGATCGCGAGTACTACGGACATCTACTCGAGTGGGTACTGGATAGATGGTGAGCGCGTCGAGGTGGTTGCCGCAGCTACAGGTTGTTCGTAGTTTCTGCGCGCTGCATGACACATGAAACATCCGTTTGCTCGAACTGCGCAAACATTGCTCATGTGGCCGAGGCCGTCGAGTAAGATGAACGAGGGACTGTCTAGTGGCTCGTCACGCTGACGATTACAACGACATCGACACGGACACCGCAGCGGTCCCGGTCGAGACGCCCCGGCTCTGCGCGATGATCAGCATCGATGGGGTCGTGACAACGAAGGCGCTTCCGGACGCCGGCGACGTCACGATTGGACGGGATTCAACCTGCGACATCGTGATCCCGCACGCATCGGTCTCGCGCCAGCACGCGAAGCTGCGCATGTCCCCGCTCGAGATCTCCGATGCCGGGAGCCGCAACGGCACGCGCGTCCGTGGCTCGCATCTCGAGCCGCACGTCCCGGTGCCGCTCGCCGTGGGCGAGGCCGTGCAGCTCGGCCGCTGTGCGGTGCTCATTCACCAGTCGTCGATCCTGCTCGACGATCCGATCGACGACGGCGTGCCCGATCACTCGCCCGACTCGTTCGCGCGGATGTTCGAGATGGAGTGCGCGCGCAGCTCGCGCAGCCGGTCGCCGTTCTCGTTCGTCCGCGTCGAGGTTCGCGAGGGTCGTCCTGCCGAGGTCGGCGATCTGCTCCGCGCGACGCTGCGCACGTCGGACGCGATCAGCACCGACGGCCCGAACGGATTCCAGCTGCTGCTCCTCGACACGTCTGCCGATCAGACCGCGATCGCGGTCTCGCGCATGACACAGCTCCTCGCGCAGCACGGCCTCGTCGTGAAGACCGGCGTCGCGCGCTATCCGCACGACGGCGTCACCGCGGCGCAGCTGTCGGCTCACGCGTGGGAGCGGCTCGGTCGCTCGCCGCACGATCCGCCGACCGAGATGGATCACGTGCGCTCGCTCGTCGCGCAGGTCTCGCACGGCGAGGTCTCGGTGCTGATCACCGGCGAGACTGGCGTCGGCAAGGAGCTGTGCGCCGAGATGATCCATCGGCTCTCGTCGCGCGCGGTGAAGCCGTTCGTGAAGCTCAACTGCGCCTCGGTCGTCGAGTCGTTGATCGAGAGCGAGCTGTTCGGTCACGAGCGCGGCGCGTTCACGGGCGCGATCACCGCGCGCCCCGGCCTGTTCGAGGCGGGCAACGGCGGCACGGTGTTCCTCGACGAGATCGGCGAGCTGCCGCTGTCGGTGCAGTCCAAGCTGCTGCGCGTGCTCGAGGACCGCGAGGTACGCCGCGTCGGCGCGACCACCGGCAAGACGCTCGACATCCGCTTCGTCTGCGCGACGAACCGTCACCTGGCCGACGAGGTCGCGGCCGGCCGGTTCCGCCGCGATCTCTACTACCGCATCAATGGCGTCACGCTCGCGATCCCGCCGCTGCGCGAGCGCAAGTCGGAGATCGCCGGCCTCGCGAAGGCCTTCGCGCGCCGCTCGCGCCCCGCGTCTCCCCTCGTCATGGGCAACGACGTGATCGCGGCGCTCGAGGCGCATCCCTGGCCGGGCAACATCCGCGAGCTCCGCAACACGATCGAGCGTGCGGTGCTGCTGTCGTCCGGCGGTTCGGTTCGGGTCTCGCATCTCGCGCTCGAGGCCGAAGGCGCGCGCGCCGAGCTGATCGGCGGCACGCGCCCGAACCCGCGCGTCACGCTCACCGATCTCGAGGTCCCGCGCATGACGCCGGATCCGCAGACGCTCGCGAACGCGGTCGCCGATCTCGAGCGCAAGCGGATCCTCGACGCGCTCAACGAGTACGGCGGGAACCAGACCCGCGCGGCGCGAGCGCTCGGGATCTCGCGCAATACGTTGCTGTCCCGGCTCGACGCGTACGGACTGCCTCGTCCCCGCAAGTCGTAGTTGCTGATCGAGCGCGCAGTTTGCGCGAAGATCGGGCAACTTGCGCAACCGTCGAGCAGGCCCGCGTCGTCGGCACGTGGGGTTTCGATCGGTTAGCGAGCGGCACGCGCGTTGCTGCGATCGGGGCCGTTGGAGACCTCCGGGATCGCTTCTTGTTCGTCGTCGGCTGTTGAGGGGCGTTCCTCGCCACGAACGGCGAGCGGACGGCACAGATC
>JAEWJO010000074.1 GCA_023386455.1 Pseudomonadota bacterium | reverse complement strand
CGGCACGCGGTCGCGCCACGCAGGCGTCCGCGGATCGCGCGTCGGCGTGCCGTTGACCGGGCTCTGCGTCTGCCACGCCGGATCGCGCGTCGGCGTGCCGTTGATCGGATGCACCGTGGTCCACTCGGGCGCGCGGTCGTCGCTCGTCGCGCTGCTCGGCGGCGCCGCCGGCGACGCGTGGTCGTGCCGCGGCGGCGTCGGTGCCGGCGCTGTCTGCGTGTAGCCCGGCTGATAGACGCTCGGCTGGCTGTTCGAGAACGCGCGATCGTACGCGCGGGCGCGCGCCGGATTGCGATCGTAGACCGGCGGCCGGCCGCGATCGAAGCCGCGCACGGGTCGCGTCGTTGCGGGACGCGTCCCGGCCTGCGCGCGGCCGTGGGTATTCGCGAACCGGCTGCGCATGAGGCTCGCCGCGCGAATGGCTTGCACGCTCCCGCGCAGGAACGGCCGCGGCTGCAGCTGCGTCACCCGCAGACCCTCGGCGGGTGACTTCGTCACGTGCGCGCGAATGTGCGGCTTGCCGAAGCTCGCCTCGGTCGCGAACCGCCAGTGCGATGCGTACTGCTTCGGTTTGCGGTGGTCGCGAACGACCGGTCCGCGATGGTCGCCGCGGTGATCGCGAATGGTGGGGCCAGCATGCTGGCCGCGGTGGTCGCGAATCTTCGGCGCCTGCGGACGCCAGCCGACGTAGCCACCGCCGCCGCGCCACTCGACCGCCGCGGGAGTCCACGTGTAATCGGGGACCCAGGCCCAGTAGTCGTCGAACCATCCCCACGTGCCGTAGTGGAACGGCAGCCAGCCCCACGCGTAGTCGCACGTGAAGGTCCAGCCCCAGTCGGTCCAGACCCACGAGCCGCACGATTCGTAGGGTGTGAAATCCACGCCCACGTCCGTGGCGTAGGGACGCCACACATTGCCGTAGTCCTCGGTCTCGATCCACTCGCCGTAGCCGTCGAGGGTCAGCTCGATCTCGGCGTCGGTGACCGTGCCCATCGCGTACCCCGGGTCGTCGGGATCGAGCGACGGCTCGACGACCGTCGCGTCGGCGTAATCGCCCGAAGATCGGGGCTGCCACTCGGGATCCATCTCACCGCCCGGCGGTCCGGCGACGACGGTCGGCTGGGGAAACGTCGCCGGATCAGAGAACTGCTGCTGCACGCACGCGGTGGTCGCGAACGCGAGCGCAGCGAGGAGACGGAGGGTCGCCATGTCCCGGCGATTTGCAGCCGGCATGCCCGAATTTCTGATCGTTCGATCAGTGCCAATTTGCGGGAAGAAATGCCAGCGCGGCACTGGTTACGGCCGCGCCAACGAGGATGGTCATGCGCTTGACACCCGACGCAGTGGCGATTAACAAAGTCGAGCGATTTTCGGCCCCTGGCACGAGTCGCGACGCGAGGAGCTGCATGATTCGCGCAACTAATCTATCGAAGTTCTATGGCGGCAAGCGGGCGCTCGGCCCGGTCTCGTTCGAGATCAACGACGGCGAGACCGTCGGGTTCCTCGGACTGAACGGCGCAGGTAAGACGACCGCGCTTCGAATTCTCGCCTGCGATCTGCGGCCCTCGGGCGGCACGATCGACATCGGCGGGGTCGACGCGATCGCCGAGCCACACGAGGTCCGCAAGAGAGTCGGGTTTCTCCCCGAGAACCCGCCGCTCTACATGGACATGTCCGTCACGGACTACATCAAGTTCTCCGGCGAGCTGCGCGGGATGAGCGCGACCGCCGTGAAGAAGCGCTTGCCCGAGGTGCTCGAGACGACGGACCTGACCGACGTCGCGACCGATCTCATCGGCACGCTGTCGCACGGCTATCGCCAGCGCGTCGGCGTCGCCCAGGCGATCATTCATCAGCCGAAGTTCCTCGTGCTCGACGAGCCGACCCGCGGTCTCGACCCGGTGCAGATCGTCGAGATGCGTAACCTCATCCACGACCTCAAGCAGAACCACACGGTTCTGATCTCCAGCCACATCCTCACCGAGATCAGCCAGACGTGCGATCGCCTGCTCGTCCTCGGCAAGGGCGCGCTGCTCGGCGTCGGCAGCGAAGCCGATCTCGCGAAGCACAAGGGCGAGATTCGCCAGATCACCGTCACCGTTCGCGAGACCGGTGACGACTCGAAGGCGAAGATCACGAGCGTCCTGCAGGCCATCGACGGCGTCACGAAGATCGCCGAGCCCTACGAGCAGGGCGGCGGCCTGTCGTTCGCGCTGTCGACGAGCAAGGACTGCCGCGCCGAGGTGAGCCGCGGTGTCGTCGAGGCCAAGCTCGATCTGTTGAAGCTCGACTACGCGCGTAGCGAGCTCGAGAACACGTTCATCCGTCTCGTCGGAGGTAGCGATGCGAGCAACTAGCATCATCTATCGTCGCGAGCTGCTCGGCTACCTGAGGTCTCCCATCACGTGGGTGATCGCGGCGCTGCTGCTGCTCGCGCAAGGCATCTTCTTCCAGGCCTGGGCGCTGCGCGGCGAGGCGTTCTCCGCGACCGTGCTCGAGCGCTACTTCTTCATCGCGAGCTTCACGATCGGCGCGGCCGGTCTCATCTTCTCGTTCCGCCTGATCGCCGAGGAGCGGCAGAACCACTCGATGGTGCTGCTGACGACCTCGCCGGTGCGCGACTACGAGATCATCCTCGGCAAGTTCTTCGCGGCACTGACGTTCCTGACGATCATGCTCGCGCTCTCGGTCTACATGCCGATCCTCATCAAGGTGAACGGCAAGATCTCGAGCGCGCAGATCATCGTCGGCTACCTCGGTCTGTTCCTGTTCGGCGCCGTCAGCCTCGCGATCGGTCTGTTCGCGTCGGCGCTGACGCGGCACCAGTTCCTCGCACTCGTCGTCGGCGCGATCCTCCTGATCGGGCTCGGCAACATCTTCCAGCTCGCGGGCAAGCTCGACGCGCCCGTGCGGCCGGTCGTCGAGCAGCTCGACCTCTGGTGGGTGCGGTTTCAGGCGAGCTTCATGAAGGGCATCTTCAACCTGAAGGACGTCATCTTCTATGTTTGCGTGACGTACTTCTTCCTGCTCCTCGCCGTCAAAACGCTGGAGGCGAAGCGATGGCAATGAGAACTGCTTCTCCGTGGTGGGCCTCCCTGATCTTCGGGATCGGCCTTCTCCTCATCCTTCTCGGCGAGCGACTGTTCGGTCACCTGCCGGGGCTTCGCATGGTCCTGACCGCGCTCGGCGTCCTCACGCTGCTCGCCGTCACCGGCCTGCGCGGGTACACGATGATGCGCTCGACCGGTGGCCGTCGCGCCGTCGAACGCACGTTCCTCCTGTGCCAGCTCGGCGTGCTCGGCTCGCTCGTGCTCTACGCGCTGACGACGCGCTGGGGCCTGAACCTGTTCGGCATCACCGAGAAGGGCGCCGGCAAGTGGACGACCGTCCTGACCGTGCTGTGGACGATCGGGATGCTGAAGTCGCTCATCCCGATGTTCATGATCGAGATGTCGCTCGGCATCCCGCTGCGCACCGCGTTCGATCTGCGGACCGGCGGTGAGGAAGGCGTCGAGTACTACCGCGTCCGCGAGATCAGCTGGTCGGGCGTCACGATCGCGCTCGCGACCGCGTTCCTCATGGTGACGTGCGGTGTCGCGAAGGAGCGCAACGTCCAGCGCGACGTCAGTTACTTCAAGACGTCGTCGCCGGGTGACTCGACGAAGCGCATCGTCGCGGCCTCGAGCGACCCGATCAAGGTGATGCTGTTCTTCCCGACGACCAACGAGGTCAAGGAGCAGGTCAAGAACTACTTCGACGCGCTGCAGTCGGCCTCGGGTCACATGACCGTCGAGGTGCACGATCGCTTCGTCGATGCAGAGCTCGCCGGCAAGTACAAGGTCACGAAGGACGGCGTGATCGTCCTCGTGAAGGGTACCGGCGACAAGGAGAAGTCGCAGAACATCGAGGTCGACACCGACATCGAGAAGGCCCGCAAGGGCAGCAAGCTGCGCAACTTCGACCGCGAGGTGAACTCGCAGCTGCTGAAGCTCGTGCGCGACAAGCGCAAGGCATACGTGATGACCGGCCACGGCGAGATGACCGATCCGGACTCGATCCCGCCGATGCTGAAGGGCAGCGTGCCCGAGCGCCGCACGACGGTGTTCAAGAAGCGGCTCGGCGACCTCAACTACGAGGTGAAGGACCTCGGCCTCATCGACCTCGCGAAGGACGTCCCGGAGGACGCGACGATCGTCCTCATGCTCGCGCCGACGGTGCCGCTGATGCCGGCCGAGTGGGCCGCGCTCTCGCGCTACCTCGACAAGGGTGGTCGCCTGATGATCGCGCTCGACCCGAAGGCCGATCCGAGCCTCGGCGAGCTCGAGGGCAAGCTCGGTCTCAAGTACAACCCGGGCTCGCTGACCGACGACCAGGCGTACCTGCCGCAGCGCGGGACGCCGGCCGATCGCCGGTTCGCGATCACGACGCAGTTCTCGGCGCACGCGTCGACGACCACGCTGTCGCGCTCGGTCGACAAGGGCCTGATCGTCATCGACTCCGGTGCGATCGAGGATGCGCCGTTCACCGGCAAGGACCAGCCGAAGAAGACGATGACCATCCGCTCGATGGACTCGAGCTTCCTCGACTTCAACAACAACTTCAGCTTCGACGCCGGCACCGAGAAGCGGCAGAAGTGGAATCTCGCCGCCGCCGTCGAGGGCCCGAAGCTCAAGGGCGAGGGCGGCAAGGAGAAGGACGGCTACCGCGTCCTCATGTTTGCGGACGCCGATCTGTTCGCCGACGTGATGGTGTCGAGCATGGGCCGCGCCGCGCTCGTGATGGTGTCGGGCCCGTTGCTCGACGACACGGTGAAGTGGCTCGGTGGTGAAGAGGTGTTCGTGGGCGAGGTCGTCTCCGAGGATGACAAGCCGATCAAGCACACCAAGAGCCAGGACGCGGTGTGGTTCACGCTGACGATCGTCGGCGCGCCGCTCCTGGTGTTGACGCTGGGCCTCGTCGGAACGTGGGCTCGTCGTCGTCGCAGCATGAAGAAGACCGCCGAGGTGAAGCCATGAGAGGCGCGTTGATTCACGGCATCCTGCTCGCAGTGATGCTCGTGTACGGATACCGCACGTGGACCCGCGACAAGACGGTCCAGCCGAACGTCGGCAACGTCGTGCTCTGGAACAAGACCGAGGCGGACATCGTCTCGATCCAGTACACGTCGCCGAAGAAGATCGTGAAGCTCGAGCGCAAGCCAGGCGGCTACTGGTGGGGCTCGGAGACGACGGTCGAGACGAAGGCCAAGCCGACGCCGCCGAAGCCAGCCGACGAGGGCAGTGCGGCTGGCTCGGGCAGCGCGGCCGGTTCGGGCAGCGCGGCCGGTTCGGCAGCGGGCTCGGGCGCCGGCTCGGGCTCGGCGGCGAAGGAGCCGGAGATCGTCACGGTCGAGGAAGAGGAGACCGGACGCAAGTCGAAGGAGTTCCCGCTCGGTGACACCGCGGACAAGCTGATCAAGCAGTACGCCGCGGCGCGCGCGCTCCGCGATCTCGGCAAGCCGAACGACGCGGCGAAGAAGGACTACAAGCTCGGCACGAAGCCGCTGAACAGCGTGACGATGAAGGACGGCAAGACCGTCTCGACGTCGGTCGTCACGGTGACGTTCAAGGACGGCACGCGGTCGTTCGTCGTCGGTGGCTCCGTCTACGGCGGCAGCGACAAGTACGTGATGGACGAGCAGTCGGGCAAGGCGTACGTGTTCTCGAAGGATCTGCTCTCGGGTCTCGAGATCGGTCAGTCGAACCTGCAGCTCCTCGATCCGCGCGGGTTCGATGCAGGCTCCATCGGTGGGGTCACGATCGAGGCCGGCGGCAAGAGCAAGTCGTTCTCGCGCATCACGACGAAGGGCGGCGCCGACAACGCGCAGACGATGAAGACGTGGGCGGACGCGGTGACGAAGAAGGCGGACCAGACGGCCGCGAACTTCATCGACAACGCGAACAACCTGCGGCCGATGGAGTACGCCTCGACGCTCAAGGTCGAGGAGATGACGCCGGTCATGAAGCTGACGTACAAGGACGAGCGCGGCAGCACGCTCGGTACGCTCTCGCTCTACAAGCGCGAGAAGCCGGGCGAGCTCGCGGAGGGGCAGGAGCTCGATCCTGCGAACCCGCCGAAGGGCGACACCGAGTACTACATCATGACGGAGAAGACGCGCGTCCCGGCGCTCGTCCGCAAGGACACCGCGCAGCGCAGCGAGCAGGACATCGAGACGGTGTTCAGCGGCAAGCCGGCCGAGCCGAAGTCGGCGGTCGACCCGCACGGCAATCCGTTCGGCGGCGGACCGATGCCGGCGATTCACGACGACAAGGCCGCGGGCAGCGCGGCGCCGATGAACCCGCATGGTGCGCCTGCGCACGGTGCTGGC
>JAEWJO010000072.1 GCA_023386455.1 Pseudomonadota bacterium | reverse complement strand
CCTCGGTGCGAATCGACGCCATCTGCTCGTCGAGCGCGGCCCGGCGTGGCGCGAGGTCGGGCGGCAGCGTGCCCGACAGCCGCGCGCGCAGCCGATCGATCACGCCGAGCGCGACGAGCGGATGGAGATCGTAGTGACCGGCGGCGACCGACTCGGCGATCTCGAGCAGCGCGCCGCGGTCGTTGCCCGCGCGCATCGTGGCGACGACGAGCTTCACCGGCAGCTCCTCGACCGTGCGCTCGCCGTAGCGCAGCTCGAGGTCGGCGATCGCTCCCTCGACGCCGCGGGTGTCGCCGAGCCGCGCGTACACGCGTGCGAGCCCGAGCAGCGCGAACGGCCCGGTGTCCTCGAACGCGGCGAGCTGCATGTACTGGCGGCGTGCCTCCTGCCACGCGGCGCCGCAGCCATCGCCGCGGCACGCCTCGGCGCGCTGTGCCGCCTGGAGCTTCGCGAGCCGCGCCTGGCGTCGCGTCGACTCGCTGACGCAGTCCTCGAGCCGGCCGCTGCACGGCACGCGATCGAACGCGCTCGCGACGAACGCGGTCGGCGGCGACGCACGCGGGACGAGGATGTGGCCGTCGCCCTGGATCCAGAACCAGTGGCGCGCGAGCGGCGGCGCGAGCGGACCTCGCGGCACGTCCTTGCGCGCGGTCGCCTGGTCGATCGCCTCGAACGCCTCGTCGATCTGATGGGCGATCCGCGCCGCGATCGCCTCGGCGGCGCGCTTCTGCGCGTCGGTCTGCGCCGAGACCGCACCGCGATCGTCGCGGTACGAGAACGCACCGAGATACGCGATGCCGGCCGCGGGCACGAGCAGCGCCAGCACCGACAAGACGTAGATCCAGGCGCGCCGGGATCGCACCTGGGCCAGCATAGCGCAGCAACGGCAAACCGGCCGAAATCACGCGGTGCGGCGCTTTGCGTCGCGCGGGTGGCCCCGCTATCGTCCGCGCGGGATGGCCAAGGCGCTGATCATCGTGCCGACGTACAACGAGGCCGAGAACGTGCGCGACATCGCCGAGCGCCTGCTCGAGGCGCTGCCGCCGGCCGACCTCCTGATCGTCGACGACAACTCGCCCGACGGCACCGGCCAGATCGCCGACGAGATGGCGGCCGCGAACCCGCGCATCCACGTCATGCACCGCGCCGGCAAGCTCGGCCTGGGCACCGCCTACATCGAGGGCTTCGCGTGGGGGCTGGCGCGACCGTACGAGTATCTCTTCGAGATGGATGCCGACGGCAGCCACGATCCGAAGTACCTGCCCCAGATGTTCGCACTGGCGGAGGATGGTGCCGATGTCGTCGTCGGGTCCCGGAATATCCCCGGCGGCGGCACGATGAACTGGGGGATCGGCCGCCAGCTGCTGTCCAAGGGGGGCAGCTTCTACGCGCGAACGATCCTCGGGATCGACGTGCGCGACGTGACCGCCGGCTTCATCTGCTGGCGCCGGGACGTCCTCGAGGCCCTCGACCTCGCCACCGTCGACTCCAACGGCTACAGCTTCCAGATCGAGATGAAGTACCGCGCCATCAAGCGGGGATTTCGGGTCGTCGAGACGCCGATCGTGTTCGTCGATCGGCGGGTCGGCCAGTCCAAGATGTCCCGAGCGATCGTCGGTGAAGCCCTGCTCAAGGTGTGGGCGCTGAGGTTCCGTGGCTGATTTCGTAGCTGAATGTAAGTGCGCTCGGCCTGCGCCGAAGTACACCCGACCCGTGATCTTTGCTACCGTCGTCGAGGCTCGATGAACATCCTGCGGCTTCGCATCAAGTCCGCCGATGAGTGGCGCGAGCTCGCACCGAGCGAGACCGTCACCGAACCGATCTTCGTCCCGACCACGGACGAGCTCAACGCGGGCGAATCGGTCATCGTCGAGATTTCCTCGAATCTCCTACCCAACAAGGTGCTCATTCGCGGCTCGGTCCAGGCCTGGCGCCCGGCCCTGCCGCGCATGCGTGTCCGCGCCGGCGCGACCGTCCAGCTCGACAACGACGAGCAGACGAAGCTGACGTTCCTCCACGACGTCCTCTCCGGCAAGCGCACCGACGTGCCGCGCCGTCGTCACCACCGCCTGCCCGTCCAGTTCTCGTGCCGGTACCGCATCGCGAGCTCGCCGACGTTCGTCGACTCGGCGATCTCGGAGATCGGCGTCGGCGGTGCGCTGCTGACGACGCAGACGCCCCTGCCGCTCGACACCGAGCTGACGGTCGAGGTGACGCCGCCGGGTGCGGCCGCGCCGATCGCGATCGCCGGCCGCGTCTCGTATCACGCTCCGTCGGGAGGCTCGGGCCTGCGCTTCGTCAGCCGTGATGGCGATGGCGATCGCCGGCTGCGCGAGCTGATCCGCCGCCTCCGCGCGTCGTAGCTACCTCATTCATTTATCGTGCTTCACGCGGACGCGCGAGATGATCGCGCGCAGCTCCTCGTCCTCGATAGACGACGTGTCGTCGAGGATCTGGCGGAGGTGCTCGCCGCTCGCCGGCACGGGATCGGGCGCCGGCGCGTGTGCGGCCGGGCGCGGCGCCGGGCGACGGACCGCCGTGCGAGGTCGGCGCTCGCCGGTCAGCACGAACCGGATGTCGTCGAAGAACCGCGGCATGCCGAGCCGGTCGAGCAGATCCGAGACGATCTTCGGCCGCATCAGGCGCAGCTCGTGGAGCCACGCGCTCGTCGCGACCTCGACGACGAGGATGCGATCGATGATCGTGTCCGGCCGCGTGCGCGCGCCGACCTTGTCGCCGACGAGCGACGACCAGTCGGCGAACAGCCGCTCCTGGCGAAGGTCGGCGTTCAGCTTGTAGAAGTCGACGACGCGCTGCACGAGATCGTGCACCGACACCATGTTCCGCGCCCGATCGAAACGGTCCCGCCACCACGCCATGGTCAGTCTCCAGCCGCGCCGGCGAGCGCCGAGCCGCCGACCGTGAGCAGTGCCGCGAGGTCCTCGTCGGTGAAGCGCAGCATGCCGCCGACGAAGTAATCGCGACCGTAGCGGAACGTCTCGAACTGGATCGGCACCTCGGAGTTGCCGGCGATGATCGGCAGCTCCGCGGGCTCGTTGAGCAGCTCGTCGACGCCGCCGAGCAGGTAGACGTGGCGGAACAGCTCGAGCGCGGCGGTGAGCTTCACGCGCGGGTACTTGTCGAACGTCGCGTCGAACACGTCGGCCGACAGGCGCAGCGACCGATTGAACCAGACGTCGCTGTCGAAGTCGGCGCCGATGCCGCCGGTCGACTCCTTGATGCCGTACCGCAGCGTCATCTTGCCGAACCGCTTCGCGAACTGGAACGTGAACCGGATCTTGTCCTCGATCACCGTCTTCTTGATCCAGTTGTTCGGATCGACCGTCGGATCGAACTCGAGCGTGACCTCGGGGTAGTCGCCGCGCGGGCCCTTCTCGAGCTCGATCAGGTAGAACTTGTCCGGCCGCGTGTGCAGCTCGACGCTGACGTAGTGGCGCGCGAGGTTCGAGCCGACGTTGTACTCCGAGCGCAGCCCGACGTAGGCCTTCAGCCCGAACAGCGTGCCGAGGAAGCCCTTCGCGTCGTCGGTGATCGACTCGACGTTGTCGTAGACCGCGGGGTCATTGACGAGCCGGCCGAGCGTGCCCTTGTCCTCGTCGATCTTCCTCGCGATCGAGTCGGTGCTCGCGATCACGCCGTCGATCTTGTCGAGCTTGCCGCGCACGGCGGTGCCGGTCTGCTCGAGCTCGTCCTTCGCGGTCGTGACGAGCACCTTGGCCTCGGCGGACGCGGCCTCGAGGTCGGCGAGGATCTTCTCGATCTTGGGGTCGGCGTTGTTCGTGATGTTGCGGACGTCCTTCGTCAGCGCCTCGACCGCGGCCATCGTGCGGTCGGCGCGCTCGATCATCGACTGGATCGTCGCCGACTCCTTCTGGACGAGACCGTCGACGCGGTTCGCGACCGACGCCATCGGCCCGTTGACGATCTTGCGGACGTCCTCCGAGAGATCGCGGACGCTCTCGAGCACGCGGTCGACGTTCGGCAGCGTCTCCTCGATGCGGTGGATCAGCTGGTCGGGCGTCACCGCCTCGACGATGCGCGGGATCTCGCGGCACGCGCGCTGCTTCTCGGCGTTGCTCGAGTTGTAGTCCGGGCACGCGGGGTGGCCGCTCGTCACCGCGCTGCCGAGCGGCGTGTACTGCACCGCCGAGCCGTCGGGCGCCTGGCGCACGGGCTCGCCCGGATCGATCTCGAGGTAGTTCTCGCCGAGCAGCGAGCTGGCCTTCTTGAACACGACCGCGCTCGACCACACCGGGATGTCGCTCTGCAGCGTGAAGTAGACCTTGGCGTAGCGGCCATCGACCTCGAGCTTGGTGACGAGGCCCTTCTTGAGACCGGCGACGACGACCTTGCTGCCCTTCGGCAGGCCGGACGCGTCGCGCATGCGGACGAACATCTCCTGCCCGCCCTTCGTCGAGTCGTCGCCCAGGTTCTTCCAGACGAGGTACGCGCCGACGGCGAGCATGATGAACAGCTGGCCGACGCGGACGCCGGCGGAGAGGCCCTTCACGGAGTCTCTCCTTCGCGGCCGCCGAGGCTGCCGGCGGCGAGCTTGCCGATCGCCGACACGCCCGACGCGCGGAGGAACTCGTAGACGTACGGGTCACGACTTCCCGCGATCACCTCGGCAGGCCCTGCCTCGAGGATCCGCTTGTTGTGAAGGATGGCGATGCGGTCCGCGATCCGGAACACGCTCGCCATGTCGTGCGAGATGACCACCGACGTCACTTTATACCGCTCCCCCGCGCCGAGAATCATTTCGTCGACGTTGCGCGTCGCCAGGGGATCGAGGCCGGTTGTCGGTTCGTCATACATCAGGATCTCGGGCTCGAGGACGAGTGCACGCGCCAGGCCGACGCGCTTCCTCATACCGCCTGATAATTCGCCCGGATATTTCCGCTGTGTGCCGGCGAGCCCGAGCGCGCCGAGGCGGTCGGCGACGATGTCGGCGATCTCGCCCTTGGACTTCTTGGTGTGCTCCTTGAGAGGAAACGCACAGTTTTCCTCGACGGTCAGCGAGTCGAACAGCGCCGCGAACTGGAACACGAGGCCGAACTTGCGGCGGAAGTCCGCCAGCTGCTTCTGATCGAGGGCGAACACGTCCGTGCCGTCGACCCACAGGTTGCCGCTGTCGGGCCGCAGGAGGCACATGAAGTGCTTGATGAGCACGCTCTTGCCGGCGCCGGACGCGCCGAGGATCACGTTGACCTTGCCGCGCTCGAGGTCGAGGTCGACGCCGTCGAGGACGAGGTTCGGGCCGAACGACTTCTTCAGCTGACGGACCCGGATATGCCAGCGAGGGTCCCGCTCGTGCGGCGGCGACAGCCCGATGATCTCCGAGGCGAGCGCGGTGTTCGTCACCCGGTCACCACTCTCCTCGAGAGGACGGGATGAGGTGGAGCAGGATGTCGGTCAAGAAGTAGTCCATGACGAGCGTCGCGACCGACGCGATCACGACCGCGCGCGTGGTGCCGATGCCGACGCCGCGGCCGCCGCCCGAGGCGTTGTAGCCCTGGTAGCAGCCGACGAGCGCGACCATGAAGCCGAACACGATCGCCTTCAGACAGCCCTGCAGGACGTCCTTGGCCTCGAGGATCTCGCGCAGGTTCGCGATCCACGGACCCTGGGGAACCTGCTCGACGATCACCGCGACGAAGTACGCGCCGCCCATCGATACGATGAAGAACACGAGCGCGAGGATCGGCGTCACGATCATCGCGCCGACGAGCCGCGGCAGGATCAGGTACTGGTGCGGGTTGACGGCCATCGACTCGAGCGCGTCGATCTGCTCGGTGATCCGCATCGTGCCGAGCTCGGTCGCGATGCCGGCCGCCGCGCGCCCGGCGAGCATCAGCGACGTCAGCACCGGGCCGAGCTCGAGCGCGAGCGCCTTGCCGGTGACGCCGCCGGAGAACGACTCGAAGCCGAACATGCGGAACGCGTTGACCGACTGCAGCGACGTCACCATGCCAGTGAACGCGCCGACGAGCAGCACGATCGGCAGGCTGCCAAAGCCGATGTACTCCATCGCCTCGATGAACGTGCGCGTCCGGATCGGCCGGCGCGGCAGCCACGCGAACGCGCGCCCGACCATGATGAGGTGCGCGCCGACGACGTCGATGAAGTTGAACAGCGGGCGGCCCGCGTCCTTCACGCCGGTCAACACCGCGCCGGGGATCGAGACGCGCGGCTCGGTCGGCACCGCGACGCCACCCGGCGGCGGCGTCTGGCCACCCGGCGGGGCACCGGCACCCGCGGCGGGCGGGCCCTGCT
>JAEWJO010000059.1 GCA_023386455.1 Pseudomonadota bacterium | reverse complement strand
CGCCGGTGCCGCAGCGTCGGCACCGTCTCCTGACTGCGCCTCGGCGACGAGAGGATGAACGAGCAGGGCAACGACGCAAAGGCGAGAGCCGATCACGCAACGTGACGGTATAACGAGCGCAGGCCTGGTTGATGGAGACCACGACGCAAACGACCCCACCGGCGCCCCGACCGGGTGTCGCCCTCCCCGGCCCCGTCGTGCTCTACGACGGCGAGTGCGGGCTGTGTCACCACAGCGTCCACTTCCTCATCAAGCGCGATCGCCGGCAGCTGTGGTACGCGCCACTGCAGGGCGAGACCGCGCAGAAGCTGCGGCAGCTCCATCCCGAGATCCCGGCGACGCTCGAGACCGTCGTGCTCGTCGACAACGGCCGCGCGTACCTGCGCTCGAAGGCGTTCCTCTACCTCGCGAAGTACCTGACCGCGCCGTGGCGCTGGGGCTACTACCTGCGCTGGCTGCCGGCGTTCCTGCTCGACCTCGGCTATCGCCTCGTCGCGCGGATCCGCTATCGCATCTGGGGCAAGTACGACGCCTGCCGGCTACCGACGACCGACGAGCGCGCGCAGCTCCTGCCCTGACTACAGACGGTAGTGGGCCATCAGCAGCGAGTACGCACCCGTCGGCCCGCCGTCGCCCTTGCCCATGAGCTCGAAGCGGTTCGTCCACATCAGCTCGATGTGCGACGTCGCGAACCAGTGCAGCTGCGCGTCGAGGCAGTCGCGATCGAGGCCCGAGATCCGGATGTTCTCGTCGTAGTGGCCGAGCCCGACGTCGAGCATGAGCCCCTGCGGCAAGAACTTCGTCGCCATCAGGTAGGCGACGATCTGGTTGTAGCCGTAGTCGCCGACGTGCGGGTTGACGATCTGGACCTCGGCCTGGAGCAGCAGATCGGCGGGCGCGATGTAGTGCTTCACCGTGATGTTGCCGCGGTACTTCTCGTCGAAGTCGCTCTTCTGGAACATGCCGCCGCCGCCGACCGAGAGCACCGGGTTCAGCATCAGCTCCGCGTAGACCGCGACGCCGTTCGAGAGCTGCACCGGATCGATCAGGGGATCCTTCACGAAGCCCGAGACGTGCGCCTCGATCTTCGACGCGAGGTACGAGGCCGACACGCCGTAGGTGTCGGCGTAGAGCGGCGTGCCGCCGTAGCGTCGAGTGTAGACGCTGTGCTCGGCCAGCCGGAGTCCGAACACCGGCATGAACCGGCCGGCGCGGACGAAGATGCCCTCCGCCGAGCCCGGATCGTCGTGCCACATCACGTAGTGCTCGCGCGACCAGAACCGCGTCGCCGCCTCGTTGCCGTCCTCGGCGGGCCGGAAGCCGGCGGTGACGTGGAGGCTGAAGTTCTTCTGCGTGACGACGCCGTACAGGTCCGCCTGCATCGGGAACCCGACGAGGTAGCGCTGCGGCGCCTGGAGATAACCGTACGCGTAGCGGAAGTCGCCGCCGACCGCGAGCCAGTCGGGAGTCTTCACCTTGCCGTACATGAACTCGGGCGCCGTCCCGAACTTCGAGATCGACTCGGCGATCGTCATGCCGTTCTCCGACAGCAGCCCGCCGCCGGTCGGCGACAGGTGACAGCCGGAGCACGACTGGTCCTTCGACATCTCGAACTGCGGATACGCGTGGGCGCGACCGGCCATGCCGGCGACGACGACGAGCGCGAGGACGATCGATGCGGCCTTCACTGGCAGACTCCCTGGATGCAGCCGCCCGAGCACGTGATCGCGTTCGTCAGGTCGAGCTCGAAGTCCTCGGTGCACTGCGCGACGAGGAACCGGTTGTTCTTGTCCCTCGTGCACGCCGCGCCGTTGTTCGCCTTCGGGTTGCACTGCGCGCCCGGTGCGCCCTCCTTGATCCAGTCCTGGAGCAGCAGCACGTCCTTGTTCGGCATCGGCGCGTCGTAGGGCATGCGGCCGATGCCGAGGCCGAACGGATCGGTCTCGGTGATCCAGACGATCAGATCGGCGTTCCTCGGATCCTCGGGGTCGTACTTCGTGCTGTCGAACCGGATGAGCCCGTTGCCGAGCAGCGACCTGCGCGTCCCCTCGGGCGTGTCGAACACGTTGCCAGCGGCCTGGACGAACGTCGAGTGGCACTGCGTCGTGCCGCACGTCGGCGCGAACACCGCTTGGGTCAGGTAGTCGAGCTCCAGCGGGCGATCGTCCACCGTATCGCCGGCGCACCCGGCCAGAGCCAGTGCGGCGGCCACAACGAGTCGATTCATGCGCGGACGATACAGCAGCCTACGTACGTCCGGCGACTTCGCAGCCCGTGAAGGCAGCGCGAACACTGCGTTTCCGCAGCGCGCTACTTCGCGTTGCGTGCGCGAGCGCGGCGCAGCGTCGAGCCGGCGCCGCTCGTGTGGCGGTGCACCATCCGCGCGGCCGCGGTCGGCCGGCGAACGCGGCGCGAGATCGGCGGCGGCTCGGCGCGGTACGCGACCGCATCGCGATGCTCGGCGCGCAGCACGAGGCGAACCGCCACGTGATCGCGCATCGAGCAGACCTTGTTGTCGGTCATGCCGCACGCGAGCGCGATGCGACGAACGACCTCTTCGGTGATGTCACAGCCGCGGCGCGCCTTGGGCCACGCGACCCAGAACCCGCCGGCCGGGTGCATGCGTGCGGTGATGTCGGCAAACCGGCGCTCGAGATCGGCGATGCGGTCCACGAACAGCACGACCACGTCGACCGGAGGCAGCCTCAGGTCGTGCGCGATGCGCACGTCGTCGCTGCTGAGGTCGCGTACGAATGCACCTGGGGCATTCAGCAGACACACCTTGTGTCCTGCCTTGATGCCGAGCTTCTTCGGAAGTGGCTTACCCGCGTAGCCAGCCATGACGAACGGATAATGCAGCCGTCCCACGGGAGGTCAAACAGGACTGCCAAAACTTCTCGTAAGACCATGAAACCGTTCACACTTGGTGCGATCGCGGCACTCCCGGCCTTTGGTACGGCCGGCCACGAATCAGCCTGTGGATAGCGTGGGTTTCCTGTCGATTATGAAATCCCTGACTCCCGGGCAGCCCTTTCCTTGACTTTGACGCCGCACTTGGTCAGCAAGGGACTCCACGTGCCCACCGGACTCCTGCTCATCAACCTGGGCACGCCCGACGAGCCCACCACGCCGGCCGTCCGGCGGTACCTCGCCGAGTTCCTCTCGGATCCGCGCGTCATCGACATCAATCCTGTCGGTCGCTCGCTGCTCCTGCATGGCGTGATCCTGCGAACTCGCCCGGCCCGGAGCGCCGAGGCATATCGCGCGGTCTGGGACGACGAACGCGGCTCGCCGCTGCTCGCCCACTCGAAGGATCTCGCGGCCGGTGTAGCGAATCTGCTCGGGGCGCCGTGGCACGTCGTGCTCGCGATGCGCTACGGGAGTCCGTCGATCGCCGACGCGCTCGCCTCGATGGAGGAGGCGAAGGTCGATCGCATCGTCGTGCTCCCGCTCTATCCGCAGTACGCCGCGTCGTCGACGGCGACCAGCATCGCGCGCGTGATGGAGCTCGCGCAGGCGCGCTGGGATGTCCCGCCGATCGATGTCGTCCCCGCGTTCCATGCCGACCCCGGCTTCCTCGCGGCGTGGGAAGCCGTCGCGGCTCCCGCGCTCGCCGCCGCGAGGCCCGATCACGTCCTGTTCTCGTTTCACGGCCTGCCCGAGCGCCAGATCCAGAAGAGCGATCCCTCGGGCTCGCACTGCCTGCGCTCGGCGGCCTGCTGCGATTCACTCGGCCCGGTCAACCATCGCTGCTATCGCGCGCAGTGCTACGCGACGGCGCGCGAGCTGGTCGCCCGGCTCGGCATCACCGACCACACCGTATCGTTCCAGTCGCGCCTCGGCCGGACGCCCTGGATCCAGCCGTTCACCGATGTCCTGCTCGACGAGCTCCCGAAGAAGGGCGTCAAGCGCCTCGCGGTGATGTGCCCTGCCTTCGTCGCCGACTGCCTCGAGACCGTCGAGGAGATCGGCATCCGCGCTCGCGCGCAGTTCAAGTCCGCCGGCGGCGAGGAGCTGACGCTGATCCCATCCCTCAATGCGACGCCAACCTGGATCGAGGCCGTCGCATCCCTCGCAAAGCGCCACGCGTAGAACCGTAGGCGTCAGCGTAAGCGTAGGCGTAAGCGATCCGGATCGGATCCGGATCGGATCAGCGCAGCGTCTCGAGACACGCGCGGACATACTTCGCCGCCAACCGCGTCGTCGCATCCGTCGCCTCCGCCGTCGGCCCCAGCGGCGGCGCGACCTCGACGCAATCCGCCGCGCACAGCGAGAGCTCCTTGCCGAGCCGCGCGATCAGCGCGAACAGCCAGTCGGGCGTCAGCCCATCGGGTTCCGGGGTTCCCGTCGCCTCGGCAAACTTCGCGTCCGTGCCGTCGATGTCGTTCGAGAAGTACACGCTCTGCACGCCGCGCGCGCGCAGGTT
>JAEWJO010000704.1 GCA_023386455.1 Pseudomonadota bacterium | reverse complement strand
ACCCTGCACCCGCCACCGATCCTGCGCCGGCGGAACCCGCCGACCCCGCATCGATCGATGCGCTGTCGGAGATGAGCCTCGAGGACCTGCTGAACGTCGAGGTCGTCGCGCCGAGCAAGAAGCCAGAGCTCGAGAGCGAGGCGCCCGCGGTCGTTCAGGTCATCACCGCCCGCGAGATCTCGTGGCTCGGGTTCAACACGCTCGAGGAAGTCCTCGAGTATGCGGTCGGACTCTCGTCGATCAACGGCGAGGGCAACACGTTCACGACGACGACGGTCCGCGGCAACACGCTCGTCAACTACCAGACGAACACGCTGCTGCTGCTCGACGGCGTCCCGATCTATCGCCCCTACGACGGCAGCTTCGACTTCCTCTCGATCCCGCTCTCGGCGATCAAGCAGATCGAGATCGTCAAGGGCTCCAACTCGGTGCTCTACGGCACGAACGCGATCAGCGCGGTGATCGACATCCGCACGAAGGACAAGGACACCGCGAGCCTGATGCTCCGCCTCGGTCGCTTCAACACGATGCACAGCGAGGCGGCGTTCTACAAGAAGTACGACGACGTCACCGCGAGCGTGTTCGTCGACAGCACGTCGACGACCGGCGAGCCGCTCGTGTTCATCGACGAGAAGGGCAACGAGCTCGGCCTGAAGAAGAGCCTCGAGGCGCACTCCGTCATCGCCACGCTCGGCTACAAGGGCTTCGTTGCCCGCGTCCAGCAGTTCGAGCGCGACGCACCGAGCGTGAAGACGCGCGGGTTCCCGATCGTCACCGACCCCGCGGGCACGAAGTTCCCGAAGCCGGAAGGCAACGTCGAATCGGGCTGGCTCGTCACCGGTGGCTACGAGACGAAGCTGAACAAGATGGCGTCGCTCTCGACGCGCCTGTCGTACTTCCAGTGGCGCCTCGACAAGGACATCACGAACGGCGTCTGGTACTACTCGGCGAAGCAGACGCAGGCCGAGGCCGACGTCTATCTCACGCCGGCGCCGTGGACCTCGGTGACGATCGGCACGCAGCTCGAGTACCAGAAGGCGCGCCGCTTCCAGGGCGACATCGGGATGTACGACGTAGGCAAGGACAACCGGCCGACGTACACCGCCGCGCTGTACGCGAACGGCGAGGTGAAGATCCAGAAGCCGCTGAGCGTGTTCTACGGCGCTCGCTACTACCTGTCGATGTACGACGCCGTCGACGGCTCGGTGAAGCTGCAGAACCTGTCTCCGCGCGCCGCGGTCGTCTACAAGCCGCACAAGGCGTTCGTCGTGAAGGGCATCTTCGGCCAGTCGTTCCGCGCGCCGACGTACTTCGAGAAGGAAGCGAGCTCTGCGCAGGTGGTCGGCAGCCCCGACCTGAAGCCCGAGAAGAGCACCTCGTTCGATCTCGCCGGCACCTACAAGGGCAAGTACTTCAACCTGAACCTCGACCTGTTCCACCAGAAGATCGACGACAAGATCACCCGCGTTCGTCTCGCGGCGCCGGACACGCGCAGCCAGAACCAGAACGTCGGTGACGTGACGTTCGACGGCATCGAGGCATGGGGCAAGTTCCAGGTCGCGAGCCGGATCGAGGGCTTCGCCGGCTACTCGTGGATCTTCCGCGCGAAGCAGGATCCGGGCGACGGCACCGAGCAGGACTTCAAGTTCGCGTACGACCGTCAGGCGACGCTCGGATTCCTGGCGACCGTCACGAAGCAGCTCGCGTTCAGCGGCTCGGTGAAGCACCTCAGCCGCTGGGAAGACGCGCCGAGGTACACGCTCCTGAACGCTCAGGTGATGTTCCGCCCGACGGAGAAGCTCGAGCTCGCGCTCAGCGCGCACAACCTGCTCGGCACCGACGTCGAGCTGCCCGAGATCGCGCGCGACGACTCCGACGTTCCGACGATTCCGAAGACGGAGGGAACCACCGTCTTTGGAACCATGTCGTACACGTTCTAACATTCATCATCTTGAATCCGATCTGACTACACACGACCGCATGTGTGTCAGTCGTTCGTGATCGATCGTACGGAGTTTTTCCGTCGAGAACCCCACATGGCTCACCCATGTGGGTAATAAATTTGCCTATTTTTGGCGTTGCCTACTCGCAATTTCGTGAGAATATGGTGAGTACGTCTAACGTCGAGGTGACGTGGCGTGACGATAACCACCAGGCGGCACTCGGGCCGCTCGCACGAAAGGGAGTACATGAAGTTGAAGCACCCTCTGTCCGTCGCCGCCCTCTTCCTCGCCACGACGTGGGCGCAGTCGACGGCAAGCGCGCATCCGCCGGCACGGTTCGGCGCGATCGAGACGGGCAAGCTCTCGCTCTATCACACGCAGAATGGCGTCCCTCGCAACGACCTCAGCGGCGCTGCGACCGACGGAAACAACATCCTGTTCGTGGACGACGGTGGTGATGCGGGCGCGGGGTATGGCTTCAACTTCGTGCGCGTCACCTCGGACCTCCCCGACACCGACGGCGTGAACATTCCGCTCACGAAGGTGCACAACGACGTCGAGGGCGCGGCCTACTCCAACGGCTACTTCTGGATCACGACCAGCTTCAGCGCCGCCGACCCCGACACTCGACACCTGACGCGCTTCAAGCTCGACGCGCGGCACAACAAGCTGATCGGCGAGCAGAGCGTCGACATCACCGCCAGCCTCAACGAGGGGCTGCGCCAGACGTTCGGCGACGAGTGGTACGACTCGTGGAAGAACCTCGCCGCGAAGTCCGGCGGCCTCAACGTCGAGGGTCTCTCGGCGTCGCACAAGGGTGGCGACCGGATCGTGCTCGGGCTCCGGTCACCGCTGTTCGGTGGCGACTTCCCGACCGACCTGCACTCGGGCAACGCGATCCTGGCGACCGTCAAGAACCCGTTCGGCGCGCACCCGACCTGGGACTTCATCACGGCTGACTTCGGCGGCCTCGGCGTCCGTGGCGTCGAGTGGATCCCGGCGCTGCACAGCTACGTGGTGAGCGCCGGCCCGGTCGAGAAGGCGACCGAGTACCGGCTCTACCAGGTGTTCCCGAATGGCGACGTCGAGCAGCTGAACCTCCCGGGCATGGACCAGATGTGCCGTCCCGAGACGGTGATGCAGCAGACGAAGCGCGGCAAGGACTACCTCGTCGTGATCAGCGAGGACTCGGGCCCGGAGTGCACCGGCGTTCCGTTCACGTTCATCCGCGCCGAGATCAAGAAGGGTAACGGCGGCGGCCACGACTGCGACGACTGACTCGAGCGACATCGATCGATAAAACGGGCGGCCTCTCGGCCGCTCTTTTTCGTTTCGGCGATCACAGTTTTTGTGACGAGCGCGCCGCAGCATTCGGTTGCACTGCAGCCTTTTGATGCAGACGTGCAGCAATCAGCGGCACGCGCACGCGAGATCGATCGTGTATCTGTCTACGTGTGGGGGACCGTCGCGGAGAACGGGGGTTCCTCGTGGGACCGGCTCTCCAGCGAAAGGACCATATGCGTAGACCCAGCGTCGGAGCAGCGCTCGCCGCGTGTGCAGCCATCGGCTGCACGGATGTCGTGGATGACATGAATGACGCCGGCGTCGCCGAGCAAGCCATTCATGCAGCTCCGGTCGGCCTCGCCGTCGAGGTCGACAACGGTGTTGGGGTCGCGCTCCAGTTGAAGCGCGGACAGACGTACTACTTGAACCAGATCGATCTTCGCGCGTCGCTCAACACGACGACCGACGAAGGCGTCGCCGGTCTGAACACGCTCGGCGACTTCGAGGATCTCGCGTGGCACGGCATCCACCTCGACGATCAGGAGTTCGTCCTGCTGTCGAATGCCGACGGCACGTTCACGCGCCGCCGCTTCTTCCGCGACGCGGCGTGGATGAACACCTCGAGCTTCTTCGTGCTCGAGCAGGTCGACTCGCATGGCCACACGGTCGGTGGCTCGGTCTTCGCCAATGCGGGCAAGGACAGCGAGCGACGGCCGAGCGACGACTTCTTCGATCGCCGCTTCCGGGCGATCCAGTGGACCCACGATTGCCCGTCGACGACGAGCTGCGCCGGCGCCGACGACTTCGAGGAGGAAGCGCTCGTCGAGCTCCGCTACGGGATGGACAGCGACCGCACGTTCAAGCTCCATCCGAACACCGCGTCGCTGCGCCTGCGCTGGTCGCTTCGTCCCGGCGCTCCGTACACGATCCCGGTGACGCAGGTCTCGAACCCGCCGTTCGCGTACGGCTTCAAGATCGACCTCGAGGCTGTCACGCCGCCGCGCCCGAACGGTACGTACGCGCCGGGCAGCGACATCACGTTCCGGATCGCGCTCCGGGACGGAGCCGGTCACCGCCTGCACGCCCCCGGCTCGCTGCCGCCGTACAACGACGTCGTGTTCGGCCCGAACCCGGCCGGCATCCAGTACTACCGCGCGTTCTTCGACCCGACGACGACGTACTGGCGACGCAAGCACCGCGAGCGGATGCTGATGGCGCAGCTCATCGGACCGGCGCAGAAGATCCAGCCGATCCGCACGATCATCGACCTCGACAAGTTCCTCAACGACGACGACGTCCAGGTCACCGGCACGCTCGAAGCCGACGGCGTCTACGCGGAGTTCCACACGTTCCCGACCGCCCACGATCTGTTCGGCGGCGCGTTCGATCCCGCGCACGCCGGCTGGGCGGTGCCGGTCGCCGACACGTGGACGCATCACATCCCCGACAACGCACCTGCGGGCACGTACCTGCTGACGACGAAGGGCCGCCGCACGTACATGGGCGAGGACATCCCGTACACGAAGACGATCGAGATCCAGGTCGGCACGAAGACGCGCACGACGGCGAAGCTCGACACCGGTCCGTGCAACTCGTGTCACTCGGGTCCCTCGGCACTCGGCAACGTCCTGCACGCCAACGACAACCGCGCCGCGTGCGCGGGCTGCCACGTGCCACTCGGCTTCGAGCTCGAAGGACCGATCTTCGTGCGCACGCACTTCATCCACGCGCGCTCGCGACGCTTCGACGCGCCGCTCGAGAAGTGCGCCTCGTGCCATCTCACGAAGGCCAGCATCCAGCGCACGAGCAAGGCCGCGTGCCTGTCCTGCCACAAGTCGTATCCGCAGTCTCACGTGAACCAGTTCGGCCCGGTCGAGAGCATGTACGTCGGCGGCGGACGCGAGTCGTTCGAGCAATGCACGAGCTCGTGTCACCGCACGCACCCGGGCAGCAAACTCTGAGGGAAGGAGCGTTCTGAACGATGCCTAGTGTAGATATGGCCCACGCACGCACCGAGGAGCGCGATGCAGATCGCGCCGCGGAGGACCTGTGCACGCAACTCGGATCCGCGAAGCCCAAGCTCGCCGTGATGTTCGCGTCTCGAGATCGAGATCAGCGTGCGCTCAATCGCGCCGTGCGCGAACGGTTGCCGAAGGGGACGCGCCTGATCGGTGCGACCACCGGCGGCGAGATCGATCGCGATGGCATGCACGCCGGCAGCGTCGTGATGGCCACGCTGAGCGGTGATCTCGAGGTCGGCCTCGGGATGGGCCACAAGATGTCGTTCGACGCCGCCGCCGCGGGCGAGAAGGCCGTGCGCGCCGCCGCCGCCGAGCTCGGCGCCCGCCCCGACGACCTCGGCACGCGCAAGTACGGCGCGCTCGTCATCGACGACGGCTTCGCCTACAAGAAGGAGGAGCTGCTCCTCGGCGTGATGTCGATGAACCAGGCGATGGTTGCCGTCGGCGGCGGCGCCTCCGACAGCGAGCCGGATCCGGCGAAGCAGTCGGCCGAGCTGCACGTCGACGGTGAGGTCGCGAGCGACGCCGCGATCGTGGCGGTGTTCCGTACCGACGCGCCGTGGGCCGCACTGCGCTCGCACTGGTACGCGCCGACGGGCCAGACGTTGCGCATCACGAAGATCGACAGCACCGCGAAGCGCGCGCTCGAGATCGACGGCCAGCCGGCCGCGAAGCGCTACGCCGAGCTGCTCGGCGTCGAGCCGAAGGACCTCGAGTTCGGTACGCCGAACGGCTTCGCAGTCCGGCCGACCGCGCTGCGCGTCGGCCGCGAGTACTTCATCCGCGCGCCGTGGAAGCCGCTCGAGGACGGCTCGATCCTGTTCGCGAACATGCTCGAGGAGGGCTCCGAGCTCGACCTCGTGAAGATCACGGACATCGGCGAGAGCACGCGCAGGTTCTTCGAGACCGAGCTCCCGGCGCGTGTCCAGAACCCGCGTGCCGCCCTGCTGTTCCACTGCAGCGGACGCAAGTGGTTCGCGGCGAGCACCGGCAGGACGCCGGACCTGTCCGCGGCATTCCGCTCGGCACCGCCGTGCGTCGGCATGAACGTGCACTTCGAGATCTACTGCGGCTTCCACATCAACACGACGCTGACGTCTCTCGCGTTCGGAGCATCCTGATGTCGACCGAGGCAGAACGCCGGGTCGAGGAGCTGCTCGCGGAGAACCGCAAGCTCCGCGCCGACCTCGAGGTGAAGGAAGCGCACTCCGCACGCGCGATGGCGACGTTCCAGCAGCGCGCGCTGCTGATGGAGATCACGCGCCAGCAGAACGAGGACCTCGATCGCCTCGCCGCCGAGCTGTCGCGCGCGAAGAAGGTCGAGGAGGAACGTGCCCGGGAGATCGAGGCGGCCGCTCGGCTCAAGAGCGAGTTCCTCGCGAACTTCTCCCACGAGATCCGCACCCCGCTGAACGCGATCACCGGCTATTGCGACCTGCTCATGCGCGACGAAGGCTCGCGCCTGACGCCGCACGGCCGGCGCGACCTCTCGGTGATCAAGGCGAACGCGAAGACGCTGCTCGCACTCATCAACGACATCCTCGATCTGTCGAAGATCGAGGC
>JAEWJO010000691.1 GCA_023386455.1 Pseudomonadota bacterium | reverse complement strand
GTTGAGGGGCAGCCGACGACGAACGAGGTGGGTGCGAGTCGCGGACGGACCCATCACTCGAAAGGGTTACAGCGCCAATGAAGAAGATCTGTCTCGCGGTCGCGGTGGTCGGCAGCCTCGTCGGCTGCGCAGGAGACCCGGCCACGAACGAAGTCGGCATCACCTATCGCACCGTCGGTGACTCCCTCGTCGAAGGCACGTTCGTCACCGCCTACGGCAGCGTCGAGTTCAAGAGCGAGGTCGTCGCCGACGGCGTCGTCGACATCACGTTCGATCGCGGTCGCGGCGCGTTCGGCTCGCACGTCGACTGGACGACTTTGACGAACGACCTCGTCTATCCCGCGGGCTACGCGATCACCGATGACGATCGATTCCTCCTGAAGGCGCTGTCGACCGCGATCGAGAACGACCTCGGCAACACGATGCCGGCCGCCGACAACCTCATCCGCCAGACCAACGTCTGGGGACACCACCCCGCGGGTCCGGTCACGACGACGCAGATCGTTGCCGACGCGGAGCGCGGCTGGATCAAGCTGTGCGGCGTCAGCGCGTACACGTTCTCGCACGACGCCTCGTCGCACGGCCAGCAGTCCGAGTACCTCGCCTGCGGCAAGACCGAGAAGTCGAACCCGTGCCGCGATCGCTGCGGCCCGGGCTGCACCGCGGCGTGGGGCAGCAGCGCCTGGACGCGCGACTGCGGCAACCACGATCGCTGCGAGCAGCAGCACGCGTCGTCGAGCTGCGCCGACGAGTTCGGCAGCGCGAGCGACGACTTCTCGTTCGCGCCGAACTGCTGAGCACCTACCAGTAGGCTGCTGCTTTCGGGTGAGGCTACATCGCGTACCAAACGCGCGGTTCGATCGAACGTTGGGCAACCTGCGCGATTGCTGAGCAGCTCGTGCGTTGCTCGCGACGTGCACATTCCACGGGTTAGGCCGCGGCATGCGCGTTGCTGTGACGCCTCCTCGATGAGGGGAATCACAGTTTTCGCCGTCCTGGTCGTCGCGGGCTGTGAGGGACAGCCGGCGACGAACGAGATCGGTATCACCTATCGCACAGTCGCCGACAATGTCGTCGACGGCACCTTCAAGACGGCTTACGGGTCCGTCGAGTTCAAGAGCGAGGTCATCGCGGACGGCGTCGTCGAGGTCACGTTCGATCGGGGCGCCGGCGTGTTCGGCTCGCACGTCGACTGGACGACGCTGACCAACGATCTGCGCCACCCCGCGGGCTTCCAGATCACCACCGACGATCGCTTCCTCATGAAGGCGCTCGCGAGCGCGCTCGAGAATGACATCGGCAACACGATGCCTTCGAGCGACAACCTGATCCGGCAGGCAAACCTCTGGGGACATCATCCCGAAGGCGCGATCATCCAGACGCACATCGTCGGCGATCCCGAGCGCGGCTGGACGAAGCTGTGCGGCGTCGACGCGTACACGTTCAACCACGACGCGTGGTCGCACGGCCAGCAGTACGAGTACCTGGCGGCCGGGCTCCGCGAGACGTCGAACCCGTGCCGCGATCGCTGCGGTCCCGGCTGCACGGCGTGGTGGGGCACGAGCGCGTGGACGAAGGACTGCGGCGATCACGACCGCTGCGAGCAGCAGCACAACTCGTTGAGCTGCGGTGACGAGTTCACGTTCGCGAGCGACGACTTCACGTTCGCCGGCAACTGCGACTATTGAGCTACCATCGAGGCGTGCATGCCCGGATGCTGGCCGTCGTGATCGCGCTTGGAACGTCCGCCTGCGGGAAGGACAAGCCGGCAGCGGCACCGCTCGTGGTCCTCGAGGTCCAGCCGACGTTCGGAGATCCGATGGGCGGCAAGGTCGTGCAGATCACCGGCTCGGGCTTCGACACGCACTCGACGGTGCAGGTCACGTTCGGCGCCCGGCCGGCGCGCGCGGTCGTCGTCGCGAAGGATCGCATCCAGCTCGAGTCTCCCGCGGGGAAGGCGGGCGAGGAGGTCGAGGTGACGGTGACGTTCCCCGACGGGCGGTCCGCGAAGGCGCCGCAGCGCTACCGCTGGATCCCGGCGGACGGCGATCACGATCACGACCACGACGGTTCCGGCAGCGCGCGATGACCTCGCGCTCGGCGCTGGTGCTCGGCTCGCTCGCGGCCGCGGTCGTCACCGGTGGCATCGCACTCGCCGTCGCCGTCCGCAGCCCGCCACCGGTCGCGGCGAGTAGCCCCTCTGCATCCGGCGAGATCGCGGCGCCTCGCCCGGCGCAGGCCCGTCCTGCCGCGCCGGCGGCGGTGCCGGCCGGCGGCTACACGAAGTTCGTGTCGCCGCCCGGCGCGACCGCGAGGACGTACGACGACGCGAAGCGCACGCCGATTCCCGCTGGCGGGTTCGCCGCGTGGACCGGTCGCGAGGGCACGGCACCCGGCGAGATCGAGGAGTACGCGACGGTCGCGGGTCTCCGCCTGCCGGTCGCCCTCGAGCAGCGCCGCAGCACGGTGCTCGGCGAGCGCACCGCCGACACGAAGCTCCTCGGCGAGATCCTCGGCGCGCCGCCGAGCGCGGAGATGCTCGAGGCGATCCACACGCACGCCGCGGTGCTGCACGACACGACCGCGAACATCCAGGTCGGCGCGCGCGAGGGCACGCTGTCGGATCAGGCGGCGATCGACCAGACGCGGAGCGCGGAGGACGCATACCGGCGTGCGTACCAGACGGCGACCGGCCTCACCGATCAGCAGTTCGATCGCTTCTTCGCGCCTCCGTGACGCCGCAAGACGAGCGCGAGGGCGCCGGCGACGATCAGCGCGCCTCCGCGATCGCCGGTGTGGCAACCGCATCCCGGATCGTCGGGGGGCGTCGTCATGTGGCACTCGCTGTCGCCCTCGCTGAAGCACGGCACGAGCTCGCGGCACGTGCCATCGGGCATCGCGACGCACGAGCAGGCGCCGTCGGTCGTGCACGCGTCGCCGAACGTCGCGGCGGGCAGGCCGCGATAGACGCAGTGCGCCGGCTCGCCGAAGCAGACCGTCTCGTCCGGACAGTCGGCGTCGGTCTCGCACGTCGTCGCGCAGAAGTCCTCTGCAGGATCGAACGCGCGGCGCGCACCGAGCGCGGCGGCCTCGTCGATCACCGACTGGATGAACGCGTGCTGGCGATCGACGCGCATCGCGACGCCGAACTGCGTGCACGCCGGGTCGCCCCACGATGTCACCCCGACGAGCTCCTCGGCACCGCTCGCGCCGGTCGTTGCGAACACCGGCCCGCCGGAGTCGCCCTTGCACGACATCGCCGGTCCCGGCGCCATGCGCAGCTCGTCGTCGGCGGTCTCGGTGACGCGCGCGATTCCCGCGCGACGCGTGCCGACATCGCTCGCGGTGCCGCTCGTGATCCCGTAGCCGGCGACCCGGACATCGGTGCCGGCGAGGTCGGGCAGCGCATCGCTGCGCATCGGCACCGGCGAGGCCGGCGCATCGCCGCCGAGGATCAGCACCGCGATGTCGTTCGCGTGCGTGGCGGAATCGAACAGCGGGTGCGCGCGGCCGACCGCGACGGGCACGCGCACGCCGCCGCCGGGATAGCTCGCGCCGACGTAGACCTCGAGCGCGTTGGCCGGTCCCATCTCGAGGCAGTGCGCCGCCGTGACGACGACGCGCGGCGCGACGAGCGTGCCGGTGCACTCGAGCGGCACCGACTCGGGGTCGCAGCGCACCGAGCGATGGATCACGGCGACGACCGCCTCGTCGTCGGGTGCATCGCTGCCGTTCGTGATCGCGCTCGGCGCGGTCGAGACGTCCGCCGTGCACGCCGCGAGCACGAGCACGACCGCGCGCTTCATCGGTCCTCCGCGACGAGCTCGCTGTCCTCGATGCACGGCATCGCCGTGCCGCGATCCGCCGCCGCTTGCTGGTCGCACGCGCTGCCGGTCAACGTGTCGTCGGTGTCGCGGAACGTCTCCGTCGTGATGACGACGTGCCCGTCGCCGTCACGCGACAGCCGGCGCACGCGATACGTCAGCGTGCAGGTCGTGCCCGGAATCGCGGTCGCGAGGTAGCCGGCCCACGCGGTGTCGCCGTCCTTCGCCGCTCCGAACGAGCGCGTCAGATCGTGGAGGTCGTCGCACGTCCCGACGGCCGTGCACGGAAAGTACGCGACGAGCATGTCGACATCGGCGAGCCGGAAGAACAGGTCGTTGCCGGGCACCGGCTCGGCGGTCCGTTCGCCCCCGCAGCTGCCCATCCCGCGCGCGAACGCGACGCTCTCGTAGTCACCGGCGAAGCCGGAGCCGTCGTCGCACGCACCGACGAGCGCGATCACGAGCACGAGGCGAGCACCCATCGTCGACGAGCATAACGCGTTCATTTCGGCCGCGGCGAGTACGGCACGCGAGGCTTCTCGTGGATCGCCTCGAGCCACACGATATCCTCCTGGCGGCAGCCGCCGGGCGTGTACGTCGTCAGCACGCGCTCGCAGTCGGCCGACGGGATCGTGCGCCAGCCGCTGATGATCGCCGGCGACATGCCGAGCCCGGGCGAGTCGTAGCGCTCCGACGTCGACGCGCGCGTCAGCACGTGCGTGCGCCACTCGCCGTTGACGAACAGCGACAGATGATCGGACGACTCGCCGCTGACCGACGAGTACTGGCGCATCGGGCCGGGCAGGCGGCGGCCGATCGGGAACGGGACGTCCCGGCTGGCGCGCGTCGACGCGTACTGGCCCGCGAGTGGGCCGAACTCGTCGTCGGCGACGGTGTGATCGTGAACGGTGTAATAGAGCGTCAGCTCGTCGTTCGCGATGTACGGGTACATGACGGTCACGTCGGGATCGTCGCTCGGCGCGACGTGCGCCAGCTCGTCGACGTCCGCGTCGATCGTGACGTCGGTGCCGGAGACATGGAGCCGCACGAAGCCACGGTGATCGGGACGCCACGCGATGATGCTCTTGCCGTCGGCGGTGAGCGAGCAGCAGCCCTCGATGATCTCGACGCGCGTCCTGTCGATCCTCGGCGTCAGGTCGACGGGAACGTAGGTGTCGTCCTGCTTGCGCGCGAGCATCAGGCGGTCGAGGTCGCAGATCGCGCCCGACAGGTAGAGGATCGCGTCGTGGTCGGCCGACGCGCCGAGCAGCGCCTGCTGCGTCCCGATCTCGTTGATGCCGGGCACGGGCTTCCGCTCGGTGAAGTCGCTCGCCTTGCAGACCGAGAGACATCTGCCCTCCTCGCAGCGCGAGAACGGACAGCTGCAGCCGGGCCGCGTGTCGATGAAGGCAAAGCCCTTCGGTGCCGGCGGCGCGGCGGCGGGCGAGCGCCGCGTCAGCACGACGCCGAGCGATCCACCGATAGCAACAAGCATCGCGACCGCGGCGAGCGCCTGCAGGCGACGGCGGCGGCGGTGACGGCCACGAACGAGCGCGGCGATCACGACGTTCATCGACGGCCAGCGCGCCGAGGGTTCGGCCGCGAGCCCGCGCGCGACGATCCGACGGAGCCAGCCCGGCACGGTCCGGCCTTCCGCGGGTGGTGCGATCTGGCCTCCGGCGATCTCGGCTGCACGCGCGGCCGGATCGTCGACGCTGAACGGCCGCACGCCGGCGATCACCTCGTAGAGCGCGGCGCAGTACGACCATTGATCGGTGCGCGGCACGGCCTCGCCCGTCCGCCACTGCTCGGGCGCCATGTACACCGGCGTCCCCATCAGCGTGCCGGTCTTCGTCAGATCGGGCGAGAGCGTCGCCACCTTGCTCGCCGCGAGCTGCGGTGCGAGCTCGTCGCCGATCCGTGCGAGGCCGAAGTCGGTGACGCGCGCGCGCCCGTCGCTGCCGACGAGGATGTTGTCGGGCTTGACGTCGCGGTGGACCACGCCGCCGGCGTGTGCTGCCGCGAGACCGCGGCCGGCCTCGATCATGCGATCGATGATCTCGTCCTGCGTGCGCGGTGCGCGACGCAGCCACGCCGTCAGGTTGCCGCCGTCGACGAGCTCCATCGCGATGAACACGTGGCCGTCGTGCGCGCCGACGTCGAAGACGGTGACGACGTTGGGATGCGAGAACGATGCGAGCAGCCGCGCCTCGCGCATCATGCGCTCTCGGCCGAGCGTCCCGATCTCGCCGGCGGTGTTCGGGCGCAGGAGCTTCAGCGCGACGCGCCGGTGCAGCTCGCTGTCGGTCGCCGCGAACACGACGCCCATGCCGCCGGCACCGATGCGCTGCTCGAGGACGTAGCGGCCGACCCGCGCACCGGGACGCAGTGCGGGCAGCGCGCGGTGGTCGTCCTCGTCGAGAGTCTCGTCGTCGGGGGAGGCCGGTGCGACGAGCCCACCGCTGTCGAGCAGGCCGTCGAGCAGCGCGTGACAGCGCGCGCATGCCGCGGCGTGCGTCGCGATCGCGGCCCTCTCCGCCTCGCCGAGCGCCCCCGCGACCAGCCCCGCCATCGTGTCCGCGTCCGCACACTCCACACCTGCAAGATGCACATACGTCGGGGGTAGTATCCAGAGGCATGGTGGCGATGGAGGACGCGTTCCGCGAGGCGCTCGATGACGCGGCGCGCCCTCGGTTCGAGGCGGTCGAGCTCGGCCCGACGCTCGAGAAGCTCCGCGCCGACGCGCTTGCCGCGTTCCCCGACATCGCGGTCGAAGACACGGTCTTCGCGGCCGAGCTCGCGCGGCGCCTCGGTGCGGCGGCGAGCCCCGAGACGGTGAGCCGGCTGCGCGCCGATCACGTGCACCTCGCGATCGCATGCGCCGCCGGCAACGAGGCCGCGATCCGCAGGTTCGAGCGCGAGTTTCTCGACGAGGTCGACATCAGTGCGCGCCGGATGCGCGCGCGTCCCGACCAGGCGGACGAGGTCCGGAGCTACCTGCGGCGCACGCTGTTCGTGAGCGAGCCCGGCCGCAACGCGGCGCTGCGCGAATACTCCGGCCGCGGCGATCTGCGCAGCTACCTGCGCGTGATCGTGACGCGCGAGCTCGTGCGCGTCGTCGACGGCGGCAAGCGCGAGGTCGGCATCGAAGAGGAGTCGTTCCTCGACCGGCTCTCGCCGATCTCGGACCCCGAGGTCGGCTATCTGCGCGAGGCGTACCGGCCCGACGTCGACGCGGCGATGCGCAAGGCCCTCGCCGGGCTTCCGGCGGAGTCGCGCGCGCTCTTGCGCTACAGCCTGATCGACGGCTGGACCGTCGACCGGATCGCGAAGCTCTACGGCGTCCACCGGGCGACCGCTGCGCGCCGCGTCGCCGCCGCCCGCGACGAGCTCGGCGAGGCGATCCGCATCGAGCTCGCCGCCCGCCTCGCGATCCCGGTCGACGAGGTCGACTCGGTCGTTCGCCTCGTCCAGAGCCGCATCGACGTCTCGCTGTCGCGCCTGCTGACCTGAACGACTTCGCGTGGTTGACGATTTCGACGCGACGGATCGCGCGAGGTCCCTCCTTTCCCCCCATGGGGATAGCTCGGACTCTGCTCGTCACGCTGGCGCTCGCGGCATGCACCAGTCACCACGACTTCAAGAGCGGCATCGATGCCGGGATGCCGCCGGCCGTCGACGCGCCCGCCGACGGCTGCGCGACCGCGACGTGGTACGAGGACTGCGACGGCGACGGCGTGGCCGCGCTCGGCGGCGCGACGATGGTCGCGTGCGCCCAGCCGACGACGTCGTCGTGCAACGGCACGTGGATCACGACGATGCCGAACGCCGGCACCGCCGACTGCAACGATCTGCGCGCCGACGTCCATCCCGGTGCCGTCGAGGTGTGCGACCTGGTCGACAACGACTGCGACGGTCCGATCGACGAGGACGGCCTGACCACGTTCTATCGCGACGCCGACGGCGACGGCCACGGGACGAGCGCGATGACGATGACGACCTGCACCGCACCGGCCGGCTACGTGACCACGAGCGACGACTGCAACGACGCGCGTGCCGACGTCTACCCCGGCCATGCCGAGGTCTGCGATGGGGCCGACAACAACTGCAACCTCGTCACCGACGAGGGCGTGCAGATCACCTACTACCGCGATGCCGACGGCGACGGTCACGGCAACGCGGCGGTCACGACGCAGGCGTGCTCGGTGCCCGCCGGCTACGTGACGTCGACCGACGACTGCAACGACGCGCGCAACGACATCTATCCGGGGCACGCCGAGGTCTGCGACACCGTCGACAACAACTGCAACAACCAGACAGACGAGGGCGTGCAGAACACGTACTACCGTGATGCCGATGGCGATGGGTATGGCAACCCGCAGTCGACGACGATGGCGTGCTCGGCACCGGCGACGTACGTGTCGAACAGCACCGACTGCAACGACGGCGCGAGCAGCGTCAACCCGGGGGCGCAGGAGCTCTGCTTCAACGCGACCGACGACAACTGCAGCGGCACGCAGGACGAGGCGGCGGAGTGCTCGATGGACTGCAACTGGAGCGGCGCGCGCTGGCTCAGCCACGGCTACGACGGCGGCGCCGCCGCGTCCACCGGCGCGTGGGGCACGTGCATGCACAACAAGCTCAGCTACCTGTACTTCGTCAACGGCGGCACCGCGGTGAACCCGACCGCCGGCGGAACGGGAACTGGCTACGTCGACTGCAACTGGGGCAACGCCTCGCGCTGGATCTCGCAGGGCTGGGACGGCGGCAACGCGTTCTCGTTCGGCGCCGACGTTCGCTGCAACGGCACGCGCGTGACGATGATGACGTGGGAGAACAACCAGCTCATGACCGGTCAGGTCCCGATCGCGATGGCGGGCCAGCTCGGCTGCAACTGGACCGGCGCGATCTTCCTGGCGCACGGCATCGACGGCACGTGCGCACCGTTCGCCGGGATGATCGTCACCTGCAGCAACAGCCACATCACCGAGATGCGCTTCACCGAGGCGGGCAGCTGCGTGCGCCAGCGCGACTAAGGTTAACCATCGAGCGCGGGGTAGTGGCGGAAGATGCCCATCTCGTTGAACGGCAGCCGCCGGTCGCTCGTCAGGTACTCGGTGATCCGCGGCCGCTGCGCGATGCGATCGCGGAGTGCGCGGAGCCGCGGTAGCGGCTGCTTCGCCATCGCCCGGGGGAACGCGTACGTCAGTCCCTCGAACACCTGGAACGCGGCGAGGTCGACGTACGTGACGCGATCTCCGACGAGGACGTCGCCGTTGCGCTCGAGCACGCGCTCGAGCCAGCCGGTGAACTTCGGCAGCCGGCCGGTCCGGAACGCCTTCGCGCGCTGCGCGGCGGCCGCCTTCTGGTGCTCGTAGGTCTCGTCGACGGCGGTCGGGTGATGCGTGTCGTGAACCTCGGTGACGAGGTCAGCGATCGTCAGTGCGTAGGACAGCGCCGCCATGCGCTGCGGCTCGTTCGCCGGCGCGAGCCCGAGCTGGGCGCCGAGGTAGCTCGTGATCGCCGCCGTTTGCGAGATCACGACCTGACCGGCGCGCAACACGGGCAGGGCGAACGGCAGGATCTGATCGAACGCGCCGCCGAGGACCTCCTCGAGCTTCGCGTCACCACCCTCCTGCCTGCCGACGTCGACGTAGTCGGCGCCCGCGTCCTCGAGCACGAGCCGGATGAACTCACCGCGTCCCTGGATCTCGGGCCAGTAGAAAAGCTCGTATCGCTGCACGCTCCCAGGAGGAGCAAGAGCGGTACCAGCGGTCAGTCCGCGCCGGCGAGGCCGCGAAATGCCGTCGCCTCGAGCCCGAGGCGCTTCAGCGCGTCGTAGATCTCCTTGCGTGTCTTCTGCGCGAGCTTCGCGGCGAGCGAGACGTTGCCGTCGGCGATCCGCATGAGCTGCGAGTAGTAGGTCGCCTCGAACTGCTGCTTCGCGTCGCGATATGGCAGCAGCTGCCCACCGCCGACCATCTGGGCGTGCTCGGGCAGGACGACGTGCTCGGCGTCGATCGTGTCCGCCTCGGCGAGCAGCACGGCGCGCTCGAGCAGGTTGACGAGCTCGCGCACGTTGCCCGGCCACGCGTAGGCGACGAGCTTCTCGAGCGCCGCCGTCGTCAGCCGGCGCGGCGGCCGCTTCTCGCGCAGCGCGATCAGCGACAGGTAGTGCTGCACGATCGGTGGGATGTCCTCGGGCCGCTCGCGCAGCGGCGCGACGTGCACCGGATAGACGTGGATCCGGTAGTACAGATCCTCGCGAAACCGGCCTTCCTTGATCTCGAGCTCGAGGTTGCGGTTCGTCGCGGTGACGAGCCGGAAGTCGACCTTGCGCGGTTCCGTCGATCCGACGCGCTGGATCGCGGACGTCTCGAGGACGCGCAGGAGCTTCACCTGCATCGCGAGCGGCATCTCGCCGATCTCGTCGAGGAACAGCGTGCCGTTGTCGGCGGCCTCGAACGCACCGACGTGCGCGCTCGTCGCGCCGGTGAACGCGCCCTTCTCGTAGCCGAACAGCTCGGCCTCGAACAGCGTCTCGGGAACGGCACCGCAGTTGATCGCGATGAACGGCTCGCGCGCACGCGGCCCGCAGAAGTGAAGCGCGCGCGCGACGAGCTCCTTGCCGACGCCGCTCTCGCCCGTGATCAGTACCGGGGTCTGCGCCGGCGCGAGCTGATCGAGCGAGTGCAGGAGGTCGCGCACCTGCACGCTGTTTCCGATCAGCATGTCCGCCTTGCGGCGCCACGGTGACACGGGCGTGCCGGACGCCGCCGCGATCAGCTGCGCGAGGATTCCGCCGAGCACCGCCGTCGGTGGCGCGGCCGGTAGCCACAACGTCGGCCCGGCGAACCGGGCCGGTTGCGGACCGATCACGACGAGGGAGGTCGTCGGCGGCCGCTCTCGCAGGAGCCCGATCAGCCGGTCCGGCGGGCTCTCGCCACCGGTCGCGAGCACGATCAGGTTCACGCGCGCGAGTGCGTCTCGCGGCGGTAGCTCGGGCCAGTCGAACGACGTGACCGACCAGCTCCCCGCTCGCTCGATCGCCGAACGAAGGACGGAGCCGTGGCCGTCGACGCCTACCACCGCGATGCCCAGCTCCTTCAGCTCCATGACCGCCCTGGATGGGAAACGATACAGTCGTCGACCAGGGTGCCGAGAAACGTAATGTGATTCAAGTAATTAGCGTTTGTGCGATTAGCCCAACAGGATCAGATGCTTGCGACGGGAGTGACTGGGATCTGGAACACCCCTTCAGGTGACTGGATCGAAAGCTCAGCAATTTCAGTACGTCACCAAGCGCGCGTCATTGGCGCTCACCGTGCACTTCCGCTCGTTCTATGTCGAAGCTGGTCGTCGGGATGATGGTGGCGAGTCTGGTGGCGTGTACGACAGAGGAGCCGACTCTCAGCACCACCGAGGATCTCGTCTCGCAGCGCAAGAACGGGTTCATACCGAACAAGATCCCGGTGCCGAACGAGTCCGGCTGGGCGACCACGATCCACACGTCCGGCAAGATCGATCTCGGCAACGAGTTCTTCCAGGACCTCGGCACCAACGGCCGCCGCTGCGTCACGTGTCACCTGCCGACCGCGGGCTGGGGCATCACGCCGGAGCAGGTCCAGCTGACGTTCGTGTTCACGCGCGGCGGCACCATCGAGGACGGCCTCGGCCTCGGCTCGATCTTCCGCCTCAACGACGGCGCGAACTCGCCGAACGCGGACGTGTCGACGTACGAGAAGCGCAAGAAGGCCTACAGCATGCTGCTGAAGCACGGCCTCATCCGCGTCGGCATGCCGATGCCGGCGAACGCCGACTTCGAGCTCGTCGCGGTCTCCGATCCGTATGGCTTCGCGAGCGCGAACGAGCTGTCGTTCTTCCGCCGCCCGCTGCCGTCGACGAACCTCAAGTTCCTCAGCACCGTCATGTGGGACGGTCGCGAGACGTTCGCGGGCCAGACGATGCACTTCGACCTGTCGCAGCAGGCGACCGATGCGACGCAGGGCCACGCGCAGGGCGAGCCGCTGACGAACACCCAGCGCGAGTCGATCGTCAACTTCGAGCTCGGCCTCCACACCGCGCAGGAGTGGGACGACGACGCCGGCAACCTGCACGCTGCTGGCGCGCAGGGTGGCACCGAGGCCGTCATCGACCAGGTGTTCTACATCGGCATCAACGACCTGTTCGGTGACTCGCAGACGGGCGCGGCGTTCGACCCGGTCGTGTTCGACATCTACGACGCGTGGACAAACTCGAACAAGAAGCAGCGCGCGGCCGTCGCGCGCGGTCAGAAGCTGTTCAACACGAAGCGGATCAACATCAGCGGCGTCTCGGGCATCAACGACGAGCCGATGTTTGGCTCGCCGGCGAACGTGGAGGGTACGTGCACGACGTGCCACGACTCGCCGAACGCGGGCGACCACTCGGTCGCGGCGCCGCTGAACATCGGCCTCGTCGAGGCGAACCGTCGCACCGTCGACATGCCGCTCTATACGTTCCGCAACAAGACGACCGGCGAGATCAAGAAGGTCACCGACGCCGGCCGCGCGATGGTCACCGGCAAGTTCAAGGACATCGGCCGTTTCAAGGGTCCGATCCTTCGCGGCCTCGCGGCGCGCGCGCCGTACTTCCACGATGGCTCGGCGGCGTCGCTCGAGCAGGCGGTCGAGTTCTACAACGACCGCTTCAACATCGGCCTGACGTACCGCGAGAAGGCCGATATGGTCGCGTTCCTGCGCACGCTCTAGGCAGTCCGCAATCCGGACCGAAGGCCCGCTTCATCGATATTGATGGGGTGGGCTTTTTGCCGTCGCCCCTGCGACGAGTGTAGTGTCGCACCCATGAAGACCATAGGGATCGTCGTCGTTGGTTTACTGGCCGCAGCGTGTGGCGGCTCGCCGAAGAAGCAGTCGACTCCGCCACCTCCGCCCGACACCTCGGGCACGCCGACCGCGTCCGACGCGTCGGCACCGCAGACGCCCGCGCAGCCGCAGGCGCAGGCGCAGAAGTCGCTGTTCGACCGGCTCGGTGGCCTTCCGGCGATCACCGCGGTCGTCGACGAGTTCGTCAACCGCACGACGCAGGACGAGCGCATCAAGGACCGGTTCTTCAACACCGACGGCGTGCAGCTGAAGAAGCTGCTCACCGAGTTCGTGTGCATGGCGACCGGCGGTCCCTGCAAGTACAGCGGCCGTGACATGACGACGACCCACGCCGGCATGGACCTCGTCGACGACGAGTTCACCGCGCTCGTCGAGAACCTCGTCGGCGCGCTCGACAAGTTCAAGGTCCCCGAGAAGGAGAAGGGCGAGATCCTCGGCGCCCTCGGCCCGCTGAAGCCGGAGATCGTCGTCGCAGCCGACAAGCTGAAGCCGATGGACGCGAAGAAGCTCGACGCCGTCACCAAGCTCGCCGGCACGACCAAGGACCCGGAGGCGCAGCGCCTCCTGAAGGTAGCGGTCGTCGCGGGCCAGCGCGGCCAGCGCTCGTATGCCGAGCAGCTGTTCACGCGCGCCGAGATGATCGCCGGCGCGAAGGCCGTCGCGAGCGTCGCCAAGACGTTCCGCGAGGGCGCGCCGACGCGCGTCACGACCGCGACCAAGACGATGCCGAAGGAGACGGCCGCGCAGCCGCAGGTCGGCGTGGTCGAGGCCGACGAGACGAAGCCGCCGGCCAAGATCGGCACGCTCACCGGCGCGTTGACCATCGATGGCAAGGCCCCGACCGGCATCGGCGTCGTCATGCTGACGCCGGCCAAGGGCGGCAAGAAGCGCACCCCGAAGCAGCGGATCATCGAGCAGCGCGGCAAGGAGTTCGCGCCGCACGTGATGGCGGTGCCGGTCGGCTCGACGGTGTCGTTCCCGAACTTCGATCAGATCTTCCACAACGTGTTCTCGCTGTCGAAGACCAAGGCGTTCGACCTCGGCATGTACAAGAACGGCGAGACGCGCGAGATGAAGTTCGAGAAGCCGGGCATCGTCCGCCTCGGCTGCAACCTGCACGCGGCGATGTCGGCGTACCTGATCGTCGTCGATGCGCCGCACTACGTCGTCGTCGACAAGGACGGCAAGTTCGCGTTCAAGGCGCTCGCACCGGGCAAGTACAAGGTGCAGGCGTGGAACGAGAACGGCGGCGATCCGATGACGAGCGAGATCGAGATCAAGGAAGGCGCGAACGAGCAGACGCTCGAGCTCAAGGCCGCGCCGGCCGGGCTCTCGCCCGACAAGTTCGGCAACGCGCGCCAGTAGCGACTCAGCGCTTGCGGGCCATGCCGGCGACGAACATCACCAGCATGAGCCCCGCAAACCCGAACAGGCCGTACCGCACGTAGACGAGCGGATCGGTCCTCGGCGGCAGGGCCGCCCGCGGCCGCCCGTACACCGCCGAGAGCGAGAGTCCCGCGATCTGGGACTTCTCGCCCGGCTTGATCGGCACGGTCAACGTCGTGCCGGTCGCGGCCGCGTCACCGACGAGGACGACCGGTCTGGCGAGCCCGAGCAGCACGAGCTGCTGCGGCGCCGGGCTGAGCGATGTCGCCGCGGCGAGGTCGACCGGCGTCGCGAGCGCGAGCACGCCGCCCTGCGTACCGGATTGCGTCAGGATCGGCGCGCCGACGACGATCGTGACGTGGCTGCCGTCGGTCTCGACGCGCGTCGCGTCGCTCGCGATCTCCATCGGCGGTGCGGTGTCGGGGATGCGCAGCATCGACGTCGCGCGGCCATCCCGGGTCTGCAGGATCTCGATCGCCTCGTTCGTGTCGTGCTTGATGAGGAAATCCTTGTCCGCGATCATGTTCTTCAGCGTCGCGGCATCGGTCTCGATCGCGGCGCGCAGCATCGGCGTGCTCGCGATGCCCTCCGCACGCAGCCGAGCGGCCCGAGCCTCCGACTCGAACCGTCTGCCGAGCTGGTCGGCGGTCGCCTCGAGCGAGGTCTTCGCGATCGAGGTCGTGTCGGCCTCGGCCTCGGCGCCACCGCTCGGCGGCTTGAACATCAGCGCGGCGCCCGCGCCTCCGGCGACGACGGCGGCGACGAGCCAGGCGAGGCCGCGCTTCTTCGGCGCGATCGGCAGCGTCACCGGCTGGGCAGTGGCCGGCATCGGGGTCGAGATCGGAATCGGCTGGCTGTCGCGGCGCGACACGCTCGTGAAGGCCTCGAGCGCTGCCTGCACGTCCTTCATCGACTGGAAGCGCTGCTCGCGATCCTTGGCGAGCAGCTTCTCGTTGATGAGCTGCTCGAGGCCCGGTGGGAGGTCCGGGCGGCCGAGCGACGGCGGCGAGTCCTGGATGATCTTGTGGAGCAGGTGGTCGGTCTCGGCGAACGTGCGATCGGTCGTGCGGCCCGCCTCGTCGAAGTCGAACGGCCGCCGCGCGGCGAGCATCTCGTACAGCACGACGCCGAGCGCGTAGATGTCGGCGCGGTGATCGACCGTGTGCGGCGCCGTGATCTGTTCCGGCGACATGAACTCCGGCGTGCCCATGACCTGGTGCCGGCCTTGCGAGTCGTCGTTCTCGGCCTCGAGGAACCGCGAGATTCCGAAGTCGAGGACCTTCACGTGATCGCTGACGTCTTCCTTGTCGGTCAAGAAGACGTTGTCGCTCTTGAGGTCGCGGTGAATGATGCCGGTCGAGTGCGCGGCCTGGAGCGCCGAGGCGATCTGCGTCGCGATCCGGAGTGCGCGGCGCGGCGGCAGGCCGCGGAGTCGATAGATCTCGTCCGTGAGGAGCGTCCCCTCGAGGTACTCGAACACGATGAACGGCACTTCGTCGCGCGTGAACCCGAGGTCGGTCGACTCCACGATGTGGGGGTGGCCGATCGCGCCGGCGGCCCGCGCCTCGTTCATGAACCGCTCGACGACCTGGGAGTCGGCCGCCAGCTCGGCGCGGAGGATCTTGATGGCGACCCGGCGCTGGATGAGCATGTGCTCGGCCAGGTAGACGGTCCCCATCCCGCCCTCGCCGATGGTCTTCAGGATCTTGTAACGCCCCTCCAGGGTGTCACCTGCCTTAACAGCCACGCCGGAGGAGACCATCGCCCGGGTATCCTACCAGGTGAGTGAATCTTGTTAACGCGGAGACGCCCTGGATCCCTCGTCGAGCCGGCGTTCGATAAGTGCCCCCTCTGATCCCAATGATCTGCGTCCCCTGCACGACCCCCCGGAGAGCCCGGGCGATCCTCGTCACGCGTGATCGGCGCTCGGCCTGACGAGCGGGTCGAGCACCCACTCCTCCTTGGCGACGTGCAGGAGCAGCACGCTGCGCAGCGAGCCGAGGACCTCGAGGCCACGCGGCCTGTCGTGTCGCGCCAGCAGCTCCCACAACGTGTCGACCAGCCTGCGCAGGCTGCGGTGCTCGCCGCGCATCCTCGCGGTCGTTCCGGGCGCGAGCGACGTGAAGCGCTCGAGCACGGGAAACAGCAATCGCTCCTCACCGCGCATGTAGCGAGTGAGCTCGGCATCGAACGTCGTCAGGTGCACGCGCGCACCGTCGCGGTCACCGGATCGAAGTAGCTGCTCTACCTCCGCGAGCTCCGACTGGAACATCACCGTCTCGTCAGTCATGACGTCCTCCTGCGAGATTTCGATGCAAACGCCGTGCGTTGCGTAGCGTGACAATGCGCCGCGTAGTCTCGAACCGAGCACGTGGTATCGAAATGACGACATGCTCGAAGCGGTACTCGAGGGAACGGATGTGACCGGCGATCGGTATCGCCACCTGGTGACCACCGCGCGACGACTCGTGCGGTGCGACGCGGTCGCGCTGCTCCGTCTCGAGGCTGGCACGCTCGTCCCCGTCGTCGTCGACGGCCTGCGGGGCGAGGCGGTCGCGCGCCGGTTCGCGCCATCGGAACATCCCCGACTCGCCCAGATTCTCGCCGCGAGCAAGCCGATCCGGTTCCACGACCCCGCGATGCCCGATCCGTTCGACGGGCTGCTCGCCGACCGTGGTGACGAGACCAGTCGCCCGCACGCGTGCATGGGATGTCCGCTGATCGTCGACGGCAGCGTCATCGGCGCGCTGACGTTCGACGCGCTCGATCCGGCGGCGTTCGATCACGTCGACGACGCCACCGTTGCGGTGCTCGCCGATCTCGCGGCGTCGGCACTGCGCACGCTGCTGCTCGCCGAGGCGATCGAGCACGCCGCCGTGCGCCACCAGCTCGTCGCGCGCCAGGTGATGCGCGAGGCACTCGAGCGGCTCGGCGGCGAGCTCCTCGGTACGAGCACCGCGATGGTCCGCGTCCGGCACGAGATCGCGATGCTCGGCGCGTCCGAGCTCACGACGCTGATCTCCGGCGAGACCGGTGTCGGCAAGGAGCTGGTCGCGCACGCGATCCACGCGAAGTCATCGCGTCGCGATCGCCCACTCGTGCACGTCAACTGTGCGGCGCTGCCCGAGTCCCTCGCCGAGAGCGAGCTGTTCGGACACGTGCGCGGCTCGTTCACCGGCGCGATCGAGCACCGCGCGGGCAAGTTCGAGCTCGCGCATGGCGGGACCCTGTTCCTCGACGAGATCGGCGAGCTGCCGCTCTCGATCCAGCCGAAGCTGCTGCGCGTGCTGCAGTCGGGCGAGGTCCAGCGCATCGGCTCGGACAAGACGCTGCACGTCGACGTCCGCATCGTCGCGGCGACGAACCGCGACCTCGCCGCCGAGGTTCGTAGCGGGCGCTTCCGCAGCGATCTGTTCTATCGCCTGAGCGTGTATCCGCTGGTGGTGCCGCCGCTGCGCGATCGCCGCGACGACATCGCCGTGCTGAGCGGCCACTTCCTCGATCTCGCCCAGGAGCGGCTCGGAATCCCGCATCTCCGGCTGACGGTGGCGGTTCGCAAGCGGCTGCGCGAGCACGCCTGGCCGGGCAACGTGCGCGAGCTCGAGCACGTGCTGCTCCGCGCCGCGCTGCGCGCCTCCGAGCGCCGCGCAGGTGACACCGTCGTGATCGACCTCGAGCACGTCGACCTCGCCGGTTCGACGCCGGCCCCGGCGCCCGCGATCGAGACGGCTCCGGTGCCGCGCGCGCCGCTGCGCGAGGCGGTCGACACGTTCACGCGGTCGCTGATCACGTCGACGGTCGCCGAGTGCGACGATAACTGGGCCGAGGCGGCTCGCCGGCTCGGGCTCCAGCGCGGCAACCTGCACCGGCTCGCGGTGCGGCTCGGCGTCCACGATCGCGTTCTCGGTTCGAGCTCGATGTCGTCGAATCGATAACGTCTCGCCTCCGCGTGCGTCGGATCCGGCGCGCAGGACCGCCGCCGGGACGGCCGTGCGCGAGCGACGGTGGCCGGCACGCCGGTCGCAAACGGCCTCGGCATGGCAGCTGTACTTCTCCTCGTCTTTCTTCCGTCCCTCGCCGCCGTCGGGTTCTTGCTCGGCACCGCCTATGGCGAGCTGTCGTGGGCCAGCGCGCTCATGGCGATCACGTTTGTCATGCTCGCCGGCTTCCTCGTCGTGGGTGCCGTGAACCTCTCCAAGGACTGGGACGCGGAGCCGGATGGCGACGGCGGCCCGAAGGGGGCGCGTGTTCGGTGATGGCAGCGCGTCGTACGTCGCCGCGGGTGAGCGACACGGCATCGCGCGGCTGGTCGACGCGTTCTATCGCAACATGGACGAGCTGCCGCTCGCGGCCACCGTCCGGGCGATGCACTCGCGTGATCTGAGGCTCGCGCGCGAGAAGTTGACGGTGTTTCTGTGCGGCTGGCTCGGCGGGCCCAACCTGTACACGCAGACGTTCGGCGCGCTCTCGATCCCGCGCTTCCACGCGAGGTTCGACATCGACGAGGCCGAGCGCGATGCGTGGCTCTCGTGCATGGCGAAGGCCGTCGAGGATCAGCCATGGACCCCCGCGTTCAAGGCCTACTTCATGTCGGCGATCCGCGTCCCGGCGGAGCGCATCCGCGTCGCGTCGGTCGCGCGGCGCGGCGTCGCTACGCCCCCGCCTTCTGATTGCGGCGGCCCTTGTAAAGGTTGATGAGCCCGTTCGTCGACGCGTCGTGGCTGGTGACGTCTCCGGCGCTCGCGAGCTCCGGCAGGATCTTCGACGCGAGCTGCTTGCCGAGCTCGACGCCCCATTGATCGAAGCTGTTGATGTTCCAGACGATGCCCTGCGTGAAGATCTTGTGCTCGTACATCGCGATCAGTGCGCCGAGTGCGCGCGGTGTCACCTTCTGGACGACGATCGATGTCGTCGGCCGGTTGCCGGCGAACGTCTTGTGCGGGACGAGCTGATCGACCTTCGCCGCCGGTAGCTTCTGGGCGACGAGCTCGGCGCGCGCCTCGTCGGGTGTCTTGCCCTTCATCAGCGCCTCGGTCTGCGCGAAGAAGTTCGCGAGCAGGATCTCGTGGTGCTTGCCGAGCGGGTTCTGCGTCTCGACCGGCGCGATGAAGTCGCACGGGATGAGGCGCGTGCCCTGATGGATCAGCTGGTAGAACGCGTGCTGGCCGTTCGTCCCGGGCTCGCCCCAGATGATCGGGCCCGTCGTGTAGTCGGTGATGAACTGGCTCGCGCGGTCGACGCTCTTGCCGTTGCTCTCCATGTCGCCCTGCTGGAAGTACGCGGCGAACCGATGCATGTACTGGTCGTACGGCAGGATCGCGTGGCTCTCGGCGCCGAAGAAGCTCGCGTACCAGATGCCGAGCATCCCGAGGATGACGGGCAGGTTCTGGTCGAGCGGCGCGGTCCGGAAGTGCTCGTCCATCTCGTGGCCGCCGGCGAGCAGCTCCTCGAAGTTGTCCATGCCGATCACCGAAGCGATCGACAGGCCGATCGCGCTCCACAGCGAGTAGCGGCCGCCGACCCAGTCCCAGAACTCGAACATGTTCGCGGTGTCGATGCCGAACGCGGCGACCTCCTTCGCGTTCGTCGACAGTGCGACGAAGTGCTTCGCGACCGCGTCCTGGCTCGCGCCGAGCTTGTCGAGCAGCCACGCGCGAGCCGACTTCGCGTTCGTGATCGTCTCCTGCGTCGTGAACGTCTTGCTCGCGACGATGAACAGCGTCCGCGCCGCGTCGAGGTGCTTCACCGTCTCGACGAGATGGGTGCCGTCGACGTTCGACACGAAGTGGACGCGCAGGCCGTCCTTCCAGTACGGGCGCAGCGCCTCGGTCACCATGACCGGACCGAGATCCGACCCGCCGATGCCGATGTTGACGATGTCGGTGATCGTCTGGCCGGTGTGGCCCTTCCACTGGCCGCCGCGAAGGCGCTCGGTGAAGTCGCGCATCTTCGCGAGGACGGCGTTGACTTCCGGCATCACGTCCGCACCGTCGACGAGCACCGGGCGGCTGCTGCGGTTGCGCAGCGCCGTGTGCAGCACCGCGCGGTCCTCGGTGATGTTGATCTTGTCGCCGGCGAACATCCGGTCGCGCCAGCCCTCCACGTTGGCCTGCTTCGCGAGCGCGACCAGGAGGCGGAGCGTCTCGTCGGTCGTGCGGTGCTTGGAGTAGTCGACGAACACGCCGCACGCCTCGCGCGACATCTTTGCGAACCGTTGCGGATCCTTCGCGAACAGCTCGCGCATGTGGACGTTCGCGACCGAGGTCGCGTGATCGGACAGGGCCTTCCAGGCGGGCGAGGTGGTCAGGGCCGACATGGGCCCAGCAAAGCACGTCCGCGGTGACTAGGCTGCGCTCGGCGCGGCGAACTGTGCGTGATAGAGGCGTGAGTAGGCGCCTCCGGATGCGAGCAGCTGGTCGTGCGTTCCCTGCTCGACGATCGTGCCGTGCTCCATGACGAGGATCAGATCGGCGTCGCGGATCGTCGACAGACGGTGGGCGATCACGAAGCTCGTGCGGCGCTCGCGCAACGTGGCCATCGCACGCTGGACGAGGACCTCGGTACGGGTGTCGACCGACGAGGTCGCCTCGTCGAGGATCAGGATCGACGGGTTCGCGAGGAACGCGCGTGCGATCGTGATCAGCTGCTTCTCGCCGACGCTGAGATTGCTCGACTCCTCGTCGAGGATCGTGTCGTAGCCGGCGGGCAGGGCGCGCACGAAGCGATCGACGTAGGTCGCCTTTGCCGCGGCGAGCATGTCGTCCTCGGTCGCGGCCGGATTTCCGTACTTGATGTTGTCGCGGATCGTCCCGCCGAACAGCCACGTGTCCTGGAGGACCATGCCGAGCCGCGACCGCACGTCGCTGCGCGGCACGCTCGCGATGTCGACGCCGTCGATCCGGATCGCGCCGCCGTCGAGGTCGTAGAACCGCATGAGGAGGTTGACGAGCGTCGTCTTGCCGGCGCCGGTCGGGCCGACGATCGCGACGGTCTGGCCGGGCGACGCGACGAGCGACAGCTTCTCGATCAGCGGGACGTCCGGCTTGTAGCGGAATGTGACGTCGTCGAACCGGACCTCGCCGCGCAGCTCGCGCGGGACGCTCGCGTCGGTACGATCGGCCGATTGCTCGGGCGTATCGAGCAGCTCGAACACGCGCTCCGCCGACGCGACGCCCGACTGCAGGACGTTCGCGACGGACGCGAGCTGGCTCAGCATCTGGGTGAACTGCTGCGAGTACTGGATGAACGCCTGGACGCTGCCGAGCAGCATCTTGCCGGACGCGACGCGCAGGCTGCCGACGACGGCGATCGTGACGTAGGTGAGGTTCCCGATGAACCGGATCGCCGGCATGATGATGCTCGACACGAACTGCGCCTTGAAGCCGGCCTCGAACAGCTCCTGGTTCTTGGCGTCGAACTTGTTCTGGATCTCGGCGCGGCGGCCGAACACCTTGACGAGCGCGTGGCCGGTGAACGCCTCCTCGATCTGACCGTTCAGCGCGCCGACGTGCTTCCACTGCGCGACGAAGCCCTTCTGCGCCCGCTTGCCGATCTTCGCGGTGACGACGAGCGACAGCGGGATCGTGACGAACGCGATCAGCGCGAGCAGCGGCGAGATCACGAGCATCATGACGAGCACGCCGATCGCGCTGAGCAGCGAGTTGAGGATCTGGCTGAGCGCCTGCTGGAGGCCCATCGCGACGTTGTCGATGTCGTTCGTGACGCGCGACAGGACCTCGCCGTGCGGCTGGCCGTCGAAGTACGACAGCGGCACGCGCATCAGCTTGCTCTCGACGTCGGTGCGCAGGCGCTTCACCGTGCGCTGGACGACGTGGTTCAGGATGTATGCCTGCAGCCACGCGAAGATCGACGCGGCGACGTAGAGGAACAGCACGAGGAGCAGCACGTGCGAGAGCGCGCCGAAGTCGATGCCGTGGCCGGCGACCGCGCCGGTGTGCCGAGCGAGCGCCGGGTTCGCGTCCGGGTTGTGGCCGAGGAACCCCGCGAAGATGAGGTCCGTCGCGCGGCCGAGGATGTTCGGTCCGCTGACGTTCAGTGCGACGCTCGTGATCGCGAACGCGACGACGAAGATGATGAGGCGACGCTCGGGCGCGAGCCGGCCGAGCAGCCGCCTCGCCGACGCCTTGAACGTCTTTGCCTTCTGCGGCGGACCGAACGCGCCGCCCATCGGGCCGCGCATCATCGGGCGCGGGCCGGCGTTGGCGGCGGCCGACGACGTGGCCTGCGGACCCCCAGGGGCGGGGCCGCGGGCCGGACCTCGCGGCGCGCTCATGCGGCCTCCTGCTCTTCGGTCTGCGACGTCACGATCTCGGCGTAGGTCGGACACGTCGCGACGAGCTCGTCGTGCGTGCCCTTGCCGACGATCTTGCCGCCGTCGAGGACGATGATCTGGTGGGCGTCGCGGATGCTCGCGACGCGCTGGGCGACGACGATCAACGTCGCGTCCTTCGTGCGCGGCCGGAGCGCCGTGCGGAGCCGTGCCTCGGTCGCGAGATCGAGCGCGGAGAACGAGTCGTCGAACAGGAACACGCCGGGCTCGCGGAGCAGCGCACGTGCGATCGCGAGGCGCTGGCGCTGGCCGCCGGACACGTTCGTGCCGCCCTGCGCGATCGGGCTCTCGAGCTTCTCCGGAATCGCCTCGACGAAGTCCTTGCCCTGGGCGACCTCGAGCGCTGCCCACAGCTCGTCGTCGGTCGCGTCGGGCCTGCCGAACCGCAGGTTCGACGCGATCGTGCCCGTGAACAGATAGGACCGCTGCGGCACCATGCCGATGCGCGACCACAGCTCCTCGGGCTCGCGCTCGCGCACGTCGAGCCCGTCGACGAGCACCTGGCCGGCCGTCGGATCGCCGAGCCGGGGGATCAGGTCGAGCAGCGTCGTCTTGCCTGCGCCGGTGGAGCCGATGATCGCGGTCACCTCGCCGGGGCGCGCGACGAACGAGATGTCGGCGAGGACCGGCGCGCTCGCACCCGGATACTTGTACTCGACACCGCGGAATTCGACGGTGCCGGTGAGCGTGGTCGGCCGGATCGGCGCGCGCGGTGGCGCGATCGCCGGCTGGGTATCGAACACCTCGACGATGCGCTCGGCGCAGACGGCGGCGCGCGGGATGATGATCGTGAGGAACGTCGTCATCATCACCGCGACGAGGATCTGGAGCAGGTAGCTGAGGTACGCCATCAGCGCGCCGATCTCGAGCGAGCCTTCGTCGACGCGATGGCCGCCGAACCACAGCACGGCGATGTTCGACGCGTTGAACACGAGCATGACGGTCGGGAACATCAGCGCCTGCAGCTTGCCGACGTCGAGCGCGAGGCCGGTCAGCTCGACGTTCGCGCCGTCGAACCGCTTCTGCTCGCCGGGCTCGCGGACGAACGCACGAACGACGCGCATGCCGGTGATCTGCTCGCGCAGCACGCGGTTGACGGTATCGATCTTCGGCTGCATCGCGCGGAAGCGCGGGATCATCCGGCCGATGATGAAACCCATGCTCGCCGCGAGCGCCGGGATGCAGACGAGCAGCAGCTTCGACAGGTCGAGGTCCTCGCGGACGGCCATGATGATGCCGCCGACGCACATGATCGGCGCGACGATGAACAGCGTCGTGCACATCATGACGAGCATCTGCACCTGCTGGACGTCGTTCGTCGTCCGCGTGATCAGCGAGGGCGCGCCGATCTTGCCGACCTCGCGCGCCGACAGCTTGCCGACGTGGTGAAACACGCTGCCACGCAGGTCACGGCCGTAGGCCATCGCGACGCGCGTGCCGAGGAACACGCCGAACAGCGAGCACGTGATCTGAGCCGCAGAGATGGCGAGCATGATCCCGCCGTGGACGAGGATGTAGTCCGTGTTTCCGCGCGCGACGCCGCGATCGATGATGTCGCCGTTGAGACTCGGCAGGTACAACGACGCGATCGTCGCGGCGAGCTGGAGGCAGGTCACGGCCGCGAGCTGCCCCCAGTACGGGCGCAAGTACGTACGGAGGAGGCGCCACAACATCGGCACCTGAAATAGCACGCGCGGTTTGGCGCCGTGTTAACCGAACGCCGACGCGGTTGCGGATTTCAGGCGATCGTCGACCTGCAAAGGATCTCGACACCCGTCCCGGGATGGCGAAAACGCAGCTCGACGGCGTGGAGATCGATCGCGGATGCGGCGTCCGCTGATGACCCGGCATTTTGCATGTACAGCGCATCACCGATGATCGGATGGCCGATCGCCGCGAGGTGCGCCCGGATCTGATGAGTCCGGCCGGTCTCGAGGACGAGCTCGACCTCGGTGCGATCGCCGTGGCGCGCGACGACCGACCAGTGCGTGACGGCGCGCTGGCCGCCTCGCTCGATCGGTACGACCGCGCGCCGGTAGTCACAGGCCGGATCGCGGCCGAGCGGCGCGTCGATCGTGCCGCGATCATCCGCCAGCACGCCGGCGACGGTCGCGTGGTAGCGGCGCGCGATCGCGTGCCCCTCGAACATGCGGCGCATGACGTCGTGGACGTGCGCTGTCTTCGCGAACGCGACGAGCCCGCGCGCGGCGCGATCGAGGCGGTGCAGCGGCGAAGGTCGCCACGCCGCCCACGGCCGGTCGGGGCGTGCGCCGGCGTGCCAGAGCAGCGCGTTCAGCAGCGTGCCCGTGCGGTGCGGGCCGAGCGGATGGACGTGCATGCCGGCCGGCTTGTCGACGACGATCAGATCGTCGTCCTCGAGCGCGACCGCGAGCGTCACGTCCTCGGGACGGATCGCGAGGTCCTCGAGCGCCTCGGCGGTGACGTGCGCGCCCGCGGGCACCGGATCGTCGATCCGGCCGACCCGGCCGTCGATGCGGATCGCGCCGCGCTTGATCAGCTCGCCGACCTCGCGGACCGGGACGACGACGAGATGCGCCTTCGCGTGGTCGACGAGCCTCACTCGCGCATCATGGCATCGGGGCGAGCTTCTGCACGATCACGTTGCCGCCTTGCTGGTTCTGGTACGCGACCATCCAGGTCGTGCCGTCGACCGCGAGCGTCGGGTGCGTCATGATGCGTCCGAGCCCGCCGCCGATCAGGCCGTCGCCGACCTTCGTCAGGCTGGCATCGAACACGGTGATGTAGCCGCGGCCGCCCGCGTCCTCGGTGACGACGTAGTAGCGGCCACCCGATGCGACGAGCTGCGGCGCCGTGTACGCGCCGGCCTGCGCGACGACGGACTTCACCACATCACCGTTGCGATCGAAGTTGACGAGCCTCACCGACGTCATGTCGTCGTACGCGACGACGTACGTGCCGCCGGGACCGGCGACCGCCGCGAATTCGCCGCTGAACGTCTGCGAGTACGCGCTGCCGAGATCCTTCATCGCCACCGCGACGTGATCGGCCGCCTCGATACGCGAGAAGTACATGTGCGAGCCGATGATCGTGAACACGCCGTACCCGGCGCCGTCAGACACGATCTGCGTGCGCGCGGCGGAGCGTGCATCGCTCTGCAGTGGATCGGCGCCGAGCAGCACGTTCGCGCCGCGACCACCGGGCAGCTCGCGCGCCGCATTCAGGCGGCGGAAGTACGCGTCGTCGTAGCTGACCCAGCCGACGCCGAGCTCGCTGCCCTGGGCGTCGAGCACCGGGTGGCCGTTGTGCCCGGTCTCGCCGAACTGGATCGCGGTGATCTGATCGCCGGTGTCGTCGAGCTCGCGCAGCTCGATGCAGCCCCAGCCCCAGCCGACGAGCCAGCTGCCGTTGTCGTCGCAGTTGTACTCGTAGAGCGCCTGGAACTTGCCGTCGTGGTGCGAGAGCCGCGTCTCCTTGTAGTAGTAGCCGTCGGACGTCAGCAGCGAGACCTGGCCGAGCGCCGTGCCGTCCTGCTTCATGAACTTCACGATCGGCGTCGTGTTCTGCGAGCCGTTCGGCATGCAGCCGACGACGAGCCGGTCCTCGCCGAGCACCATCGTCGGGGCGTGATAGGCGCCGGTGCAGATCGCGAGCTCGGCACCGTCGAAGCCAAAGCTCGACGGCGGCATCACCGCGGCGTCGGTCTCGACCGCGGCGTCGACCTGGCCCCCGGACCCGGTCGCCGCATCGGGAGTGTCCATCGGGCCTCCGCCCGAGGAGTGACCACACGCGACGAGACCGAGGACACAGGCGAGACGCTTCATGGGAGTACGAGCCTTTCGGTGCGCGGTGGTCGCACAGAAACGCCCACGTCGGTGCGGTTTTTTCAGGTGCCTGATCTCGGGCAGTTGCGTCGCTCACCACCGCCTAACCCGTGGGAGCTACAAATGATTGAGCGGTGGGCCGATTCACGGGTGCAGACATGCCCTGCGAGCGCGACAAGCCCGACGTCCTGGCGACGGTCGCGCTCGATCGCGCGCGGCGGATCGCTCCGTTCGTGACGCTCGGGATCCTCGCGGCGTTCGTGGCGAGCGAGCCACTCGGCGTGCCGCTCACGTGGCCGGTCGTGCTGTGGAACGTGGTCGCGCTCGGTGTGCTCGTAGCGATGAACGTCGCGATGCGGCGCGAGCGCGTCGCCGCTCACTGGGGCCATCCGATGATGGCGGCGCTGTGGGGCATCGCGACCTTCGGAACGATCCTGTCGGGAACGCTGACCGATATCGGGAGGGTCACGCCGATCATCCTCATCGAGGTGGTCTGCGCTGCCGTGCTGCTGCAGACGCGGGTCGTCGTGCTCCTGCTTCTCGCGCTCGACCTCGTGTGGATCCCGGTCATCCTCCGGCAGGGAGGCGAGATCGGGATGTACGCGAGTGCGATGCTGCTCGCGCAGATCTTCGCGGTCCTGTTCCAACGCCTGCACCGTGACGCACTCCTCCGCGTCGCCGACCAGCGCGAGCAGCTGATGCACGCCCAGCGGATGGAAGCGAGTGGCACGCTCGCCGCTGGCCTCGCACACGACATGAACAACATCCTGGCGTCGATCGCGAGCTTCGCCGACCTGCTGCGCGATCAGGTTCCGGAGGACGCCGGGCACGCGGACATCGATCGCATCATCGCGCAGGCGAATCGCGGCGCCGAGCTGACGCGCGGGCTGCTCGCGTTCTCGCGTCGCGGCCAGTACCGCAAGCAGGTGATCGATCTGGATGCGACGCTGCGCGAGATCGTGCCCATCCTGGCGCGCACGCTGCCGAAGTCGATCGAGATCCGCAGCACACTCGACGCCCGCGTTCACGTCGCCGGCGACGCTGCACAGCTCCACCAGGTGATCATCAACCTCGGCCTCAACGCGGCCGATGCGATGAACGGCAAGGGGACGCTGAACATCACGTCGACGCGGATCGACGTGCCCGAGGACTCGGTGCTCGATCTTCCGGCGGGCACCTACGTGCGAATCGCGATCCGCGACGACGGCTGCGGCATGGACGCGGCGACGCGCCTTCGCGTGTTCGAGCCGTTCTTCACGACGAAGCCGCGCGGCCGCGGCACCGGCCTCGGTCTCTCGACGGTGGGGGGCATCGTCCAGAACCACGGCGGCAGCGTCGATGTCGTGTCCGAGCCGGGGCAGGGCGCGACGTTCACGATTCACCTGCCGGCGGTCGACTCGACGCCCGTCGACGCCACGAAGCCGGACGCGAACCAGGCGGCGCGGCGAACGACGATCCTCGTGATCGACGACGAGGAGGCCGTGCGGACGTCGACGATGCGGCTGCTCGGCCGCCGCGGCTACGACGTCCTGTCCGCGCAGAACGGCCAGGAAGGTCTGCGCGTGTTCGCCGAGCACCGCGAGCGAATCGGCCTCGTCGTGCTCGACATGGGGATGCCGGTGATGGGCGGTCGGGAGTTCTTCCACGAGCTGCGCAAGACGAGCGACGTGCCCGTCCTCGTCGCGACCGGGTATGCCGACGACGAGGAAGCCCAGTCACTGACGGCCGAGGGCGCCGCGCTGCTCGAGAAGCCTTTCGCGGCGAGCGCTCTCGCGAGCGAGGTCGCGCGTCTGCTCGAGCTCGGCGGCCCCTCGCAGCCGCTGCCTCGCGTACAGTCGGCGCATGACGCGGACCCGACTCGAGCGAACTGACGCGATCGCGACCCTCTGGCTCGATCGCGCCGACAAGCGCAACGCGATGGATGCCGAGCTCGTCAAGGAGCTCGGCGCTGCACTCGACACGATCGCCGCCGACCGCAGCATCCGCGTCGTCGTCCTGCGCGGCGCTGGCCCGGTGTTCTCGAGCGGCATCGATCACACGCTGCTCACCGAGGTGCTGCAGACGTCGCGCACGCAGCCGTTCGCGCACGTCCATCATCAGCTCCAGGACACGTTCCACAAGATCACGCGGCTGCAGCAGCCGGTGATCGCGGCGCTCCACGGCATGTGCCTCGGCATGGCGTACGAGCTCGCGCTCGCCGCCGACATCCGGATCGCGACGGAGGACTGCATCGTCGGCCTGCCGGAGATCGCGTTCGGGATCGTGCCCGACGTCGGCGGGACGACGCGCCTCGTGCGCGCCGCCGGCGAGCCGCGCGCGCGCGAGCTGATCCTGACCGGCCGGCTCGTCAAGGCGCGGACCGCGGAGCGTTACGGCCTCGTGCACGAGGTCGTGAGCGCGGCCGACGACTTCGCCGCGCGCATCGGCACGCGCGCGAACCACCTCGCCGGACTGTCGCCGGCGGCGCTCGGTCTCGCGAAGACGCTGTGCCAGGCGTCGGCGGAGACCGGGGGTGCGACGAGCTTCCGCCTCGAGGGCGTCGTCCAGGAGGCACTCATGGCGCAGCCGGATCTGATGACGCGGTTCCCCGCGGGCCTCGCGTTCATCAAGGCGCAGATCGCCGCCGCGGAATAGCCGCACCGCACGCGTCTGTTGACCGCGCGATGACCAAGCACGCGCTGTGGCTGATCGCCGGTCTCGGTTGTGCGCACTCGACGACAGCACCGGTGCATCCGGCGGTCAACGCCGACATGACGTCGTTCTCGTTCTACGTCGGCCACTGGTCGTGTCGCGGCGCGGAGCTCGACGACAAGGATCGCGTCGTCGCCGAGTACCCGCTCGCGATCGATGTCGAGCCGCTGCTCGACGGTTCGTGGTTGTCGGTGGTCGTCGCCAAGGACGGTGCGCCGGTGACCACCGAGCTCAAGGGATACAGCCCCGCCGATCGTCGGTACCATCACGTATGGGCGACCGGTGGTGGCGCGTGGGGCTCGCTGTCCTCGGACGGCTGGCACGGTGACGAGATGACGTTCGTCGACGATCACCCGACATCGGATCCGGAGCGCATGGTGTTCACTCGGATTTCGAGCAGCCGCTACGCACATCGCGCAGAGGTGCAGACGCCGTCGGGGTGGCACACGACGTTCCGCAAGACCTGCGACAAGACCGCGAGCTGAACGCACATCCACGCCGTGACGCGGCGTCGTGCTCGTTGCGAAACACGAAAGGTATACGCGTAAGCAACGTTCACGAAATCGCTGCCCGGCCACGCTGGCGGGCATGACGAGAGTCCGCCGCTACCTCCTTTCCTCTCTCGCAGTACCACTCTCCACCGCCGCCTTCGTCGGCAATGCCGCCGCCGCCGAGCCCGATCCGCCCGCGTCGGATCCCGCGACCGTTGCCGCGGTCGAGCCGCCGACGACGGTCGCCGCGACGACGCCCACCGAGCCGAGCACCGCGAGCGGTGGCGTCTCCGTGACGTCGACCTCGGAGCCGCTCGCGACGCCGCGCTTCCCGCGCGCGGTGATCGCGCGACCGCTGACGCTGCCCGAGGGCGTCGCCGCACTCGGCGCCGACGCGACGAGCAACAAGGACTTCAGCTCGACGTACGGAGCGCCGATCGCCGGCTATGGTTTCACCGACAAGGCCGAGCTGCAGGTCGGTTACGCGTTCGCGACGCACGAGCTCGAGCCGCGCGGCAGCCTCGCGGCAGACGCGGGCTACGTCGTGCTGCGCGGTGCCGTCGACGGCAAGCTCGAGGTGGTCGCGCGCGCACGCGCCGGCTACGACGTGCTCGGTGAGGTGCCGACGCCGCTGATGGTCGGTCTGCACGCGCAGTACAACGTGACGCCGTGGCTCGCGTTGATCTCCGGCACGCCGGGCTCGCAGCAGCTCGCGTTCTCGGTCGCCGACAACGCCGACGATGCGAAGCCGGCGTTCGTCCAGCTGCCGGTCGCGGTCGGCGTGCAGCCGACGGAGCTGGTCTACGTGCAGCTCGACACCAAGCTCGGCCGCATCGGGCTACACGACTCGGAGCACGCGCTGATCGGCAAGGACGAGACGCCGCTCGCGCTCACGATCGTCTACAACGTCCTGAACGCGCTCGACCTGCAAGCTTCGGTCGGTGCCGACGTCTCCAACAAGCCGGGCGACACGCTGTCGTTGCTCGTCGGTGCGCGGTTCTACGCCGGCGAGCTCTAATGGTGCGCCGCTTCGAGCGCCACACCGAACGAGTCGCTCGCGTGCTCGACGTAGGCGCGCGCGCCCGCGTCGTCAGCAAGCGTGGCCTTGAAGAACGCGGTCGCGTAGGCCGCGGCAATCGCCCGACCGGTCGGTGGATCGAGGTACGTGAAGTCCGCGCCGTCGGTCTGGCGGACGGCGTCGCCACAGCCGGCCTTGTAGAGATCGACGAGGCCGTCGAGGTCCGAGACGGACCAGTGGCCCGCGTCGGGAACCTCGATCTTGTACGCGGGCACGGTCGCGGCCGTGAAGTTGTCGCGGATGAACTTGTTGCCGAACTCGGTGATGCTGTTGTCCTCCTTCGCGACGAGGAACATCAGCGGCACGTCGAGCTCGCCGAGCGTCACGCCGGGGACGAGCGGATTCTCCATCGGCGCGCACAGCGCCGCCGAGGCGCCGATGCGCGAGTCGACCTGCGCGACGCGGCCCGCGGTGACGGCGCCCATGCTGTGGCCGAGGACGCCGACATGGGCGAGATCGACGATCGCCCCGACCGGCGTGCCACCGGCAGCGATCGCGTCGAGCGTCGCGCGCACGTCCGCGGTCCGTAGCTCGAGCTCCTCTTTGTCGATCGGTGCCTCGGTGCCGTCGAGCTTCTCCCACAGCGTGTCGCCCGCGTGCTCGACGGACACGGCGACGAAGCCGTGACTCGCGAGCCGGATCGCCGTCGTCGCGTTCGACAGCCGCGTGCACGCGTGACAGTGCGAGATCAGGACCAGCGGGAACGGGCCAGCCGACGGCGACGCGTCGGGCGCGACGGGCAGGGTCTTCGACGGGCACGCCGGCGGCGCGGCCGCGAGCAGGGTCGCGTAGCGCGCGCGAGGCGGCTCGATCTCGAGCATCTCGATCGGCGTCTCGGTCGCCGCTGCATCCGTCGGAAACCACGCCTGCGCGACGAGGTCGCGGCTGCGTGCGCCGTCGTGGACCGTGAACCGCGCGGTGCCGACCGCGTGCGTGCCAGGACTCTCGACCGTGCGGTCCGGCGGCGTCGAATCGCTGCACGCCGCGAGAACCACCAGGAACAACCAACCTCGGAGCATGCGGCCACTGTAACGCGGCCGCATGCTCCGTAC
>JAEWJO010000660.1 GCA_023386455.1 Pseudomonadota bacterium | reverse complement strand
GTAGAGGATCGCGCCGAGCGTCTCCGCCGCGGCGAGCACGCTCGCGACGCGCTGCTGCCACTCGCCGAGCCCGCTCGCGCCGGCGACGAGCTCGCTCGCCGACGTCGCCCAGACCTGGCGCTGCGGGTGCTGCGTCACCCACGCCTCGACGAGCGCGGACTTGCCGGCGGCCTCGTCGCCGACGAGCAGCACGCTGCGCTTGCCGCGATGCTCGAGCACGCGCGTCAGCTCGTCGAGCAGCGCGCCGCGGCCGACGAGCGGCGGCGGATCCGAGACCGGCTTCATCTGGCGCGCCGCACTCCCGAGCGTCGCCTGGGCCTGGCGCTTGCGCTCGGCCTCGGCGAGCGCCTTGCGGCCCTGCGCCTGCGCGAGTGGCGTCGTCGCGAGCTCGACCTCGAGTGGCTCGAGCGAGGCGGGCGCCCAGGTCATCAGCCGCTTCCAGCCGTCGAGCTCGAGCGCGAGCGCCGCGGGCAGCACCGCGAGCTCCTTCGCGAGCCGCTCGTGGAGATCCTCTTTCGTCGAGACGTAGCAGGCGTGATCGATCACGGGCACGAACACCCAGTGGCCGGCCGGCTCCAGCGTCTCCGGTCGCGGCTCGGGCACGACGACGACGGTGATCGATGCCCTGTGTGGCCTCGCGAGCCGGCCCTGCAGCTGGGTGCGCGCGAGCTCGACCTCGACCTGCTCGAGCCGCACGCCGTCGGGGAACACGAGCCGCGCGACCGTCGCCGGCCGCGCCTCGTCGGGCAGCTCCGACAGCGCGAGCGACAGCTCGGTGCGCGTGCGGTCCTCGGTGCCATACGCCGTCACGTGCGGCGCGACGATCGGCGCCAGCTCGTCGTAGTCCGAGGCCATCCTGCGGCGCAGTGCGAGCGTCGTGAACTCGAGCTTGGTGTCGCTCATGAGGCCCCCTTCACGCAGAGCGCGAGGCCGCACGTGATGGCCGCGACCGAGCCGACGGTCATCACGGTCGGGTGGGCGCCGATCGCCGAGCCGAGGCCCGGAATCTCGTCGCGCGAGACGACGATCGCGATCAGGTTGTTGATCAGGTGCGTCAGCATCGCGGGGACGATCGACAGCGCGCGCACGGTCAGCACGCCGAGCCAGAGGCCGAGCACGAACGTCGACAGCATCTGCACCGGCAGCACGTGATAGAGGCCGAACACCGCGGCCGAACCGACGATCGCGATCACCGGGTCGAACCGCACGGCGAGCGACCGCGCGAGCACGCCGCGGAACAAGATCTCCTCGACGATCGCCGGCAGGAGGCCGAGGCCGATGATCGTCGGCACGAGCGCCGTCTGCTCGACCATCTGCTCGAGCGTCTTCGTCTCGCCCGGCGGCTTCACCCAGACGACGAGCTGCAGGTTGACGTACCAGGCGGTGCAGCCGATCAGCACGGCCGCGATCACGAACCGCACGGCGGGCCGGCGCAGGCCGAGATCGGCCAGGCGCAGCCCGGCGACGCGCGAGGCGGCGATGACGACCGCGAGGGCGACGACATCGCCGGCGATCGCCGCGACGATCCTCGCCATGCCGAGCGTGACGCACGCACTCTGGACCGCGTAGATCGTGAACGCGCCGGTCACGGTCGTCCAGACGGCGGCCCGGAGCGAGAACGCGTGATACAACTGTCGGCCAGTGCGTGGCTCGCTCGGGATGGGGCTCGTCATCGGCCTTGCTGTCGGGGCCGGTGGAATGTATCTCGCGCTGCGTCCACCGTGGGCGAGTCACACTATCGCACCGGCCGATGCCGGAGTGGTCGCCTCGGCACCGAGTGACGCCGGGACCGGCAAGGTGAAGAAGAAGCGCCCGGGCCGGCGCGGTGTCTCGCGTCAGCCGGGCGGCGACGACGAGGACTGGACGTCCCAGGGCGGCGGTGAGGAGACCGAGCCGCAGCGGCTCGTCGAGCTGTCCGCCTCGGATCGCGCGCTCGAGTGGCGAGGCGACGACACGTCCCCGCCGAAGCAGACGATCGACATGGGCGGCGGCGCCGAGTCGCGCGCGCTCGACAACGGCGAGATCCGGTCGGTCATCGCGAGCGAGTCCGGCGGCGTGCAGAACTGCGTCGTCCAGGCGGCGTCGAACACCGACATCGCCGGGACGATCACCGTGAAGATGGTCGTCGAGGGCACCGGCAAGGTCTCGCGCAGCCGCGTCCAGGCGCCGCGCTACCTCCACAACCAGGGCCTCCTCTCGTGCGTCAAGCGCCAGCTCGCGGGGTGGCGCTTCCCGGCGACCGGCGCGCCGACCCTCGTCACCCTCCCGGTCAACCTGACGGTCAGCCGGTAGCGCCGCGCGCTACCGCGGGCGCGTCGCCGTGTCATCATGAGGGCGATGCGTCCCGGGCCCGTCCTCGCCGTCCTTGCCGTCGGCGCCACCGCGACCGGGCTCGTGCTGGCGCAGTCCCCGGGGCGTCCGGCGCCGAAGCTCCACGAGGAGCTTCCCGCGCTGACGGGCGACAAGGCGTCGCCGCCGGGCGCGATCGGTCGCGCGGGCACCGCGGGCAACCCGAACGCGATCGTCGCCGGCGACAAGCTCCTCGCCGAGCCGTCCGTCGACGCCAAGGGCAAGCCCGGCGAGCCCGTCCTCGGCAAGGGTGGGTTCGCGGCCGACCGCATGACGTCGATGAAGCCCGACGACAACACGGGCAACGACGGCACGCTCCAGTACGTCAGCGTCTTCAACCCCGACGTGTTGCCGTTCAAGCGCATGAGCGCGTTCGACGCCGTCGGCGACGACTACACGCTCCACGTCGCGCGCACCGTCCTCACCGAGATCCCCGTCGGCGGCACGACGGATCCGGCCAGGCGCGATCGGTTCTGGGGCGACGTGATGCTCCAGCTGAAGCCCGGCGTCGACATCCCGCTGCCGTCGGTCGCGCCCGACATGCGCGTCCTCTCGTACGAGGTGAAGCCGCGCATCTCGCTCAAGTTCAGCAAGGACGGCTCCGACAACTTCTACGTGCGCAGCGACGAGCGCAGCGCGGCGGGGCAGTACCGCCTCGTGTTCTACGCCGACGCGGACGCCGGCTACTTCGCGCCCTCGCTGCCGATCGGCGCACCGATGAAGGTGCGCGACGTCATCGCGGCGACGCCACCCGAGCTGAAGCCGATCGTCCCGCCGCAGGCCATGCGCGCCGCGCGCGTCACGCTCGCGAACCTCAAGATCGACGAGGGCTACGACCTCTCCGTCGCGTTCAACGCGCTCGTGAAGCACTTCCGCGCGTTCGAGCCCGGCGAGATCAAGAACCCGACCGGCGACATCTATCGCGACCTCTGCGACAGCCAGACCGGCGTCTGCCGGCATCGCTCGTTCGCGTTCATGGTCACGGCCAACGCGGTCGGCATCCCGACGCGCTACGTCCAGAACGAGGCGCACGCGTTCGTCGAGGTCTGGTTCCCCAAGCGCGGCTGGCAGCGGATCGACCTCGGCGGCGCCGCGCTCCGCATGAACGTCACCGGCGCGGACAACAAGCGCCTGCACCGGCCGCGCGGCGACGATCCGTTCGCGAAGCCGCCCGAGTACCAGAACAACCAGTACACCCAGCTCGAGGGCGAGGTGAACGGCCTCACCGATCAGCAGAAGGCCGACAAGAAGCAGAGCCTCGATCAGTCGCCGCCGAGCGGCGCGGTCGCGACCAACGGCAACGGCAACGGCAACGGTGGCGGATCCGGCAGCGGATCGGGCAGCGGCTCGACGGTGTTCGACCAGAACCCGACGCAGGACCGCATCTCGCCCGATCCGTCGCTGCCCGTGAAGTCGCAGGATCCGAAGAAGAAGACGCCGGAGCTGCTCGTGACCAGCAGCGACTCGAGCGCGTTCCGCGGCGACTTCCTGCGCGTCGAGGGCATCGTGCGCGTCGGGACGAAGGGCCTGCCCGATCACCACGTGAACGTGTGGCTCGCGCCCGCCGGCCGCTCCGGTGCGGGCTCCGTGTGGCTCGGCAACGCGGTCACGCGCAAGGACGGCACGTTCACGGCCGACCTCTCGGTGCCCGGCTCGCTCGACCTCGCGCGCTACGAGGTGCTGATCTCGACCGACGAGGACGCGTACTACAACGGCACGTTCAGCGAGTAGCCCCGGAACCGGGGGCCGACCCCGTTCTCGGACTATGATGAGAGGCGATGGGTGCAGCGTCGGCTGCGGCGCGACTGACCGGTGCGCGCGTCCTGCGCGCCGACGAGCGTGCGCTCGTCGCGACCGCGGGCATCGTGTTCGCGCTCGCGAGCGGCGGCGCGGCGATGACCGCGGCGGCGGCCGATGCACTGTTCCTCGCCGAGCTCGGCCCGGCCCACCTCGGCCAGGCGGTCGCGGTGTCGAGCGCGCTGCTCGCGGTCGTGCTCGCCGTCGTCGGCGGGCTGTCCGACCGACTCGAGCGGCGGCGCGTGCTCGCGAGCCTGTCGCTGATCTCCGCGGCGGCGATCGCGGGGCTAGCGATCCTCGTGGTCGCGGCGCCGAGGGCGGCAGCGGTGATCACGCTGGTCGGCGGCAAGCAGCTCGCCGCGGCGACCGACCTCGCGTTCTGGGTCGTGATCGCGGAGCGGATCGATGCGCGGCGGAGCCAGCGGCTGTTGCCGCTGATCGCTGCGACGGGCGGGGCGGGCGCCGCCGTCGGTGCGCTGCTCGTGATCCCGATCGCCTCGGCGGCGGGTGCGCGCGGTGTGCTCGTCGGTGCGGCGGTGTTGCTCGCGGCCGCTGGGCTCGGTGCATCGCGGCTCGCGTCGACGCGGCGAGTGGCCGCACCACCGGCGAAGGTCGGCGCGTTGATCACGCGGTCGTGGCGCGACGGCGCGCGCGCGGTCCGGCGCCATCCGCTCGCCGCGCACCTCGCGATCGTCGTCGGCGCGGCCGGCGGGTTCGGATCGCTCGCGTACTTCGCGCTCGGTGTCGAGGTCGCGGCACGCGGAAGCTCGACGGCACAGATCGCCGCACTGCTCGGCGGCGTGCGAGGTGGCGCGCAGTTCGTGACGCTCGCCGTCCAGCTGCTCGTCGCGCCACGGCTGCTCGCGCGGCTCGGGACCGGGCGGGCGATGCTGCTCGCGCCGCTCGGTGCGCTCGCCGCCGGGCTCGGGCTGGTGATCGCGCCGGTGCTCGCGGTCGCGATCGCGACGCAGATGTCGGCGCGCGTGCTCGACGCATCGATCGAGACGCCCGCCGAGAAGCTCGCGCAGACGCTGCTGCCGACGCTCGTGCGCGGCCGTGTCGCCGGCTTCCTCGACGGGACGGCGAAGCGGGCAGGGGCCGTGCTCGGCGGCCTCATCGCGGCCGCGCTCGCCGGCACACCGCAGGTGTTCTACGTCGTGACCGCGATCGCCGCGGCGCTCTGGCTCCTCGCCGCGAGCCGGATCGCGCGCGCGCTGCCGGCGCTCGCGATCGAGCAC
>JAEWJO010000576.1 GCA_023386455.1 Pseudomonadota bacterium | reverse complement strand
CGGTAGCATCGAGCAGCACCGCCGCGTCGTCAATCGCATGTCCCAGGAGGTGCCGGACTTCGTCCTCGGCACCGGCGACATGGTCGACGAGGGCTTCCGCCAGGATCAGTGGCAGCAGTTCTTCGACGTCGAGAACAAGTTCCTCCGCGACAACGTCTACTTCCCGGCGCTCGGCAATCACGACCGCCAGGGCAGGGGACGCACCGCTGACTCGTACCGCGCATTCTTCTCGGTGCCGGAGAACGGTGGCGACAGCGAGCGCTACTACGCGTTCACGTACGGCAGCGCGCGCTTTCTCGTCCTCGACTCGAACGCGTACAGCTTCACGCTGACCGATCAGACGTCGTGGATCGAGCGCGAGCTGATCGCGGCGCGGCAGGACCCGGGCATCCGCCACATCTTCGTCGTGATGCACCACCCGCCGTTCTCGGTCTCGCTGCACGGTGGCGCGACCGATCTGCGCGAGCGCTGGACGCCGCTGTTCGAGCTGTACGACGTCACGGCGGTGTTCTCGGGCCACGCCCACGTGTACTCGCGCGCGGATCACAACGGCCTCCACTACTTCATCAGTGGTGGCGGTGGTGCGCCCCTCTATCCGCGCCGCCCGCGGCCCAACCCGATCGACGTCGAGGCGGTGAAGAAGTTCGAGCGCGTCCTGCACTACCTGCGCGTCACGGTCACCGGCAACCGTGTCGAGGTGACCGCGATCCGCGCCGACGGTACGACGATCGAGACGACGTCATGGACCGACGGTCCGGCGAAGTTGCCCGCTCACGGGGTCGAGAAGCCGGTCCTCGCCGCGACGGGCGCGCCGGCACCGGTCGCGAAGGCCGTGCCCGCGAAGGCGACGCCGGTCGCGGACGGTGGCAGCAGGCTGATGTGGTTCGGGCTCGGCGGCCTGGTGCTCGTGCTCGGTGCGGCCGTGTTCGTCGTCCGCACGCTGCGCGACTGAGTGGCGCGTCACCATCCCGCGAATCACGATCCCGCGAATCACGATCCCGCGAGTCGGTACACCGCGGTCGCGAGGTTCTCGCGCGCCTGCGCGTCGAGCTTGTCGTGGAAGTACTCGGTGAGGAAGATGCGCGGCTTCTTCAGCAGGCTCTCGAGAAACGCGCGGCGCCCGGCGCGATACGTGTCGCGTGGAACGTTCGCGTACTCGAGCGCGATCGCGGCGTCGTAGGCCGCGAACTGCGGCGCCGGCGCGCCGACGATCGCCATGTCGCTGTCGAGAAATAGCGCGGCGTCGTGGTCGGCCCACTGGTGCGCGCCGTGCGTCGCCGTCATCAGGATCAGCCTCTCGACGCGCTCGAGATCGACCGGCAGCCCGGACGCGCGTGCCCACGCCGCGGACCTCGCCTCGTTGTCCTTCTTCCCGGGGTCGTAGATCGCGTCGTGGAACAGGATCGTCGTGTAGACCTCGGCGGGCGCGCGCCAGCGGACGTCGTCCTCGACGCGGTCGAACCAGCCGAGCAGCTCGGCGATGTGGTCGGCGTTGTGATACGCGCGATGCGGCTCGCTGTAGGCCGCGACCAGCTGTGCTGCGAGGAGCTCGGGCACCTTCAGTGGTTGATGTCGGCACTCGAACATGGGCCCCGACGATATCCGTGATAAACGAGCACCGCCATGCCCGTTCAGCCCCGCACGCCGCAAGGAGTCCTCGAGCTCCTGCCCGCGCAGCAGATCGCGTTCCAGCGCATGCTGGACACGATCCGGCGCAACTTCGAGCTCTTCGGCTTCCTCCCGGTCGAGACGCCCGCCTTCGAGATGACCGAGGTGCTGCTGACGAAGACCGGCGGGGAGACCGAGAAGCAGGTCTACTTCGTCCAGTCGACCGGCTCGATCAAGGAAGGCCACGCGCCCGAGATGGCGCTGCGCTTCGACCTGACGGTCCCGCTCGCGCGCTACGTCGCGCAGCACGAGCACCAGCTGAACTTCCCGTTCCGCCGCTACCAGATCCAGCGGGTCTACCGCGGCGAGCGCGCGCAGAAGGGCCGCTTCCGCGAGTTCTATCAGTGCGACATCGACGTGATCGGCAAGGACACGCTGCCGCTGTCGTACGACGCCGAGTGCCCGGCCGTCATCCACGGCATCTTCAGCCAGCTCGCGTTCGGCCCGTTCACGATCTTCATCAACAACCGCAAGCTGCTCCGTGGCCTGCTCGAGTCGCTCGGCCTGCCCGACACCAAGCACGCGGACGTGCTCCACGAGGTCGATCGACTCGGCAAGCAGGAGCGCGCGCAGATCGAGGAGAAGGTCGCCGCGCAGTGCGACGCGGACACCGCGAAGAAGCTACTCGACCTGCTGACCTCGCACGCCGGTGACTCGCGCGGCGCGCTCGCCGCGCTGCACGCATTCGAGCCCGCGAACGCGAACTTCAAGGAGGGCCTCGCCGAGCTCGAGCAGGTCTACGAGCGGACGCTCGCGCTCGGCGTGCCGGCGTCCGTGTTGCAGATCAACCTCGCGATCGCGCGCGGCCTCGACTACTACACCGGCACGGTCTACGAGACGTTCCTGACCGAGCACCCCAAGCTCGGGTCGATCTGCTCGGGCGGTCGTTACGCCGACCTCGCGGGCCACTACACGAAGAGCAAGCTCCCGGGCGTCGGGATCTCGATCGGCCTCACGCGCCTGTTCTCGCAGCTCATCGATCTGGGCATCGTGAAGGACAGCGTGCCGTCGACGGCGAAGGTGCTCGTGCTCAACGTCGAGCCCCCGCTCGCGCTCGAGTACGCACAGCTCGCGGCGAGCCTGCGCGGCCGCGGCATCGCGACCGAGGTCTACGGCGGCGACGACAAGCTCGGCAAGCAGATGAAGTATGCCGACCGCTCGGGCGTGCCGATCGCCGTCCTCGTCGGGACACGCGAGAAGCAGGCCGGCTCGGTGAAGCTAAAGCTCCTGCGCGAGAACCGCGAGGTCGATGTGCCCGCCGACGAGCTCGTCGAGCGAATCGCCGAGCTGCTCAGGGGCTGAGCATCGCGGGCGTCAGCACGCCGCGAGGCCCCGGCTTGCACACGCCGAGCACGGGATTGGTCGAGGGCAGTCGGTCGAGCCCGTCGTCGCAGAGCGCGCCGGACGGGCACTCCCAGTCACCCAGGCATTGCTGCGTGCGTCCGCTGCGCGCCTGCTGTGCAGTCTCGTCCCACGCGATCATGCACGCGGTCTCGAGCCCGCCGGCGACGCCGTTGACGCCGGGCGCAGCGTACATCGCGACGAGCGTCGCATCACACGGCTGCAGGTAATCGACGATGGTCGGCGGCCCGGCGGCCTTGCAGAGATGGGTCGACGAGTCGCAGGTGAGATAGTCCTGGCCCGTGACGAGGCCGTTCGTGTCGACGACCGCACGCGTCGGCAAGCACGCCTCGATTCCTCCGGTCGTCGTGCACGGCTGACCGACGACCGCGACCGGCGTCTCCGCGCACAGGAGCCTCGCGTGCCAGCCGTAGAGGTACTCGAAGAACGAGACGCTGGTGCCACTCCGCGTGCGCTCGCCCTCGACGGCACACCCGGCGGTGCATTGCACCGTCTCGTCGCGCAGCGTCGACACGCACATCGAGTGGCTCCCCGCGCCCATGTATGCGTTCGTGATCCGGACGGACGCCGTCGATCCGGTGCAGCGCGAGACCGACGTCACGACCGCGAGCTGGCACGAGGTCGGCGGCATGTAGGGCGGCGGGGTGGGAGCGTCGGGCACCGTCGCATCGGGCCGCTCGTTCGCCGCGTGCGAGTCGCCGAGCACGCTACAGCCGCCCAGGATCAACGCACCGACGACATACGACCACGCGCGCACGCGCGAGCGAGGAGCACGAGATATGCCATGCGGCTGCGCCGTGGACATTCCCGCAGTTGCCGGGCGGGACGCCGGCGTGATCACGACATCTCGGTCACGTCAGTCCGCAGCCCCGCGCATGCTCGACCATCGTGTTGTCGGTCGGCCGCGAGCCACACGCTGCGAGCAGCAGGACGGGCAGGGTGCGGTTCAACCGACGCGTTCCGGAGACTCGCGGCGGACCACGCGATCGCCGATCGCGGCGGCCAGCTCGTCGAATGCTGCGGTCACCTCGTCGCCGGTCGCACCCTCGAGCGTGACGAGGACCTTGAAGTCGCGCTCGGAGAAGCGCGGGTAGCTGCCGACGCGGACGGTGGGATGGCGGTCGACGATCGCGTGGAGGTAGGGGGCGAGCTCGCCCTCCTCGACGTCGACGTAGAGCCGAGCGGCGGTCACCGGCGCGGCGCGGAACCGGTCGCGGATGTCGACGAACTTGCGCCGGAACAGCGTCGGCACGCCCGGCATGATGTAGACGTTCCCGAGCGCGACGACCGGCCAGATCTGGTCCTTGCCGAAGACGAGCTCGGCGCCGGCGGGGACGTCGGCGAGCCGGAGGTTGGCGTCCGCGAGGTTGTCCTTCCAGTAGCCACGAACGCGCGCCTCGAGGTCCGGATGGCGAACGACCGTCGTGCCAAACCCCTTGGCGATCGCGGCCATCGTGATGTCGTCGTGGGTCGGGCCGACGCCGCCGGAGGTGAATACGTGGTCGAAGCGCCTCGCCATGTCGACGACCGCGGCGGCGATGTCGTCCTCGTCGTCCGGAACGATGGTGATTCTCCGGAGGTCGACGCCGAGCGCCCGCAATTCCCCGATCAGAAATGCTGCATTCTCCTCGGCAAATTTGCCGCTGAGGATCTCGTCGCCGATGATGACGATCCCCGCCGTCGGCATGTTGCGAGCATAGCAGGCATGGTAAGACCCATCCCCGATGGATCCCGGGGATCTGGTGCTACGCGGCGGCCGGGTGTTCGACCCGGCGGCGCAGCGTCCCGTTGATCAGGCGGCCGACGTCCGCATCACCCATGGCCGGATCGTCGAGATCGGGAGGGGCCTCGTCGCTCCGCGGATCATCGACGTCAAGGACCTGTGGATCGTGCCCGGTCTCATCGACCTGCACGTCCACCTCCGCGAGCCCGGTCAGGAATACAAGGAAGACATCGAGACGGGCACGCGTGCGGCGGCCGCGGGCGGCTTCACGACCGTCTGCTGCATGCCGAACACGAAGCCGGTCAACGACCAGCGCGCGATCACCGAGCTGATGGTCCGGCGTGCGCGCGAGGTCGGCGCGGTCCGCGTCCGGCCGATCGGCGCGATCACGCACGGGCTCGAGGGCAAGGCGCTCGCCGACATCGCCGAGATGAAGGAGGCCGGCATCGTCGCGATCTCCGATGACGGCCGGCCGGTGATGAACGCGGGCCTCCTGCGGCGCGCGTTCGAGTACGCCCGCACGTTCGACCTCCCGCTCGTCCAGCACGCCGAGGATCTCGATCTCGCCGAAGGCGGCGCGATGAACGAGGGCGCGGTGTCGACGCGGATCGGCATCCGCGGCCAGCCCGCCTGCGCCGAGAGCTCGATGGTCGCGCGCGATCTCGAGATCGTCGAGTGGACCGGCGCGCGCTACCACGTCGCCCACGTCTCGACGGCGCGCACGGTCGCGCTCGTCCGCGATGCCAAGCGCCGCGGCCTGCCGGTCACGTGCGAGGTCACGCCGCACCACCTCGCGCTGACGGACGAGGCGTGCAGCCACTACGACACGCGCACGAAGGTGATGCCGCCGCTGCGCACCGCCGCCGATCAGGAGGCGCTGCTCGAGGCGCTCGCCGACGGCACGATCGACGCGATCGCGACCGACCACGCGCCTCACTCGCCGGTCGAGAAGGACGTCGAGTTCGAGTGCGCGGCGCCGGGCATGCTCGGCCTCGAGACCGCGCTGCCGATCATCCTCGACTTCGTCCGCATGGGCACGCTCGACGAGCGGCGCGCGATCGCGGCGCTGACCGGCGGCCCGGCGCGGACGTTCGGTCTGCCGGGCGGCACGCTCGCCGTCGGCGCGGTCGCCGACATCACCGTGATCGATCCCGAGCGACCGCTGACGCTGACCCCCGACGCGATCGCGAGCAAGTCGAAGAACTCGCCGTTCCTCGGCCAGACGCTCGCCGGCCGTGCGGTGCTGACGCTGCTCGAAGGTCGCGCGGTCTACGACCTCGACGGAAGGCTCAAGTGACCGCGCGCTGGCCTGCAGCCCTCGTCCTCGAGAACGGCCGGGTCTTCCGCGGGGAAGGCTTCGGCGGCAAGAACGAGTCGATCGGTGAGGTCGTGTTCAACACGTCGATCACCGGCTACCAGGAGATCGTGAGCGATCCGTCCTACGCCGGACAGATCGTCGTCATGACCGCGACGCAGATCGGCAACGTCGGCGTCAACAAGGATGACGTCGAGGCGAAGAAGGTCGCGTGCGCGGGCCTCGTGATCCGCGAGCTATCGCCGATTCCGGCGAGCTGGCGCGCCGAGGAGACGCTGCCGCACTGGCTCGAGCAATCGGCCGTGCCCGGCATCGACGGCATCGACACGCGCGCGCTGACCCGCGTGCTCCGCGACGAGGGCGCGATGCGCGGCGCGATCACGCCACACGTGACCGACCTCGAGGGTGTGCTCGCGCGCGTCCAGGCGTCGCCGAAGATGGACGGCCTCGACCTCGTCCCGCGCGTCACGTGCGGCCAGCGGTACGAGTGGACGCAGCCGACCTGGCGGGCGACCGACGACGGCCGCGCGCTGCCGCCGCCGGCGATCGCGTTCCACGTCGTTGCCTACGACTTCGGCATCAAGGAGAACATCCTCCGCCAGCTCCGCGATATCGGTGCGCGCGTGACGGTCGTTCCCGCGTCGACGCCGGCCCGCGAGGCGATCGCGCTCGGGGCCGACGGCTACTTCCTGTCGAATGGTCCCGGCGATCCGGCCGCCGTCGACTACGGCATCCTCGCGACGCGCGAGCTGATCCAGACCGGCAAGCCGGTGTTCGGCATCTGCCTCGGCCACCAGATCCTCGGCCTCGCACTCGGCGCCCGCACGCTCAAGCTGCCGTTCGGTCATCACGGCGGCAATCACCCGGTGCTCGACAGGACGACAGGCAAGGTCGAGATCACGTCCCAGAACCACGGCTTCGTCGTCGACGAGTCGACGCTGCCGTCCGGCGTCCACGTCACGCACGAGAACCTGTTCGATCACTCGAACGAGGGCATCGCGGTCGCCGGCAAGCCGGTGTTCAGCGTCCAGTATCACCCCGAGGCGAGTCCGGGGCCGCACGACGCGAGCTACCTGTTCGACCGCTTCCGCGAGGAATTGAAGAAGAGGTCGAAGTGAGCGCCTCGGGCGCGGAGCCGTCGTCACCTGGAGCGCTCCTCTATCAGGTGACCGAGGAGCTCTACGCGCAGCACACGGCCGACCTCGAGGTGGCGGGTGCCGCGCGGCGCGAGTACGAGGAGCGGCGCGGCAAGGTCCACCAGGACGACGAGCTGTGGGAGGCGTGGAGCGCGGCGTTCGTCGAGTGGCTCGTCGTCGAGCGCGTCGGGGGCGAGGGCGAGCTGCCCGCCGCAGCGCGCACGTATCGCGAGCTGCGGGACGCGGGCGATCCACGCGCGACCGTCGTCGGCGCGCTCGTCACGTCGCAGCGCAGCCTCTACGAGGTCCGCGCGATCGCGAAGGGCCGCATCGAGCTGCTCGACCTCCTCGGCGGTGCCGAGCTCCACGTCGACGAGCAACGCGCGATGGTCGGTGTCGAGGTCGGCGACGTCGCCGAGTTGCGCCTCGTCGGCGTGAACGGCGAGGTCCGGTTCGGGCGCACGTTCATCTATCACCCCAAGGCCGCGCGTGCCGCGATCGTCGAGCGCGCCCGCGCGATGATCGCGAACGGTGCGAGCCGCCGCGACGTGATCGATCAGATCGCGCAGCTTCGCGTCCAGGTCACGCGCTACCGCCACATGGCGCCGGCGCGGGTCTACGAGCTCGGCTCGCGGATCATGGGATGAAGCGCGTCGTCGCCGTCCTCGCGATCGCGGTGGCGGCCTCGCCGGCACTCGCCGATCGACCGAGCCATCGGCCCGAGGCGTTCGAGCTCGATCGCGACGCGCCACCCCCGGGGCAGGCGGAGCTCGGCTTCGACGGTGGTGCGCCGATCGAGAACTACGCGCTGTCGGCGCAGCTCGGCTTCCTCGATCGGCCGATGCGCCTCCACACCGTCGACATCAAGGTGTTCCCCGTCGACCAGCGCGAGACACTCGCGCTCGGCGGCGCGATCGCGCTCGGCCCGTCGGTGATCGCCGACATCCGCATGCCGTTCTCGCACCAGAGCGGCACGCGCTGGCAGCGCATCGGCGACGACACGCCGCTCGACGCCTGGGTCCTCGGCGACCTCGGTCTCGGCGTTCGCCTCCGGCTCGCGCGGCGCGGGGCCGCGACGATCTTCGCCCGCGCCCAGCTCACGCTGCCGACCGGCGACGACTACGACTTCGCCGGCGATGCCCGCTACTCCGCGGCGTGGATGCTGATCGGCCGCTTCCAGCTGCCGGCCGGCATCGTCCTCGCCGGCTCCGCGGGAGTGCGCTTTCGCGGCCGCGAGATCCTCGTCGCCGATCGCCTCGTCGGTGACGACCTCACCGGTGCGATCGGCGCGACCTACGAGCTGCCCGCCGTGCCCGGCCTCTGGTGCCCCGCCAACCACGTCCGCGTGACCGCCGAGGTCGTCGGTGTCCTCGGCAACGACGTCGCCGGAGAGCGCGGCCCGTCGCCGCTCGAAGGCCGGCTCGGGCTCGTCAGTCGCATCCGTCCGTGGTTCGCGATCGCCGGCCGCGTCGGCAAGGGGCTCGACGATCACATCGGGGCACCGCGGTTTCGCGCGACGCTCGAGCTCGTCTTCGAGCCCGGTGCGTGACGACGCGGACGACCGGTTGCAGTGGGAACGAGGTCCCCAGCTTGTCGGCGCACGCGTGCGCGATATCGTCGATCGCTGTGAGACCGGAGCCCGATCGCGCGCATCGCTCGTCGTCGTCGTCGTCGGCGTCGTCGTCGGTCGACGCGGTCGCGGGCTCGGCGGCCACGGTTCCGGGCCGCTCGACGTTGAGCGAGGGTGCACCGGCCGACGCGCCGGGTGCGCGTGCCGCCGACTCGGTGTTCGCGCGGTGGGCGGGCGTCGCCGCCCCCGAAGCGCCGGCCGACGACGCGGACCAGGAGCACGAGGAGCACGAGGAGCCGGTCGCGGATCCCGAGGTGCTCGCCGAGCTCGACGACGCGTCGGATGACAGCGCGAGCGAGCTGCCGGTCGACGCGTCGACGCGCGCGCCGCTTCCTCACCGCGAGCACGTCGAGCAGATGTTCGGCACGTCCTTCTCCGGCGTCCAGGCGCACGTCGGTGCGGACCTGACGGCGCTGGGAGCGCAGGCGGCCGCCGCCGGGACGAGCGTCGCATTTGCGGACGCACAGCCATCGCGCGAGCTCGTCGCCCACGAGATGACGCACGTGATGCAGCAGCGCAATGCGAGCTCCGCCGCGCGGGGTGTCGCCCCGGCCGACAGCCCAGCCGAGCGCGAGGCCGACGCGAACGAAGCGCGTGCTGCATCGGGCGAGCGGGTCGCAGCGCGAGCGACGCCGGCCGGCGCCGTCCACCTCAAGCGCGCGTACGCACCGACCGATCGCTACAACAAGAAGCAACATGCGGGCAGGCCGAGCGTCGCCGTCGGCAGGCAGCAGACGTTTCGCGTGCGCGCGGACACGCAGCGCTATTCGTTCGTCGCGGGCGCAGGCGTGCGCGCGTTCGACGTCGTGACGCAGGCCGACGCGATCACCGTCAACATCGCGCAGCCGCGCGTCCTGACGCTGCCCGATCGCCGCCACCACACATGCGTGCTCGCGCGGACGCGACTCGGCGGCTCGGCATGGCTGCCACTCGACGCGCTCGACGTCGACGGCGACAAGCTCGTCAAGGCGGCGCGCCACCTGGCCGGCCGCGATGCGCCTGCAGCGCCGCGGGGTCGCCTGAAGGAGCGCGTGTTCAAGGCCGCGACGCGCGCGACGGATCTCGCATTGACCCCGCATCGCGCCGCCCAGACGCGCGCGCAGTACGATCACTACCTGCACCGCACGAGCAACGCGGAGGTGCAGGACGGGTTCTACAACGTCTGCATGGCGCTTCCGCAGCATGGCAAGGTCCCGACGGCGATCGACGTCGCGCGGCCGGGCAACCACTTCTTCGTCATGCAGACGCGCGAAGTGCCACTCTACGAGAACGGCGGCGCGAAGCGACCCGTGCGCCATGCACGGTGGGCATTCGGCTGCATGGGCAAGCAGGACGGAGCCGGCGACTGGCAGCCGGACCGCTCGCGCCGAGGCTGGGTTCCGCTCGAAGCCCTGACGTGATCCAGAGCGCCGCCCGTTGTACGCTCGCGTCGTGGTGGTGAACGCCCAGGCGACCGCGTTTGCACCTGCGGCGCGCCCGCAGGTCGTGATCGCCGGCGACGGCACGCTCGGCGCGATCCACGAGCCGTCGCGCGTCGTCGTCGTCGAGGTTCCTTCGTGCTCGCCGTTCGCCGAGCTGGGCGTCGATGTCGACGCCACGTCGACCGATGTCGCCTGGGTCGGCACGCCGCCGCGCCTGCTCGTGCTGTCGCGCTACGGCGCGCACAGCATGGCCTACCTCGTCGATCCGTTCGGTCCTCGCACGATCGCCGAGATGCGGCTCGAGGCGCCGATGAAGCTGTTCGCGTCGGTCGGCAATCACGCGCTCGTGATCGGTCCCCTCGGTGCGGGCCTCCATGGCGCCGCGGTCATCGCGGCAACGGAGCGCGCGCTGCTGCTCCATCAGCTCCCGGCACGCACGCAACCGGTCGCCGCGGGTGCCGCCGGCGCGAACTTCCTGATCGCGCTCGCGGGCATGATCGAGGAGTGGGATCCGCAGAACCGGATGCCGAAGCGCCGGCTCAAGCTGACGCGCCCGGTCGCGGTCACCGCCGTCGGCGGCAGCGATCGCGTCGTGTGGATGACAACCCGCGAGGACCCCACACGCATCGACGTGATGCCGCTCGTCAACCGCGGCCAGCCGAAGGCGCACGATCTGCCCGAGCCGATCGCGTCGGTGTCGTCGCATCCGCGCAGCGATCTCCTCGTGTGCGTCGGCGCGACGAGCGGCCGCGTCTGGGTGATCGATCTCGACGGCCGCCACGGCCTTCGCATGGTCGGCCCCGAGGGCATCGACAGGGTGGAGTCCGCCGGCCTCGTGCTCGGCCGCGTGACCGGCGTGCTCGCCGCGCAGGCGCAGCACCCGATCACGATCGTCGGTCTCGATCGCGATTCCGATACGTCCGGTCCGGTCACCGTTGCACGCGAGTCCTCGGGGGCCATTCCGCGCGACCTCGCGAAGCAGGCGTCGGGTGCCACGCCATTCGAGGTGGCGAAGCAACCGTCGGGGGCGGTGCCATTCGAGGTGGCGAAGCAACCGTCGGGGGCGGTGCCGTTCGAGGCGGCGAAGCAATCGTCCGGTCCGATCGTCGCGACGGGCGCGACCGCTCCGTCGAGCCTGCCGAGCGGACGGCCGAGACCTGCGCCGTTCTCGACGCCGAGGACACGCGAGGCGTCGACGTGGCCCGAGCCGACGCCAATGACCGACCTCGTCGTGCGCTCGACGCTGTCGGGCGAGGACGACGTCGAGGCGGTGCCGACATCGGTCACGCTCTCGGCGCCGCCGATGCCCGAATCCGTCGCGCACGACGGCCAGCGATCCGACTCGGGCCCGTCGCGCGCTGCAGACTCGTTCGCGAACGCACGGCGGCTGGAGCTCGCAGTGACGGCGATGCCACGAGAGCAGGGCGCGGTGCGACCATCGACGACCGACGCGCAGCTCGCGGCATGGCGCGCGCGCATACGCGGCCCTCGCGCGCGCACCGTCGAGGCGCTGACGCAGTTCTGGCCCGACGCGCCGCCGACCTGGCGGGACGACGCGCTCGCGTGGGCGCGCAGTGCGCTCGCCGGATCGGTCGACGGCCCGGGCCTGGACGGCTTCGAGCTGTCTGCGGAGTCGCCGTTCGCGACGCTCGTGGCGCGCTTCGATCTGTCCGCGCAGCTGCAGCCCGTGCTCGCGCTGCTCTACGGTCTTCATCTCGCGGGTATCGACGGCGCGTCGCCGGCCGAGCTCGCGAGGCTCACGGGCACGTGGGACGAGGCGCTCGGCCGTGGCGAGCTCGCGCAGCGCGGCGTCGCGCTCTATCGAGACTCGCGGGTGGTGCTCGCGCCGAGCGTGCAGCGCGTGCTCGACGATCTTTCGCCGGCGACCGGCACGCTCGTCGGCATCCCGGGCATCTGCTCGCTGCTCGGTCCGTGCGCGATCGTCGCGTCCAGCCCACTCTCGATCACCGCCGAGGCCTGCAGCTCCTCGATCGGCGGCGCGATCCTCGCCGCGCACGATGGCGCCGACCCCGCCGAGCTCGCGCGTGAGGCTCGCGCCTACGGGGCCGCGCCGATGCTGCGCGTCGTGCCCGCAGATCTGGAACGCGTGTCGACCGACGACCCGATCATCCTCGTCGTCGACGACGACGCGACCGCCGACGCGCTCGCCATCCCGCGCCTCACGTAGTGTGGGCTTCGCTACAACGAGCCCGTCCTCTGCGCATCCCCTTTTCGGATCGCGTTCGAACCGTTCGAACGCGAACGGCGGCACGTCATGCAAGTCATGCCTGACCCCTACGGATCTTACGGATCGGATTCGTTCCGTTCGAATGATCCCCCGCTCACTCCTCGAGCGGTTCGCACGCGGTCCGCGTGCTCGCTGTTCGAACCGTTCGAACCAGATCGGGAAAGAGACCCCGACGAGAGGTGCCTTCTTGCAGCGGCCGTTACGAATCGCCGCGGCGGCGCTCAGGACGCAGCGCCGACGATCTCGTGGCGCAGGTAGTCCTTCTTCTTGCCCGACAGAGCGCACACCACCTTCGCGGCACTCCAGCCCGCCGTCAGTGCGCCTTCGGTCCCGAGCGTCGGCAGGATCTGCTCGCCCGTGAGGGTCAGGTTTTTGAGGCCGGTCACGTAGCCGACCGCGCCTGTCTCCGCCGACGCGGCGAGCATCTCGCTCGAGGTTCCCATCCACACCGGCGCCATCTGCAGCGGCAGGTTCTTCGGCACGTCGTAGCTGCCTCGTCCACCGGGCACCTGCGGCGGGGTCGCCTCGAACGGGCTGTGTGCGAGCACGAGGTGCTTCTCGAAGAACGGCATGACCTCGCCGAGGCGGCGCCACAGGCCGGCGCGCAGCGCGATCAGCTTCGGTGCGATGCGATCGGGATCGATCGCTCCGTCGGCGGGCAGGACCGCCGCGATCGTCGCGACGATGCGGCCCGCGTCGTCGGTCTCGCTGAGGTGAATCGAGAACGCGGCATCGCCGGCGGGATCCTTGTCGGGCTCCGCGATCACGGCGACGGTCGGCGCCATGTGCTCGGGGATGCCGGCCTCGGCCATCACGATGTTGAGCGTGTAGCGATATCCGACGATCTTCGCACCCTCGGCGAGCTCGCCGAGCTTCTTCGGCGCCTTCTTGCCGAGCAGCTCGACGAGGCGATCGGGCGGCATGCTCGCGACGACCTGGCCGGCGCCGATGTCGTCGCCGTTCGAGAGCGTCAGGCTCGAGAGCTTGCCCCACGACACGCTCGCCTCGGTCACCGTGCCGGCGCGGACCTCGCCGCCGGCGGTCGTCAGCTTCTCGACGAGCAGCTCGCGGATCGCGTCGCCGTCGCCGCGCAGCGCGGGCGGACCACTGCGCCACGAATCGATCGCGGGGGCGATCGCGGCAGGCGGGGCCGACGGATGGCGCAGCGCGATCGCGGCGAGGTGACGCCAGAGCTTCGCGTGCGGGTCGGCGGCGGCATCCTGCCACCAGGCGGTCGTGGCCTCGGACACGGCCTCGGCGAGCTTGGCGACCTCGCGCCGCTCGAAGAAGCCGACGCCGGGGAACGCGTGCTCGCCGGAGAGCAGCGCATCGAGCGTGCGGGCGAGATCACTGCCGCGCTGCCAGCGCGCGAGCCATGGCTCTGCACCGTCGCCGACCTCGCGCGCGAGCTCCGCCGCGAGACGATCGCCGCCGAGATCGACGCGCATGTCGGGCGCGATCCATTGGGCGGCGATGCGCGGCTCGCGCAGCTTTCGGCGGAGCGCCATCTCGGCGTGAAGCTCCTTGAGGACGCGGTCGGCGGGCGAGCCGGTGCCGACCGGCCACATCGCGGGCTCGACCGGCAGCCGGTGCGGGCCGAGCTGGTAGCGCGCGGGACGGTCGCTGCCGAGGACGAGTGTCCGCATACCGCGGCGCGCGCAGAGCGTGGCGCAGACGAGGGCGGCCAGATCGTCGCCGAGGACGATCAGATCGTACGTGTTACTCGGCACGATCCACCACGAGTCGACCTTGGCACGACACGAGACCCGCCGCCAAGCGCCGAACCACGTCGGGAAGCAGGCGGTGCTCTTCGCGCTGGATTCGCGCGTGGAGCGCGGCGGCATCGTCGCCCGGGAGGACCGGCACCGCGACCTGCGCGATGATCGGACCGCCGTCGAGGCTCGCGTCGACGAAGTGCACGGTGACGCCCGACAGCTTCACGCCGTGTGCGATCGCCTGCGCCGGCGCGTCGGCACCGGCGAACGCCGGCAGGATTGACGGGTGCGTGTTGACGATGCGCAGCGGATAGCGATCGAGGAACCGGCTCGTGAGCACGCGCATGAAGCCGGCGAGCACGACGAGCTCGACGCCATATCGATCGAGGGCGGCGATCATCGCGTCCTCGAACGCGGTCCGCTCGGCGTAGCCCTTGTGATCGATCGCGACGGCAGGCTTGCCGGCGGCCTCGGCGCGGGCGAGGGCAGGGACCTCGGGGCGATTGCTGACGACGACCGCGATCTCGGCCGGCGCGAGCGTGCCCGCGGCCTCCGCATCGAGCAGCGCCTGGAGGTTCGTGCCGGCGCCCGAGACGAGGACGCCGATCTTCATGCGAGACGCGAAGCCTCGCCGCCGGCGCGAGGCACGAGCGTGCCGATGACGCGCGCGCGCGAGGCGGCGAGCGCCGAGACGGCCTTCTGCGCGGCCGCGGCGGGCACGACGATGATCATGCCGATGCCCATGTTGAACGTGCGGCGCATCTCGTCGTCGGCGATGCCGGCGGACTGGATCAGCTTGAAGATTCCCGGAACCTCCCACGTCGTCGCGTCGAGCTCGACGGCGAGGGAGTCGTCCGCGAAGATCCGCGGCGGGTTCTCGACGAGGCCACCGCCGGTGATGTGGGCGGCCGCCTTCCACGGGATGTCGGCGAGCGCCTTGAACGCGCTCGCGTAGATGATCGTCGGGCGCAGCAGCTCGTCGGCGACGGTCGAGCCGCCGAGGAGCGCGGGCGGGGCGTCGAGCGGCAGCGCGAGAGTCTCGAGGACGACCTTGCGCGCGAGCGAGTGGCCGTTCGAGTGCAGGCCCGCCGAGGGCAGGCCGATCACGACGTCGCCGGCGACGAGGTCGCGCGTCGGCCGGATCTGCGAGCGCTCGACGACGCCGACACAGAAGCCGGCGAGGTCGTAGTCCTTGCCGTGGTAGAGGCCGGGCAGCTCCGCGGTCTCGCCACCGACGAGCGCGCAGCCCGCCTGCTTGCAGCCCTCGGCGATGCCGGCGATCACCGATGCGCCGGTCGCGACGTCGAGTGCGCCGGTCGCGAAGTAGTCGAGGAAGAACAGCGGCTCGGCGCCGGTGACGAGCACGTCGTTGACGCACATCGCGACGAGGTCGATGCCGATCGTGTCGTGGCGGTCCGCCGCGAACGCGGTCTTGAGCTTCGTTCCGACGCCGTCGGTGCCGCTGACGAGGATCGGCTCCTTGTAGGCCGTCGGAATCCGGGTCAAGGCGGCGAACCCACCGATTCCTCCGAGGACCTCGGGGCGCATGGTCGCCTTGGCGAGCGGCTTGATGCGTTCGACCAGCGCGTTGCCGGCGTCGATATCGACCCCTGCGTCCTTGTACGTGAGCGCCATCGCGGCTCGTGTACCATAACCGCGTGGCAAGTACTCCGCTCATCGACGTGGTCGTGCCCGTGCGCGACCACGCGGCGAGCCTCGGTCCCGTCCTGCGCGAGCTCCCGCATCGCGCGATCCGCTCCGTCGTCGTTGTCGATCGCGCGTCGCGCGACCGCAGCGCCGAGATCGCCCGCGACGCCGGTGCGCTCGTCCTGCGCGAGCCGAGCGGCGGCTACGGCGCCGCGTGCTTGCGCGCGCAAGCCCATTTCGGCGTGCTGCCTCGCGTGCCCGATGTCGTCGTGTTCGTGCCCGGCGATCGCCCGGCCGCCGCTGCCGCGATGCTCGATCTCGTCGAGCCGATCGCCGAGCGCGGTGTCGAGCTCGTGCTCGGTGCCGAGACCGGCCGGCCGCGTGTCCGCGAGAAGCTCGTGATCGGGCTCATCGATACGGTCTACCGCCAGCGCTGGTCGAGCGTGGGACCCGTTCGGGCGATGAAGTTCCCGGCGCTCGTCGCGCTCGGCATGCGCGATCGCGGCGACGGCTGGGACGTCGAGATGCTCGTGCGCGGCGTGAAGCTCGGCCTCAACTGCGAGGAGGTCGCACTGCCGGCGGATGCGCGCCGCGATCCGAAGGTCGGAAGCCGCGCGCTGCTGCACATCCTCCGCCACGCAACCATGCGATAGTGACGGGTAGGGTGGAGACGTGAACGACGGACTCGATCGGTTCGCCCGCGACTTCCAGGCGGGCACCGTGCTGTTCGAGGAAGGGCAGCCCGGCGATTACATGTACGTGGTCACGGCGGGCGAGGTGGAGATCCGGCGCAAGGTCGGCGAGACCGAGCGCGTGCTCGCGGTCCTTCCGGCGGGCGAGTTCTTCGGCGAGATGGCGATCCTGAACGCCCGGCCGCGCTCGGCGACGGCGGTCGTCCGCGTCGACTCGCGGCTCCTCGTGATCGAAGGCAGCACGTTCGAGGCGATGCTGCGTGCCCGTCCGGAGATCGCGCTCCGCATCATCAAGGCGCTCGCGCTTCGCCTCGAGAACGCGAACCAGCACGTCGAGCTGCTGCTGCTTCCGACGCCGAACCATCGCGTCGTGCAGTGCCTGCGTCACCTGGCCGACGAGCAGGTGATGCTCGCCGGCGGGACGATGACCGCCGGCACCGCGATCCTCGTGCCGAAGCGCGTCGAGGACATCGCCGTCCGCGTCGGCCTGCCGGTCCACGAGGTGATCGAGGTCGTCGATCGGCTACGCGCCGCGCGCCTGGTCCTCATGGCGGAGGACGCAGGTATCTCGGGGGACGGCTTCATCGTCCCCGAGGTGGGCAGGCTGCTCGAGTTCCTCGAGTTCCTGAACTTGAAAGATCGCTTCGGCGTCTGAGGCGACGGCTTACGCCGCCGCTTCGCCTTCACGAATCGAGATGCACTTGCGCACGAGCGCAGGAATCTCGTCGTTTTTGGCGTGGACCAGGGTCTCGATTTCCGGCGCCATTTGACCGAGCTGCTGGACGAGCGCGGTGTGCGTCGTGCCGGTCAAAAGTGTCGAGACCACGGCGACAATGAAGGACCCACCCCAGATCTCGCGCACCGCTTCAGCGGCGGACGATGCCTGAACAACCGTGAATCCTTCGGCTTCGAGAGCGCGGGCAATTTCCTCGCGCTCCGTACTGATTTCGTTGACGACAAGGACGGACGACATCGCGACCTCTCTGCGGGGCGGTCAACCTACACGCCAAAACGCCCTTCAGACAGCGTTTTCCCCTTTGGTGTCTAGCAGAAGCGCGCGAAGACCGCGAGACAAAGCAGAAGGAATTCACGCCATCGGAGCTTCACCGAGATCGTGAAGGCTCTCAAAGCCAGGCCTTTACCATACTTGGCGTCTCTGCTATCAGTGCCCCCCTATGGCGTGGTGGTCCCGAACCCAGGGCCTCGCAGAGCAGCCCAAAAAGTCAGTCCCCAAAGGGATCTGGACCAAGTGCGAGCGCTGCAGCACCACCCTCTACGAGGAGGACCTGGACGCCAACTTCCGGGTCTGTTCGAGCTGCAATCACCACTTCCGGATGCCGACCGAGGCACGGATCGCCATGATGGTCGATCCCGGGAGCTGGCAGGAGCACGACCGGGAGCTCGAATCCGGAGACCCGCTCGGCTTCCGGGTCGATAGCAAGAAGTACGTCGACCAGCTGAAGGGCACGACCCGCAAGGTCGGCCCGGGCGACGCGTACCGCGCGGGCACCGCGGCGGTCGGCGGCATCGCCAGCGAGGTCGGCTTCTTCGTGTTCGAGTTCATGGGCGGCTCGATGGGCTCGGTCGTCGGCGAGAAGATCACGCGCCAGTTCGAGCGCGCGATCGCGCACAAGCGGCCGGCGATCCTGTTCTCGGCGTCGGGCGGCGCGCGCATGCAGGAAGGCGTGCTCTCGCTCATGCAGATGGCGAAGACGAGCGCGGCGCGCAGCAAGATGCGCGAGGCGCGCGTCCCGTACATCGCGGTGCTCCTGCATCCGACCACCGGCGGCGTCGCCGCGTCGGTCGCGATGCTCGGTGACGTGATCATCGCCGAGCCTGACGCGCTGATCGGCTTTGCCGGCCCGCGCGTGATCGAGCAGACGATCCGCCAGCAGCTGCCGCCGGGATTCCAGCGCTCGGAGTTCTTGCTCGAGCACGGCATGGTCGACCTCGTCGTGCCGCGCAAGGATCTGAAGAAGACGCTCGAGCGCACGCTGCGCTGGTTCGAGCGCGGCGCGGTCCCGGATCGGGTCACGGGAACGGCCATCCCCGACGACGCCGAGACTCCCGCGACCGACTAGCTCTCCCGCCGGTCCACCGGCATACAGTGTCGTGAGCGCGTATCGCGATCTCCTCGTCCGGCTCGTCGGCGCCCGGCGCTTCGGCATGAAGCTCGGGCTCGAGCGAATGCACGACCTGCTCGCGACGCTCGGTCATCCCGAGGAGCGCCTCGGCACGGTCGTCCACGTCGGCGGCACCAACGGCAAGGGCTCGACGGTCGCGATGCTCGCCGCGCTCGTCCGCGCGAGCGGGTCGCGCGTCGCGACGTACACGTCGCCGCATCTGTCGACGCTGCGCGAGCGGATCCAGATCGATGGCGCGCTCGCGACCGAGGACGCGGTCGTCGCTGCGGCCGCGCGCGTCGAGGCGGCCGGCGGCGGCGAGCTGACGTTCTTCGAGCAGGTCACCGCGATCGCGCTGTGCGTGATCGCGGATGCGAACGTCGACGTCTCGATCCTCGAGGTCGGGCTCGGCGGCCGGCTCGACGCGACCAACGCGGTCGACGCGCCGATCGCGGTCGTCACCGGCGTTGCGATGGACCACGAGCAGATCCTCGGTGACTCGATCGCGGCGATCGCCGGCGAGAAGGCAGGCATCTTCAAGCGCGGCCAGCGCGTCGTGAGCGGCGCGAGCGGCGAGCCGGGTGCGGTGCCGCTGCTCGTCGAGCGTGCGCGTGCCGCCGGTGTCGATCACGTCACCGTCGTCGACGACGACGCGATCGCGCGCGTGCCGCGGCTCTCGCTCGCCGGCGCTCACCAGCGCGCGAACGCGGCGGCCGCGCTCGCCGCACTCGACGAGCTGCACCTCGCGTGCGATCGCATCGGTGTGCTCGCGAGCGTCGTGCATCCCGGCCGATTCGAGGTCGCGGGCGATTTGATCCTCGACGGCGCGCACAACCCACACGGCGCACGCGCGCTCGCCGCGACGCTCCGCGAGCAGCTGATCCGGCCCTCGCTCGTGATCGCGGTCAGCTCCGACAAGGACGCGCGCCAGATCGCCGAGGCGCTCGCGCCCGAGGTGACGGCCGTCGTCGCGACGCGCTACCAGCAGGAGCGCGCGCTCGAGCCCGAGTCGCTTGCCGCCGTGTTCCGGTCCGTGGTCTCGACGCAGCTCACGCCGCCGCCGGGCGCGCTGCGCTCCGCCGCGTCGATCGGTGCCGCCGAGCCCGCGGTCGTCGCGGCGACGCACATGCGTGCGC
>JAEWJO010000461.1 GCA_023386455.1 Pseudomonadota bacterium | reverse complement strand
GAGCACGAAATAGAAGGAAGAGCTCGGACCGTCTCGTCCCCACGTGGGTATGGATTGTCGCTAGCCCTCGAGTCCTCCGCCGCCGCGAGACCAGACCGTCGCTGACGATCGATCAAGACACGGCTCGTCACAGACATCGGAACGCCAACGCCGGAGTGATAGGGCTCGCGCGGCGGCGGATCGTCGAGACTCGCCTGGCGCCGATCGTCTGTGGCACCGACCTCAGGCGAGCTCGCGTTACTGAAGCCCCGGCGCCGACCCGTTGGCCTCGAGGACGAGCACGAAATAGAAGGAAGAGCTCGGACCGTCTCGTCCCCACGTGGGTATGCATTGTCGCGAGCTCTCGAGTCGTCCGCCGCCGCGAGACCAGACCGTTGCTGACGATCGATCAAGACACGGCTCGTCACAGACATCGGAACGCCGAAGCGATAGGCCGCGGATTGATCGTCGAGACTCGCCTGGCGACGATCGTCTGTGGCACCGACGTCGGGCGAGCTCGCGTTACCGACAGCTCCGGCGCTGACCCGTTGGCCTTGCGACGAGCACGAAACAGAAGCGAAGGTCTCGGACCGTCTCGTCCCGCTTCTAGGGACCCGCACGGATCGTCGGTGCTGCGTCAGGCCACCTCACGTTGTTGGCTCGGGCGCCGACGCGCATGCGCTTGGGCGCGCAGCACGAAAAAAAACCGCCGGCAGGAGTGCCGGCGGCCGACCCACGCCCATGCGGCAAGCTGCGCGGGTCGAGGATACGTGGTCGAGCAATGCGCGGTGCAGATGTAGCGCCAAGCGCGTTGCGCGCCGTACGTGCGAGTCATTCGCGCACTGACCGTGCTGCGCGATCACGCGCGAGCGAAGCGGCACCTGCTGCGTAGAGCGCGAACCGCGAAAGTACGGTCAGTTGGATGCTGGTACGTCGCTTGCTGAATCCCTCGTCATCAGCGGCAAGCGGCAACGCTCCTCCGCCGCCTGCGCAACAACAGCCCGCAGATTTGCGGAGAGGGACTTTGTGTTTATGCGTCTCATGAAAGCAATCCTGACTTCTCTTGTGATGATCACTCCGGCGATCGCGTTCGCTCAGGCCGAGCCGGCCTCGAATGCGCCCGTCACCAACAACGACGATGCCGGCACGCCCGAGAAGGACGCGCCCCCGACTCCGTCGGGCCAGCTGCCGCCGGTGCAGTCGGACAACGATCCGGCGCCGCCGGTGCCGACGCCGACCGTGCCCGGTATCAATGGCCAGGTCGTCGAGCAGGCCGGTGTCGGTGGATCCGTCGGCTACGCCCGGACGGGCGTCCTCGAGCTCGGTGGCTCGGCCGGTCTGACGCTCGCGCAGGACATCCGCGCACTGAACTTCTCGCCGTCGATCGGTTGGTTCCTCGTCGACAACTTCGAGCTGTCGGCGATCCTCGACGTGACGAACCTGAAGGCCGGTAGCGAGTCGGCGACGCTGTGGTCGGCGCTCCTCGAGCCGTCGTTCCACCTGCCGTTCAACCGCGGCATGTTCGGCTTCGTCGGAATGGGTATCGGTGCTGCGTACACGCAGGATCTCGGTGCGGGCCTCGCGGTTGCGCCGCGCATCGGTATGGACTTCCTCGTCGGCCGCTCGGGCATCCTGCGCCCGTCGCTGTCGTACGAGTACACGACGCACGACTCGATGGCGGCTGCTGGCCCGGATGGCTCGGCGAACGTCACGCTCGTCGCGATCTCGAGCGCGCTGCGCTTCAACATCGGCTACTCGTCGATGTGGTGATTGTCGACTGACACTGCAGGGAGCAAGGACCGCCGGAGACCCCGGCGGTCTTTCTGCGTGCTCGTCGGCCGCTCGGGCGTCCTGCGTCCGTCGCTGTCACGCTCGTCGCGATCTCGAGCGCGCTGCGCATCAACTCGGCTACTCGTCGATGTGGAGACCCCGGAGACCTTCCTGCGTTTCAGTTGCCCCAGAACATGCCGACGCCGAACAGGACACCGATGCCGTCCTGGACCGCGACGGCGCGGAGCAGGAACTCGGCTTCGAAGGTGCGCGAGGGCGAGTCGTCGTTGCGCGAGTAGAAGTCGTAGCCGCCGCGCAGGCCGAGGAATGCCGTCGGCATGAGCTCGAGGCCGGTCATGTTGTCGTTGACGAGCGCGACGCCGCCGCCGAGCTCGCCGTCGAGAAAGAGCGAGAAGGCGCTGCTGAGGCGCTTGCCCTTGAGCTCGCGGCGCAGGCCGACGAGTGTGCGGTGACCGGAGCCGTGCTCCTCGGGACGCGGTGCCATCGAGTCGATCGCGCGCTGGTCGTTGCGGAACAGCCACAGCCACTCGTACTCGCCGAACACGCGGGTCTTCTGAAAGACCGGGTGCTCGACGCCCAGGCCGAGCGAGAGTGCGGTCGCCTGCGCACCGTCGAGCGGCAGCGCACCGACGGTGAAGCGGAAGCCGAGCATGTTGAAGCCGGGATCGTCGTCGTCGTCGCTCGACGCCGGAGGCTCGTCGACGGGGTGGGCGCTCGCGACGCCGGCGAGGATGACGAGCGTGAGGGCAACGGACTTCACCATGCGACACCGAAGGCGGTCATGAAGCCGGTGCTCGCGCCGGCCTCCATGTCACAGCGTCCCCGACACGACACGAGCGCGCTCTCGCGATCGTTCGGCGTGAACACGACGCGGGCATCGATGCGGACCGCGAGCCTGGGGCGCTTGTAGAGGCGCACCTGGAAGCCGGCGCCGAGGGCGACCTCGGGGCGCGTCAGGCGACCGCCGTCGTCGAAGTAGAACCGCTGGATGCCGAGCATCGAGAGCAGGAACATCTCGATGCCGCCGCTGGAGTCGGGCCGGAACTGGCGGGCGAGCCAGCGGACGCCGAGGCCGCCGTGGAGCATGCGGCCGTCGATCCGCATGTCGTCGATGCCGGCGGTCCACGGACCGTAGCCGGCCGAGGACATCAGTGCCTCGGTGAAGTATTGCCAGCGACCACGGCCGAGCGCGAGCTCGAGCGCGACGCCGAAGCCGCTCTCGGACAGGCCGCCGATCCGGCTGCCGTGGCCGAGGCCCGAGAGCGCGATCGACCGGGTGGGGAACGCGACGAACTCGCCGTCCTCGTCGTCGGCATCGTCGTCGCCGGCGTGCGCGGGAACGGCTGCGACGAGGGTCGCGAGCACGAGGGTCGCAGATGGGACGAGGAGCCTCACGGTGAGGCATCCCAACGCGCGACACCGCGGCTCGATCTATTCTTGGCTCAGGGACACGAGGTCATGCCGGAGATCCAGGCGCCGAGCGTGTCGCGGGCGAGCGGGTCGACGACGAGCGAGCCGAGTGCGGGCATGCCGGGGCGGCTGCTGACGAGCTGGTAGACGCGCGACTGCGACGGCGAGCCGGGGGTGATCACCTCGCAGAGGCGGGTCGACGCGAGTGGCGTCGTGTAGCGCAGGTCCTTGATGTTGATGTACTGCGGGTTGTGGCAGTGCTGGCAGTTCGCGGCCATGTAGCCGCGCATCCGGCGCTCCGCCGTCTCGGACGGATCGTGCGGCGAGACGATCGGGGTGATCGACGATGCCGGGCCGACACCGATCGCGGCGAGCGTCGGGAGCTGCGGCGCGAGCTTGCCGTCGTAGTCCATGTTGCGCTGCAGCTGCTCGGGGCGGAGGCCGAGGATCGGGCCCATGCCGTTGTGGTGGCACGACCGGCAGTGGTTGCGACTCGGATAGAAGTGCGGGTGCAGCGAGCCATCGTCCATCTGCCAGTTGACGGTCTGCGCGGGATCGTCGGGCTGGAGCGTCGCGTCGGTGCCGGCGGTGTTCCAGCGGTAGGTGAAGCCCTGCCAGCCGAGCGTCGCGTCGTTGACGAAGAAGCGCGTCTCGACCGGCCGGCGCGTCGCCGGATTGCCGACGGTCGTCTCGATCGCGAACTCCTTGACCATGATCGTGCCGACGGGACCGACCCATGCGCCGTTCGATTGCAGCGTCATTGCCTGGCCGTCGGGCAGGCCGATCCAGCGACGCTTGAGCGCGCCGTCGGACCACAGCTCGGTGACGAGGTCGTACGGGACGAGGCCGGGGTGTGCGACGGGATTTTTGGGCGTCGGGATGGTGAAGCAGCCGGTCTGCGAGAGTAGCTGCGGTGGCGAGCTCGCGGAGATGCTGCAGCCGGCGCGCGAGGCGCGCGACGCGAGGCCGACGGCGACGGTGCGCGGACCGTTGTGGCGGGTCACGAGGATCGCGTTTCCGGCGGTGGTCGCGAGCACGGGCGCGTCGCCGTCGTGGAGCGCGATGCGTGGCGCGGCGGGGATGGCGGTCGTGCTCTGGAGCCAGTCGATGCCGCCGAGGAGGGCCCATGCCGAGCCCGTCCAGCGCGCGACGACGCCGCGCTGCTTGCCCTCGACGAGCTCGGTCCACGCGACGATCGGTGCGAGGCTCGCGTCGAGTGCGATCGCCGGATCGGTCGCGTTGCCGGCCATGTCGATGTCGAGCGCGTGGCCGAGGCGCGTCCAGGTCGTCGCGCTGCCCGAGAGCTGGGCGGCGAGGACTGCCGACGAGCCGGCGACCTGATCCCACGCGATCGCGACGGCCGAGCCGCGCGCCGCGAGCGAGATGTGCGAGCCGTAGCCGGCCGGCAGCGCGCCGAGCGCGACCCAGCTCGTGTCGAAGCGGTAGACGTTGAGCGCACCGACGGCGTCGATCCAGCCGATGACCGGGTGACCGGGCGTGCCCGCGGCGATCGCGGCATCGCCGATGACCCACGAGGAGAGCGCGATGTCGGCGCCGATCGGCTGCCACGCGTTCGAGACGAGCTGGCGAACGGCGACGAGGCTGTTGCTGAACACCGCGGCGATCGGCGTGCCGCCGGGTGGTTTGACGAGCGCGATCTGGTTGCCGTTGCCGGGCGACGCGAGCTCGGTCCACGCGCCGGTCCAGCGCGCGACGTGGGCGGTGCCGGACTCGGTCCAGCCGATCAGGGGGATGTCGTTGTCGTCGAGCGCGAGCGCGGCGGAGGTCGCGTCGGTCGTGCCGAGCTCGTTGCCGAGCGAGACCCATGTCGCGCCGGCGAGCATCGACGTGACGACGCGGTGCGCACCGGCGGCGCCGACGATCCAGGTCGCGAAGACGGTGCCGTCGTTGGCGACCGCGATGCGTGGCGCCTTCGTGACCGGACCGCGATCGACGGACGCGCCGGCCCAGGCGGGCAGCGTGGCGGTCGCCGTGAACGGTCCCTGCGTCGCGTTGCCGGCGAGGTCACGGACGGTGCCGGTGACGCGGACGTCGAGCAGGCCGACGCCGCGCGCCGCGCCGGGGAACGAGACCGTGATCGTATCGGCCCGCTCGAGCGAGAGCTGCGCGGGGGCGGCGACGCCGTCGACCGTGGCGCTCACCGAGAGGCTCGACACGCTCGCGGCGTCGAGGGCCTCGTCGAACGTGAAGCGGACGGGCGCGTGGAGCCAGGTCGAGGCGCCGGTTGCCGGTGAGACCGACGCGAGCTGCGGTGCGGTCAGGTCCGGTCCGGCATCGACCATCGCGTCCGGCGTCGCCTCGTTCGAGTCGGCTGGCGAGCCGTCGCGCACACCCCCGTCGTCGATGGCGCCGCCGTCGGGATCGACGGAATGAGAGGACGCAGAGCACGCGGCGAGGAGGGTGAGGGCGAGGCGACGCACGGCATCGGAGGCCTTCGCAAGCGACATGCCGTGCACCGAGCGCGCGCCGCGCGTGGTTAGGACAGGAGCGTGTAGCGACCACGCACGCCGCGCGACGCAGCACGCGGTCTGGTGGAACCGTGTGTTGCGCGGCTCACTCCGTGTCGGGCTTCGGCGCCGGCAGCTCGACGCCAAAGCTGCGCGCGATCGCGAGCAGCTGGGCGAGCGCGGCGGGCACAGCACCGAGCGGTCCGGCCTTCGCGTCGCCGCCGATCTGGGTGTAGTTCACCGTGCCGAACGTCTGTGACAGCGCCTCGGCGATCTGCGGCAGGCCGTGCGTGACGAGCTCGTGCGCCGCGCGGCCCTGCGCCAGCATCTGCTCGATCTCGGCCATCCGCCGCTGGTGCGCGAACGCGAGCTGGTTCTCGTGCTCCTTCTGCTCGGCGTCGCGGTAGCGCAGCTCGAGCGAAAGCTCCGCCTGGTTGCGGGCGACCTCGTGGTCGGCAGCCTGCTTCGCGAGCTCGAGCGCGCGATGCTGGGCGAGCTCGAGCGTGCTCTGGGCATGGAAGGCCTCGAGGCGGGCGCGCTCCGCGTCGAGCGCGGCGACGTCGGCGGCGGCCTTCGCGCGCTGCTCTTCCTCGGCGATCTGGATCTGGTGGATCACGCGGTCGCGCTCGAGCTCGGCATTGCGGCGCGCCGCGTTCGCGGTCATCGACACGCCGACGCGCTCGCGCGTGACCTGGTCGGCCGTGAACTCGATGCGCTGCAGCGTCGTCGGCACGATCGACACCGCGAGCCACGGCCACTTGAAGATC
>JAEWJO010000435.1 GCA_023386455.1 Pseudomonadota bacterium | reverse complement strand
GCACGCCGACGCCGACGCCGACGGCGCGCTGCCGACGCTGCGCGAGATCGAGCGCCGCCACATCGCGCGCGTGCTCGCGCACACCGAGTGGAACAAGCGCCGCGCGTGCGCGGTCCTCGACATCAGCCGGCCGACGCTCGATCGCAAGATCGAGGAATACGGGCTGCGCAAGGACGAGGCGTGATCGCAGGCGCCGTCCCCGGCCTCCTGCTCGTCGTGATCGCCGCGATCGGCGCGTCGTACGCCGGCCTCGTGCTGCGCGCGCAGCACCGGCGCGACAACCTCGTGTTCGGCCTGCTCGCGCTGACCGATGCCTCGATGATCCTGTGGCGCGCACTGAACGTGCTCACCGGCGAGTCGATCATCAGCCCGACCGTCACCCTGCCCTGCGCGCTCGGCACCATCGTGCTGGCGGTCCTGACGATGGAGTTCCTCGCCGCCTTCCCGCGTCGGCCGCCGATGCGGTGGCGCTGGCGCGTGCTGCTGATCGCGTGGGCGCTGACGACGGCGTTCGTGATCGCGTACCTCGACGCCAACAAGACGTGGAGCCACGTCCGCATCTCGGAGTGGATGTTCTTCATTCCGTCGGCGCTCGTCGTGTTCGCGCTCGGCTTCCGCGCCTGGCGCATGACAACCGATCGCGACGCGCGGACCGTCATCGCGATGCTGTGGTTCCGCTGGGGCTTCGGCACGCTCGCCTACTCGCTCGGTCCGCTGCTCGGTCACTTCGAGGAGGCGCTCTGGGCCGAGACCGCGTTCGCGACGCTCGTCAGCTTCGTCGCGATCGGCACCGCCGTGCTCCGCACCGAGCTGTTCTCGACGCGCTCGGCGGCGGCCGAGGTCACCGTGATCGCGACGATCGCGACCATCGTCGCGGTCGGTGGTGGTGCCGCCGTGTTCGGCGTCCTTCGCCTGACCGAGCCCGGTGCGCTGCAGATCACGCTGCTCGTCGGCGCGACGTTCGTGCCGCTCGCGCTCGCGTCGATCGGCCGCACGATGTACCCGCGCCTCGAGGCGAACGTGCTCGCCGGGCTCGACGAGCGCCGCGCCCGTCGCCTCGGCGTCCAGGGCGAGCCACTGCCCGCCGCGCCCGACACCGCGATCGCCGAGGCATGCCGCCGCATCTCGCAGATCGGCGACGGCGCCGAGGTCACGTGGCAGACGGCCGCCCAGATCCCGATCGAGCTCGCGACCGAGCTCGGTACCGGCGAGCCGCAGCGCCGCGACGAGAAGCCCGACCTCCCCGCCTGCTTCATCGTCCCCGCGCTCGGCGCCGAGCACACGCTCGTCGGCGCGTTCATGATCCAGCACGGCACGATCGATCGCGACACCTACGTCGTCGCGCGCGACCTCGCCGCCCGCATCGCGCTCACCGTCGAGCGCGCCGAGGCCGTGTCCGAGCTCGACGCGGCACGCCGGCTCGCCGCGCTTGGCCAGTTCGCCGCCGCGATCGCGCACGACATCCGCACGCCGCTGACGAGCATCTCGCTCAACGTCCAGATCCTCCGCCAGAAGCTGGCGCTCCCGCCGGACGACCGCGAGCACCTCGACATCGCACTCGAGGAGCTCGCGCGGCTCGACAAGTCGGTCGCCGAGATCCTCGACTTCGCCAAGCCGGTGAAGCTCGCCGCGCAGGCGATCGACGTCGGCGAGCTGATCGAGACGACCGCCCGGGGCCTCTCGCCGGTCCTGTCCGAGAAGGGCGTCTCGCTCCGCTGCGAGCCGCTCCTCGAGCTGCCGGCCGTGCAGGGCGATCCGCTCCGCCTGCGCCAGGTGCTCGTCAACCTCGTCGGCAACGCGGCCGAGGCGAGCACGTCCGGCAAGGCCGTGACCGTCCGCGCGAAGGCCGCCGACGCGCACGTGCTGATCGAGATCGAGGATCGCGGCCGGGGCATCAAGTCCGACGACCTGCCGCGCATCTTCGAGCCGTTCTTCACGACGCGCCCCGACGGCACCGGCCTCGGCCTCGCGATCTGCCACAAGGTCGTGCGCGCGCACGGCGGCGACATCCAGGTGCGCTCGATCGTCGGCGAAGGCTCGACGTTCACGATCCTGCTGCCCGCGGCGTGAGCAGTAACGCTCCTTGGCCGGGGTAACAAACCGTTACCGCGATCTCGCTCGTAAGCCTCGGTAAACGCAGGAGGTCCGCCCGGCACGGACCCTGCTGAGAGGAGCGAGCATGTGGACACTCGCCCGCAAGCTCCTGCTTCACGACCGGCTGCGCTTCGCGGTCGCGATCGCAGGCGTGTCGGTCTCGGTGATGCTGGTGCTCGTCCAGGTCGGCCTCTACTTCGGCTTCATGAACACGGCGTCGTCGATCATCGACGCGAGCCACGCGGACCTGTGGGTCGGCAAGGCGGGCAACGAGTCGTTCGAGTTCGCATCGCCGTTCGACGAGCGCGCGTTCTACAAGGTCGCGTCGGTGCCCGGCGTCGAGCGCACCGAGCGCGTGCTGATGAACTTCGCGCAGTTCAAGCTCGCCAATGGTGGCGACCTCGGCGTGCAGGTCGTCGGGATCGAGACGACGCCCGGAGTCTCGCCGCTGCTCGCGCCGTGGAACATCGTCGCGGGCGATCCGAACAACCTCCGCCAGGCCGGCGCGATCGTCGTCGACAGGAGCGAGTACAAGAAGCTCGGCATCGATCGCGTCGGCTACACGACCGAGGTCACCGGCGTGCGCGCGAGCGTGGTCGCGCTGACGAGCGGCATCCGCTCGTTCACGACCTCGCCGATCGTGTTCGCCGACATCCGCACCGCGCGCAGCTTCATGCCCGGCCTCGGTGACAGCGCCGTCACGTACGTGCTCGTCAAGGTCAAGCACGGCGAGTCCGTCGACGCCGTCAAGGCGCGCATCAATGCCCTGCCCCACCTCGCCGCCTACACGACGAGCGAGATGAGCAAGCGCACGCGCACGTACTGGTCGAGCCGCACCGGCGTCGGCGCCGGCTTCTTCACGACCGCCGTGCTCGGCGTGATCGTCGGCTTCGTCGTCGTCGGTCAGATCCTCTACAGCGGCACGCTCCAGTACATCCGCGAGTACGGAACGCTGAAGGCGATGGGCGCGAAGAACTCGATGGTCGTCCGCGTCATCCTCTCGCAGGCGATGATCAGCGCCGCGATCGGCTTCGTCGTCGGCGGCATCCTCGCCGTCGGTATGCAGGCCGCGATGGCGAAGGCCAACCTGTCTGTCGCGCTGTTCCCGGGCCTCTACGTCGCGACGCTGATCGTCACGATCGCGATGTGCTCGTTCGCCGCGCTGCTCTCGATCGTCAAGGTCCTGCGCCTCGACCCCGCGTCGGTGTTCAAGGGCTAAAGGAGACCACCATGTCCGCCGAGCTCGCCATCTCACTCTCCGAAACGCTGCCCGGCTCACTCGCTGTGCCGCAGCCGCAGTCGCTCGCGCGCCTCGTGCGCACCGGTAAGATCTACGGCACCGGCGAGAACGCGGTCGCCGCGCTCGCCGACGCGAGCCTCGACATTCGCCCCGGCGAGGTCACGCTGATCGAGGGTCCGTCCGGCTCGGGCAAGACGACGCTGATCTCGATCCTCGGCCTCCTGCTGAAGCCGACGAGCGGCGAGGTGTGGCTCGAGGGCAAGAACGTCGCCGGCCTGACCGAGCGCGACCTGCCGCCGCTGCGTGCGCGCAACTTCGGCTTCGTGTTCCAGGGTTTCAACCTGTTCCCCGCGCTCGACGCCGTCGAGAACGTCGCGATCGCGATCCAGATGAAGAACCCCGGTGCGAAGGATCCGCGCGGCGAAGCGCGCCGCCTGCTCGACCTCGTCGGCATGAGCTCTCGCGCGCACCACCTGCCGTCCGACCTCTCGGGCGGTCAGAAGCAGCGCGTCGCGATCGCCCGCGCGCTCGGCGGCAACCCGCCGATCATCGTCGGCGACGAGCCGACCGCCGCGCTCGATACCAAGACCGCACTCTCCGTCATGGAGCTCCTCCGCGAGCTCGCCTCGACGCACGGCCGCGCGGTCGTCGTCGTCACCCACGATCCACGTCTCGAGCGCTTCGCCGACCGCGTCGTTCGCGTCGAGGACGGCCGCATCGCTTCGATCGATTGACCCCAGGAGCCATCATCATGTCCAAGCTTCGCAAGACCCTCTACGCCGCCCTCCCGCTCGCCATCGCCGGTGGCATCTGGTTCGGTCTCAAGACCCAGTCGGCCTCGGCCGCCGCGCAGCCCGCCGTGATCGCCAAGGCGGCGGTCCTCGTCGCGCCCGGCCGCGTCGAGCCGCTCCGCGATCCGGTGTCGCTCGCGTTCGAGTCGCCCGGCCGCATCGTCGCGATCGAGGTCGAGGAAGGCCAGGCGGTCACCGCCGGCCAGATCCTCGCGCGCCTCGACGATCGCCTCGCGAAGGCCCGCGTCTCCGCCGCCGAGGCCGCCGTCTCCGCCGCGAACGCGAACTACCTGCTCGCCCGTCACGGCGCGCGCGCCGAGGATCTCGCCGCCGCGAAGGCCGACGTCGAGGCCGCGCAGGCCGCCGCCGAGCACCGCGATGCCGAGCAGGTCCGCAGCGAGAAGCTCGGTGCCGTCGGTGCGGTCGCGAGCGCCTCCGTCGATGCAGACTCCGCCGCCGCGCGCGTCGCCAACGCGAACGCCGCCGCCGCGACCGCGCGCTACAAGGCGCTCGCGAAGGGCAGCCGCTACGAGCAGATCCTCGCCGCCCAGGCGCAGCTCGATGCCTCGAAAGCCGAGCTCGAGGCCGCGAAGGTCGCGCTCGACCAGACGCTGCTGAAGGCGCCGCACGATGGCGTCGTGCTCCGCCGCTTTGCCGAGGTCGGCGCGCTCGTGACGACGATGACGCCGGCGCCGATCGTCTCGGTCGCCGATCTGTCGAAGCTCGAGATCCGCGCCGAGCTCGACGAGGCCGACGTCGGCGCGATCGCGGTCGGCAAGACCGCCTACGCGACGGCCGATGCCTACGGCGATCGCCGGTTCCCGATCAAGATCGCGCGCATCACCCGCGAGCTCGGCCGCAAGACCGTCCGCGACGACGACCCTCGCGCGCGCATCGACACGCGCGTGCTCGAGGTGATCGCGGGCTTCGAGGGCACGCCCGGCGAAGCGCTGCCGCTCGGCCTGCGGATGTACGTGCACGTCGAGCGCTAGAACGTCCGAGACGCAACTCACCAGCTACTGCGTGCTGGTGCACTCACGCACGATCAGATCGCCGTCTCCGAACGCATCGTCGCGTTGTGAGCGACAAGCATCGAGACTCGGGTGACAGAACATTCGCGCAGGGCCGCCCTCAGCGCTGGCGGAGAAGCAATTCGCCTCACCGACGGGCGCGCATGGCTTCGATCCGTACTCCTTGAGCTTCTCGTACGACTGATCGCAGACGGACGCGGATCGAAAGCACATCCCGCTCGTCGCGGCGCCAACGTTCCAGTCATTTGCAGTGCAGAACCAATTCGCGCGTTGCGTTGTGGTCGGCGCCATGGCCCGGGGTGACACAGCTAGGAGTTGGACCGGGTAGCTCCCCGTGAAGTGAACTCCCGGAAGTGGGCGCAGCGGCGCCGGTAGCTCCAGCCATCGTTCTGGCGGTATGCGGACGACAACGAACGCGGCGTGATGTCGCGTAATCGGAACCTGTGCTCCCGGCGTGTAGGTGGTTGTCGCGACGTTCCCGGCAACGCTCGTCGTTGCTTGGTCAGGGGTGATCTGCGCCCAGCTAGTCGAGGTACCTTCCTCCGCGATCAGTAGATGCGTTCCGCCGGCACGCGCGGCCTCGACGATGGCGCGCCCGCGAACATCTCGTGCGCTCGCGTAACCATTGCCGCCTACGTCGAGCGTGCCCACGATCTCGCCACCGGCCTGCGCCAATGCACCAATGTCGCCCTGCTCCGTAACACCATGAAGGGTTACGGGTCGGGTAGCGCAGGCAACACCCTGGCTGACGGGTGCAACAATCCGCTGCACACCCACTCAGCCGAAGATCCGTGCCGGACGCCCGACCGCATTTCGATGCTGTATGCCCGCCGAATCAGCTACCAGAGCGGTCCCGGACGCTCGTCGTGATCGAGGAGTCCGCACGACCGCCAAGCCCACACGAGCAGGTCGGTACGAGGCTTTGACACCGGCAACGGATCGTAGTCCGGCGGACACCGGAACTTCCGCGTCCAGCCGTCGAACGAGATGGCACTCGAGTACTCGTCGAGCTTGGCGGCCCTCGCCGCGCCGTCGAAGAAGTCTTCGCGATGGCGACGCCAGTTATTGAGCACGTACGAGATCGCGTTGCGTGCATAGCTGCGCGTCTTCAGCTGGCGTGAGTCGTAGCGATGCGCGAATACCTTGCCACCACGGCCCCATGCCTTGTTGATTGCGCGCGCGGCGTTGATCGCGAAGCTCTGCATACCGCGCGTCAGCGCCGCCTTGTTCGCTGCCTCGCCGATCAGATGGAGGTGGTTGTGCTGGATGGAGATATGGACGATGCGAAACTCGGCGCCGTCGAGATAGCGGACGAGCACCCGGCGAATCGCCTCGTAGAAGCATCGCTGACGAAGACGCGGCAGATCGCGTACCGCACGTAGTGTGAGGTGTACCGGATGCTGACTCGAGATCTCGGCTCGACGGCGATGCGGTCCGCCTCGCTTGCGCCCGGTCTTCTTGCGACCTGCACCTCGCCGCCGCCCTCCATGCGTACGCGGCTCGTTGTTCGAGCTCGCATCCCTCGTCACCACCGTCGACATGTTGCCCATCTCGATTAGGGCACTAACACGAACCTCTGACATCGGCCGCGGCCTTCCCGTCCCTCACGCTGTCCGACACCCGGACACGCAGCAGAACACGAACGCTGCCAGCGAGGCCACATCACGGGATTCGAGCGGCGCAGCCACCTCAGTGCTATGCGGACGTGGCCAGCGCGCACCGATGCAGCGGGCAAGTCCGAGCAGGCGCCCTCATAGATGGGAACACGAACATCGAACGAGGCGCCGCGGTTCACCTGGAGGCGTACAGCGTCGAGTGCGCTCCATGCCGCGTGATGCAGCGCGGTCAGGTCAGTCGCACCGCGGCTGAGGCCGGCAGCCCCGAGCGCCAAGCCCAGTCCGACTGCATCCACGCGACGTCGTCGCAGGGCTGCGATCGGCGCTTCCTATTTGTCCGGCACGCTGCGGCAATTTTGCTGAGCCTGTGTAGCGTCATTGCTGCACGCGAGCCACGAAGCCGCAGAGAGGGCCCGCCCGTGCAGAAACTCGAGGTCGGCCGCGACGTGGGCCCGCAGCAGCAGAGCCATGCATCGCTCGGCAGGAATGCGTGTTGTCGAGAACCTGCTCGTCAGCCGGGCTCGCGCCAGCGTCGAGCGCGGACGCGACTGCGGGTACGCGCGATTCGCCTCGTCGAACCGCGCCGAGGCGGCCCGGTCCTCGGGCCGACGTAGGGATGGTGCGCTCACGCCGCACGCGGTCTTTCGGTCTCCGGCGTCGCATCGGGCGACACGCCTGGGACGCGATCGACATCGTTGTCGACCTCGGGCATGGCCACGCCTGGAGCACGACCGCGCCCCGCGGATCGCCACGGCGTTTCGCTGGTCACGTTCGCGACGTCGCGTCGCTCCACTGCGCCTGGTCGAGCTGTGTAGCCGAACGGACGGCTCGCCGCCGCCGCTGGCGCGCCGCGAGTTCTACGCACGCCCCAGAACCAGTTGGCGCCGCAACAGCCTCAGCGGGTCGTGCGGTCTACCGCGGGAGCCAGCGCGGCCGCGGCGAGGTACAGCACGGCCGCGAGCAGGAGCGCGTCGGTCGAGCCAGCGACGCGCAGCGCGAGCACCGCGACGACTCCCCCGGCCACCGACGCCGCGCCATTGATCGCCCACAGGCTGGCGATGCGACTCGCAGGCTCGCCGTGGTGGGCGAGGAGCACGGGGAACGGACAGCCGATCGCGAGCCCGGCGGGCACGAGGATCGCCGCGATCAGCACGAGGCGGCCGGCCTCGCTCGACATCGACTCGAGCCACGCGAGGTCACGCACGACGAGCGCGGTCGACGCGACCGCGAGCGCCGCCGCGACGCACGCCCACGACACGCCGCGCCCGAGGCGACGCCACAGCCCGCCGAGGATCAGCGCGCCGGCGGCGCTCGAGGCGAGCAGGCTGAACAGGACGAACGAGACCGAGTAGAGCGTGCCACCCGCGGCGAGCGTGAACCGCTGGATCAGCGCGAGCTCGACGCAGAAGAACGCCGCCCCGAGGCTCGTCGCGACCGCCGCCGGGCGCACGAACGATCGCGTCTCGCGTGCACGCTCGGCGATCAGGACGACCACGAGCAGCAGCGCACCCGCGAGCACCCACAGCCGGCCCGGCTGCGCGAGCGCCGTCGCGGTCAGGCCCTTCGTGTTCTGGAAGAAGTACGGACGGTCGTCGTGCACCGGCGCGAGGTCGTCCCTGCCGGTGGCGCCGAGCTGCGCCGGATCGAGCAGCTGCGCGCTGCGCTCCGGTGGATCGCCCGGCCCCCACAGCAGCTCCGCCGGCGGAACGTCGAGCTCGTCGACGACCTCGAGCGGTATCGGCGACGTCCGGACGACGAGCATGTACCGGTACGCGGTCTCCGGCCGCGGATCGCGCAGCACGACGATTCCGTCGAGCGCTCGCGCGCGAGAGACACCGATCGCCTCGAGCGCCTCGATCGCGGTCAGCAGCTGCCGGTACGCGTTGCCCGGATCGCTGTGGATCAGCACGAGGACGCCGGCCGGCGTCAGGCGACGCAGATACAGCTCGACCGCCTCGACGGTGTAGAGGTTGGCCTCCATGCCCGACGGCTGTTCCGCGTGGACGTTTCCGGTGAGCGCGAGCGCGAGCTCGATGAGGTCGTAGCGCTCGGCGGTGTCGGCGAGGTGGCGGCGGGCGTCCTCGATGAACAGGCGAACGCCGGGCTGGTGGTAGACGTCGCCCGCGAAGTGCTTCCAGCGGGCGAGCAGGCCCGGGATCGCCGGATTGACCTCGACTGCATCGATGCGCGAGGCGCCGTACCTGCGCGCCAGCCACACGCTGGCACCCGCACCGGCGCCGAGGACGAGCACGCGCCGGGGATGGAGCGCGCGATAGGGCAACGCCATGAGAAGGCCCCACGTGCTCTCGAACGAGCCCGCCTTCGCGCGCGCTTCCTCGATCATGTACGTCGGGCTCATGCCGTCGGTGAACACGCCGAGCCTCTCGTCGCGTTCCTCGGGCGAGCGATGGACGTCCAGGCGACCGAGCGGACTCCATGCCGAATCGAGCACGTCGCGCGCGGATGTCGTCGTGTCGACGATCGCCTTCTCCGAATGAGGACCCGATCGGAGGAGCACCTCGAGCGGTCCGTCGGGCAGGTATCCCGCCCGCCCGACGACGAGCACGCCCAGGTGCGCCACGGCGATCAGCGCGACCGCGGCGATTGCGCGAGCGCGACGCTCGACGAGCAGCAGCGCCAGCGCGCAGCACACGAGGCCGAGCACCAGCATGATCTCGGTCGGCGCGAGCGGACCGAGGAGATGAGGCGCCACCAGGCAGCCGGTCGCCGCCGCGAACAGATCGACGGCATACGTCGCGCGTGCACCGCTGCTTCCGCGCGCGGCATACGCGTCCGACACCAGCACCCCCGCGAGCGCGAATGGAACCAGCGACAGCGCGACAAGCACGGGCAAGGACGCGCCCGCGATCGCCGCGGCGGCGAGACAGAACAGCGCGGTGGCGAGGCCCGGCGCCACGCGGTGCGGCCTGGCCCGGTCGGGGAATCGCACGCGGACAAACGCGCCGGCGCCGAGGCCGAGGAGCGCGATCGACAGGGCGGTCGACGTCGCGTGCAAGCTGCCGATGTAGGCGTACAGCCGGGTCGACGTCAGCTCGAGGACCAGCACGACGAACGTGACCGTCGCGATGGTCGCCGCCGGGCGATAGGTGCGCGTCTCCAGTCGCGCTCAGCCTATCACGCGCCTCCGGGTCCGCCGTTGCGTTCAAGCCCGGCGCTCGATCACTGCCTACGCTGCGAAGCATGAACAACCACCTCCAGACACTCGTCACCCAAACGTCCTGGGCAAACCGCCAGCTGTTCGCCGCCCTTCGCGCCGTCGCCTCGTTCGAGTCGCAGCCGGGCGCAGAGCTGATCGTGCGAGCCCTCGATCACATCCACGTCGTCCGGCGCATCTTTCAGGCCCACCTCCAGGGAATCTCGCACGGCCTCCGGTCCACGCAGAGCGCCGTCCTTCCGACGCTCGCCGAGCTCGATCGCGAGTTCGAGACCATCGACCGCTGGTACGTCGACACCACCGCGTCGCTCTCGCCCGGCGAGCTCGACCGACCACGTGACGTCCGCTTCACCGACGGAAAGATCGTGACGATGACGGCCGCCACGATGATCCTCCACGTGGTCACCCACACGGTTCATCACCGCGGGAACGTCGACGTCCTCATGATCCAGGCCGGGATGCCGCGCCGGCGTGACGGATTCCCCGAGTTCCTCGTCAGTCGAGCGTCCGCCACCGGATCGAGCGCAGTCCCTGTGTCGGCGTGATGCCGAACTGCTCGCGGAAGACGCGACTCAGGTGGGCGCTGTCCGCGAACCCGGCGGCGGCCGCCGCGGCGCTCAGGTTGGCTCCCTCCTCGACGGCAGCGATCGCGCGGCGGACCCTCTTCCACCGCAGGTACGCGCGCATCGGCACTCCGACGTCGCGCGCGAACGCGTGTCGCATCTGGCGCGGCGACAGCCCGGCCTCGTGCGAGAGCTTCGCGAGGTCGACCTCGTCCGCGCCGTCGAGGTACGCGCACATCCGGCGTGCCGCGGGGTGCCTCGGCGGAGCTACCCGATCCACGGCGAGACCGGCGAGGATCGAGTCGATCAGCGCGCGGGCCTGCGCCGGCGTCGGATCGCGAGGGACGACCACGTCGAGCGTGTCTCGCGTCCAGGTCTCGCATCGAGGCTCGGCATCGCGCGAGAGCTCCCGGCTCGTCACGTCGTCGCCATCGAGGAACATGAGCGCCGCGTGCGTGCAGTCGCCATGTCCGTGCCGCAGGTGCGGCGGAATGACGGCCGCGCGCGTGCGAGTACGTCCACCGGCGACATCCTCGATGTCGAGGCCTGCCGGGGCGATCACGATCTGCGCCGCGTGATGGGCGTGGCGTCTCGTGGCGACGAGCGGTCCGACGTAGAGGAGCCGCGTCCCCGAGATGAACGCCGTACCGTCCAGGCGTGCCGCCATCACGCTCCACCGTAGCCCCGGATGCGCGTCGCGGCCATCGGGCCGGTGCGCCTGGTCGGGTAACGCGTCTCGCTACGGAGCCGTGACGCGCGCGGCGAGCCAGTCATCGATCTCGCGTTCGGCAGCGCGCGCACGTGGTCCGGGCAAGCGCGAGAACCGCGCCCGGGCCTCGGTCGCGAGCTCGCGCGCACGCTCGCGAGTCGCCGCATCGGCGTCGAGGATGGTCGCGAGGACCCAGCGTACGCGCGCAGCCTCGAAGTCGTCGCCCGTGCTCTCGTCGACAGCCTGGGTCGCGAGCTTCAGGGCCTCGCGACGAGCGCCGCGGGCATGGGCGTCCATCGCGACCTCGCCGAGCGACTCGATCCGCTCCGGGTGTCCCGCCGGCAGCGCTTGCAGCCGGATGTCCAGCGCCTTCCGGCTCAGCCGCGCCGCGGCGTCACTCCGGCGACGCTTTCGCTCGTTGACGGCGCTGTCGTGGAGCGCGCGTGCGACCGCGGCGTGCTTCGCGCCGTGGAGCGACTGATAGATGCTCCGCGCGCGCTCGTAGTGACGACTGGCCTCGTCGAACCGACGCAGCTCGGAGGCCACCGAGCCGAGCTGGAGGTAGCCGAGCGCGACGTCGCCGTGGGTCGGACCGAGCGTACGCT
>JAEWJO010000418.1 GCA_023386455.1 Pseudomonadota bacterium | reverse complement strand
CTCTACGATCGGATTCCAAGGATGGACGATGACCAACTTGCTCCGCTCATGAAAGCACTCGACGCGGAGGTCCGCGCTCACGCGATCTTCCGCGCCGTGTTCGGCGTCATATGAGGGGATGCTTCAGGTAGCAATGAGCTCTGGAGCCGCCCGCTGGGCGGCTCGTTTCATTTCACATAGGTGATCTTCTCGAGCACGTTCGCATTGTCCGGCGCCGACGGAGTCAGCAGGTACACGCCGACGACGGTCGGCCCCGAAGCCGCGCCCTCGCCTCGAAACGCCTTGACGCTCCGCGTGCCGGGCTCGACGAGCCCGCGGGTCTTCAGCTCGGCGAGCGCCTCGTCGCTGGGCGCGCCGATCTTCATCCGCGCGGCGACGAGCTCGTTCCAGCGCTCGATCGCGCGGTTGTCGTCGCCGTAGCGCTCGTAGCGGCGGAGCTCGACGAGGCGATCGCCCTCGTAGCTCGCGACGACCCACGCGTCGCCGTGCTCGGCGGCCGCGCGCTCGCAGCGCGGATAGATCTGCTTCTGCTGCTGGCTCGCGACCACCGAGCTGTGGGTCTCGAGGCAGAACTGGTGCGCGGCGAGCGCGCGCTCGGTCGCGTCGTGACTGCCGCCGAGCGAGACCGTCAGTGGCGACTCGGCGGTCGCGCCGCCACAGCCCGCGAGCGTCACCAGTAGTGGAATCAGGCGCATGCACCGTCAAACTACCATGGCCGGCCGCCTCACCCTTCGTGTTAGGGTCCGCCGCCATGCGGGCATGGACACTTGTCATCGCGATCTCGGGAAGCCTCGTCGGGTGCGCCGATCCTGATCCGAACCCGAACCGCCCGAACCCGCCGGCGCAGAACGACCCGGCGTTCTCCGCGATCGGGCTGCGGCACTGGTACGTCGTCGCCGACGGCGCACGGCCCGGCATGGACCAGATGACCGGCATCGTCACGGCGCCGTCGGACACCGACTTCGTCGACGCGTACATCCCGGGTCATCCGCCGATCCGCATGCACGAGCAGTCGGATGGCTTCGCGATCGACGAGTCGATCGCCGACCTCACCGTCGGCGCGCACGAGGTGCTGTTCTCGCGCAATGGCGACACGACGGCATTCGCGTCGTGGACGGTCAACCGCAGCGCCGCGTACTACGTGCTGGTCTCTACCGACTACGATTTTGCCGAGCCGAGCACTAAGGCGCTCGGACTCATGGATGCACTCCACGACCAGCATCCCGACGTGCTGATCACCCACTTCTGGGCGCCGTACACGTATACGGATCCGATGGTCACGCCGCAGCGCCGCGACGAGCTCGACGCGTGGATCAAGCAGCAGCGCGACGACCACCACGACGAGATCGGGCTTCACATCCACCCGTGGTGTAATTTCATCGAGGCGGCCGGCGTCACGTGCATCACCGACCAGTCGACGGTGTATCCGGCGGGCGATACGACCGGCTACACGATCAAGCTGTCGGCGTACGAGCGCGAGCCGATGGGCAAGCTGCTCCAGCACGCGGCGACGATCTTCAACCAGCGCGGGCTCGGCACGCCGAAGACGTTCCGTGCCGGCGGCTGGACCGCCGACGTCAACACGCTGCTCGCGCTCGCCGACAATGGCTATGTCGCCGATACGAGCGCTCTCAACTGGACGTACATCAAAGAAGAGTGGCCCGACAGCGAGCTGCTCGACTGGAATATGACTCACTGGGCGCCGATCAACGACACGACTCAGCCCTACTATCCGAGCACGACGGATCCTCTTGTCTCGACGCCGGGCTCGAACATCTCGACACTCGAGGTGCCGGACAATGGCGTGATGATCGACTATGTCTCGGTCGCCCAGATGAACGCGATCTTCGACGCGAACTGGGACGGCGCACCGTTTGCGGCTCCGCGCACGTTGATGATGGGTTTTCATCCGTCGCCGAACTTCGGCCAGAACCAGTGGAATCGAGTCCACGAGTTCCTCCAGTACGCCGAGACGCACAGCATCTATCAGGACGGCGGGCCGGTCGTGTACATCACCCTGTCTGATGTCACCGCGGCATTCCCGGGACAATAGGTTGTAATTCAGCGGTGAATCTCATAAACACACCGCAATGAGTGACTTCCAGACTGAGATGAATCGCGTGGTCGCGGGCTTCGTCGCCCAGATCACCGAGCTGGCCCGCGCCGCGGCGCGCGACATGATCGACGAGGCGTTGGGCAAGGGTGGGAAGGTTGCGCTCTCGGGTCGCGGGGGGGGCGGGGGCGGGGGTCGTGGTCGTGGCGCGAAGCGCACCTCCGACGAGCTCGACAACCTGGCCGAGGCCTTCCACTCGTTCGTGGCCAAGCATCCGGGCCTGCGCATCGAGCAGATCAACAAGCAGCTGAACACGACCACGAAGGATCTCGCACTCCCGATCCGCAAGCTGATCGCGGACGGCGCCCTGAAGACCAAGGGCGAGAAGCGCTCGACGACGTACTTCGCAGGTGAGAGCAAGAAGAAGAAGGGGTAGTCTAGCCAGCCGATGACGCGCGACACGATTCCACATCGAGTGCTCAGGATGGCGGCGGAACGGCCGTCGACGATCGCCTACCAGGCGAAGGTCGGTGGCAGGTGGCAGCCCACGACGTGGAAGACCTACGCGGATCAGATCCGCACCGCCGCGCGCGCGCTGATCGCGCTGGGCATGCCCCGCGGCGGCAAGGTCTCCATCCTCGGGTTCAACCGGCCCGAGTGGGTGATCATGGATCACGCCGCGATGATGGCGGGCGGATGTCCCGCCGGGATCTACACGACGTGCTCGGCCGAGGAGGTCCAGTACATCGTCCATCACTCCGAGTCGCTCGTCGTCCTCGTCGAGAACGCCGACCAGCTCGCGAAGGTGAACGCCAAGCGCGCCGAGCTGCCGCTGCTGAAGTGGATCGTGATGATGAAGGGCGCTACCCCCGGCACCGGCGGCGACGTGCTGTCGTGGGAGGACTTCCTCGCGAAGGCCGAAGGCGCGCCGGAGGCCGAGCTCGACAAGCGCATCGACGCGATCGAGCAGGCGGACCTCGCGACGCTCATCTACACGTCGGGCACGACCGGTCCGCCGAAGGGCGTGATGCTGTCGCACGCCAACCTCGCGTGGACGTCGAACACGCTGCTCGACATGGGCGGCCGTCGCACAGACGACGTCCTCCTGTCGTACCTGCCGCTGTCTCACATCGCCGAGCAGATGTGCTCGGTGCACATGCCGGCGACGAACGGCGCTTGCGTCTACTTCGCCGAGTCGATCGACAAGGTCCCCGAGAACCTCAAGGACGCGCGGCCGACCGTGTTCTTCGGCGTGCCGCGCATCTGGGAGAAGTTCCACGCGGTCCTCGCCGGCAAGCTCACCGAGGCGACCGGTGCGAAGAAGCGCCTCGTCGAGTGGGCTCGCAAGGTCTGCCGCGAGGTCAACGCATACCGCGACCGCGGCGAGACGCCGCCGACGGGGCTCGGGCTGCAGTACAAGCTCGCCCACCGGCTCGTCATCTCGAAGATCAAGCAGGCGCTCGGCTTCGACCGCGTCGAGCAGCTGTTCTCCGGTGCCGCGCCGATCGCGCCGGACGTGCTCGAGTTCTTCTCGAGCCTCGACCTGCCGATCAGCGAGATCTACGGCCAGTCGGAGGACTGCGGCCCGACGTCGTGCAACCTCAAGGGCAAGACGAAGATCGGGACCGTCGGTCCGCCGATCCCGGGGATCGAGTGCAAGCTCGGCGAGGACGGCGAGATCCTCATCCGCGGCCCGAACGTCTTCCTCGGCTACTACAAGGAGCCCGAGGCGACGAACGAGACCCTGAAGGACGGCTGGCTGTGCTCCGGCGACCTCGGTGCGTTCGACAAGGAAGGCTTCCTGTCGATCACCGGCCGCAAGAAGGAGATCATCATCACCGCCGGCGGCAAGAACATCGCGCCGAAGAACATCGAGGCGATGATCAAGCAGTCGCCGCTCGTCGCGGAGGCGGTCGTCATCGGCGATCGCCGCAAGTTCCTCACGGCGCTCGTCACGCTCGACGAGATCGCGGCGAAGAAGCTCGTCACCGACGGCATCAAGCCGCACGAGGCACCGCAGGTGCGCACCGCGATCCAGGCCGCGATCGACGAGGCCAACCAGTCGCTCGCGCGCGTCGAGCAGGTGAAGAAGTTCGCGATCCTGCCGCTGCCGTTCGGCATCGACTCGGGCGAGCTGACGCCGACCTTGAAGATCAAGCGCAAGGTCGTCGCCCAGAAGTACGCCACCGAGATCGACGCGATGTACGTGGAAGAGAACTAGTGGCCGCCGTCTGGACGCGCGAGCAGTACGTCGTCGGTGGCGGCCCTGCCGAGATCGCGCTGATCGCGCTGTCCTCGAAGAAGCTGCCCGACCCGCTGCCGGTCTCGCGCAAGCGTCACGGCATGCCCGACGACGGCGATGGCCCCGACTCGGTCGCGCTCGTCTCGCGCGATCGCGCCGAGGATCCGGCGTGGTTCACCGAGCAGGTCGTCGCGCCGTTCGTCGACCTCATCGCCTCCGACCTCAGCGCGGAGCACGCTGCGGCCGCACTCCAGGCCGAGCACGCGTACGTCATCGAGGCGCAGCTCGATGATCCCGATGACCTCGGTCACGTGCAGGCCGCCTGGGCGCTCGCCAAGTGCGTGTGCGAGGAAGGCGCGGACATCGTGATCGACGTCTACGCCGCGCGCGCGCACCTCGGCATCGACGTCGCGAACCTGCCGCCGGAGCGCAGCTTCGACATCATGCACGAGGTCACGCTGTTCTTCGACGAGCTGCCCGACGGCAACCTCGCGGCGTGGTCGCTCGGCCTGCGCAAGTTCGGCCGCCCCGACCTCGTCCTGCTCGACGTCAAGCCGGACGACGCGACCGACGCGGCGCTCGTGCTGCGCGACATCTCGGCGACCCTCGCGTCTGGCGAGCGCATCGAGCCCGGTGATGCCGTCGCCGCGCCGAGCGGCAAGACGTTCACCGCCGAGCGATTCGTCGCCGAAGAAGGCTCGATCGTCGCCGTCGAGGGCGACGCGATCCGCCTGCGCTGATGGCGCGCGCGAAGCCGAAGGCGCCCGCGGCGAAGCGGCCTGCGGCCCGAGGCGCGGTGACGTCCGGCATGGTGGCCGAACGCCAGTGGAGGTCCGCTCGGTCTCGACCAAGCAGCGCCCGCGTCGCCGCTCGACGGATTGCGGTGATGGATCAACCCCGCAGATTCACTGCGGCGAGTGCCAGGACACCAGCGCCCGCCGATCCTTGGGAGTAGACCGCCGCGACGACCGGTGCGTTCGATCCAGGATGCTCGTCGACCGCCTCGATCTCGCGCTGCTCGCAGCCTCCATCACGGGCATCGTCTGGATGGCAGCACGCTCGCCGGCGCCGGCGGGACCTCCGGGAGGCGAGGTCGTCGTCGCGCCCGACACCGGGTGCACGCTGCTCGCAGCTCCGCCGAGGCCGCCGACCCCGACGTGCTCGACGAACGGCGGCGCACCGGAGGCGATGCAGGGGCCGTTCGGATCGCTCGGCGACGCCGCCGGGGGCGAGCTCGACGTCAAGGCGATGGCCGGCGTCGCGCCGTTCGACGAGCTGACCGTGCTGCGGATCGGCGATGGCACGCCCGACCTGTCGAGCCACGATCGCCTGGCGCTCGCGATCCGCGTCGGTGGCCTCTGGTACACGCGCGACCTCGCGTCGATCGGGCCGTTCTGCGGCGGGATGGGACATCCGACGTGGGTCGACGCCGAGGCGGCGGCACCGCGGATCGTCGACGGCGCGGTCTCCGTCCGGGTTCGCGAGACCTATCGTCAGGGAGATTCGGAGCGGACGGCCGACACGCTCGTCGAGTGTCGACTGGATCCTTAGTATGCTGCGCGGATGGGTGAAGCGCTGGTCCCGCAGCACAAGGGGTTTCATGGTCGCGTCCTGTTCGTCGATCTGAGCGCGAAGACACATCGGACCGAGACGATCGATCCGAGCGTGTATCGCGACTACCTCGGCGGCTACGGCCTCGGCGCGTGGCTCATGTGGAAGCACTATCCGGCCGGCACCGATCCGCTCGATCCGGCGTCGTGCTTCGCGCTGTCGTCGGGTCTGCTGACGGGCCTGCGCACGCCGTTCTCCGGCCGCATCCAGATCGTCGGCAAGTCGCCGCTGACCGGCTCGTGGGCCGACTCGAACTCCGGCGGCAGCGTGTGCAGCCACCTGCGCGCGGCGGGCTACGACGCGCTCGTCGTGACCGGCAAGGCCGACGTGCCGACGCTGCTCGTCATCCGCGACAGCGAGGTCAGCTTCGAGCCGGCGGGCGAGCTGTGGGGCCAGGAGGTCCCGGAGACGTTCGACGCGATGAAGAGCCGGTTCGGCGGCAAGCGCGACGTCGGCGTGTCGGCGATCGGTCCCGCGGGCGAGAAGCAGCTGCGCATCGCGAGCGTGATGAACGATCGCTACCACGCGTTCGGTCGTCAGGGGTTCGGTGCGGTCTACGGCAGCAAGAACCTCAAGGCGATCGTCGTCGCGGGCAGCGGCGAGGTGCCGATCGCGCATCCCGACGAGTTCAAGAAGATCTGCAAGCGCATCACCGACGAGTACAGAAAGGATCTCGGCCTCGTCGCGCGGTTCTTCGCGTACATGGCCAAGCCGAAGAGCTGGCTCGGCTGGATGTATCGCGCGATGGCGCGGATGGGCGCGAAGCTCCAGTCGCCGACCGCATCGATGCGCCGGCTGTGGTCACAGCGCGGCACGACCGCCGCCGTCGCGCTATCGATCGAGAACGGCGACGCGCCGATCAAGAACTGGACGGGCGTCGGCTCGCGCGACTTCCCGCTCGCGAAGCGCGCGATGAAGATCGACGGCAAGGTCGTCGACAAGTACATCACCAAGAAGCTGTCGTGCGGCGACTGCCCGATGCCGTGCAAGGGCATCGTCAAGGTGAAGTCACGCAACCTGTCCGACGTGCGGCGGCCGGACTACGAGACGATCGTCGGCTTCGGCGCGAACCTCCTCAACGACGACATCGAGCTCGTCACCGCCTGCCACGACGCGTGCAACCGGCTCGGTATCGACGCGGTGAGCTCGTCGATGACGCTCGGCTGGGTGTGCGAGGCGATGGAGAAGGGCCTCCTGACGAAGGACGACCTCGACGGCATCGACATGCGGTGGGGCAACGGCGAGGCCGCGCTCGCGCTGACGATCAAGATCGGTAACGGCGACGGCTGCGGCGCGTGGCTCGGCAACGGCGTCAAGCGCGCGGCCGAGCACGTCGGCAAGGGCAGCGACGCGTTCGCCGTCCATGTCCACGGCGGCGAGCCCGCGTATCACGACAGCCGCTTCACGTCGCTGATGGGCGTGACGTACATCGCCGACCCGACGCCGGGTCGCCACACCGCCGGCTCGGCGTCGTGGAACGAGACGTTCGGCGCCGGGTTCTCGCTGCCGAAGGCCGCCGATCGCAAGGACTGGAACGTGAAGTGGAAGGGCACCGAGGGCAAGGGCAAGGCCCAGGCGCTCCACTCGAACGCGCACCAGGCGATGAACGGCCTCGGCCTGTGCATGTTCACGATGCTGACGGGCTCGCTACCGTGGGCCGAGCTGACGAACGCGGCGACCGGCTGGGGGGTCACCGATGCGGACCTCCTGAAGTGCGGTGAGCGCATCCAGAACCTGCGCGCCGCGTTCAACCGCCGCGAGGGCATCAAGCCCGCCGACTTCGCGCCGCACCCGCGCATGCTCGGCGAGGCCGACGGCAACCTCGACGCCGGCCCGCTGAAGGGCGTGCGCGTGCCGCTCCCCGTGCTGCGCGACGACTACTACGCGTCGATGCAGTGGAACAAGTCGACCGGAAACGTCAGCAAGGCGCGTGCGGCCGAGCTCGGCATGGCCGACCTCCTCGAGGGATACACGGAGTAGTCGTGGGCATCTTCGACAGGCTGCGCGGCGATCAGATCAAGGTCCACATCCTCATCCGCGGCCGGATCGGCGACGACTGGAAGGAGGTCGACGAGTACCTGAAGGTGCCCGCCGGCACGACGCTCGCGAAGCTCGTCGACGTCGCCGAGACCGCGGGCGTGCCGCTCAAGGACGCGCTCGCGCACTCGCCGCACCTGACCGATACGCTGATGCTCAACGGCGAGCGCTGCCCGATCGCCGAGCACGGCGACCGCGTGCTCGCCGACGGCGACGAGCTGTACCTGCTCGCGCCGATCGCCGGCGGCTGAGAGTCAACGCTTGCGGACGAACGTACGCATCGTCTGACCGGCCGTGGTCGTGAAGACGCGCGGCCGAGGATCGTCCGCGTCGGCGGCGACGAAGACGAAGCTGTCGCGGTCGAGCTTGTAGATGGCCGGTAGCGGTCTGCCCGTGTCCTCTCCCATCGAGTCGGTCCACGTGATCGACTTCGGCGTGGTCGACGCATCGAGCGTGAACGTGCCGGCCAGCAGCAGCGTGCCGTCGACGGTGCGCACCTCGAAGTGATTGCCGACGAACGTCGTCAGCGCACCGGGCGCGCCGTGCGTGTCCGGTGGATCGGCAACGCCGTCGACCTCGAGCCCGACCTGCTCCCACGCGCCTTGCAGCATGGCGATGTCATGTTCGGATCGGGTCACAGCAGGCCAACGAGCAGCGCGCCGTACACGCGGAGCAGCATCGACAGGTCGGCGTCGTCGAAGTGCAGCGATGCGCCGAGGAAGTAGTCGCGGCCAAAGCGGATCTCCTCGAACTGGATCGGCACGTCGGTGTTGCCCTGCTCGATGTTCAGGTAGCCCGGCGCGTTGAGCGCGTCGTCGATGCCCGCGATGAAGAACACCGAGCGGAACACCTCGAACGCGGCCGCGACCTTGAGACGCGGCGTCCGCTTGAACGAGCCGAACAGATCGGACGACAGCCGCAGCCGGCCCTGGTTGACGAGCACGTCGGCGCCGAAGCCGAACGTCGACTCCTTGAGGCCGCCGCGGATCTGGAACCAGTTGCCCCACGTCTTGCCGAACTGCACCGTGAACCGCAGCTTGTCCTCGATGCTCTGGTGCCGCGTGAAGTCGGGGACCCCGCCCGGGTTGTCGAGCGTGTCCGAGGGATAGCCACCGAGCGGACCCTTCTCGAGCTCGACGAGATAGAACTTGTCGGTGCGCGCGCGGACCTCGGCGGCGACGTAGAACCGCGGCGCGTTCGCGAACACGTTGTATTCGAAGCGAAGGCCCAGGTACGACTTGAAGCGCGAGAAGCTGCTCGTGCCCTCGCGCGCCGAGTCGAGCGCCTCCTCGAGGGAGTCGGCGGTGCTCGGGTCGTTGATCATCCGGCCGAGCGTGCCCGTGTAGTCGTCGCCCTTGCCCTCGTCGACGGCGTGCATGACCTCCTCGAGGTCGGCGATGGTCTCGTCGGTCCCCTCGAGACCGTTGCGCGCGCTCTCGAGGCCGTCGTGCAGGCGCACCCGGACGTCGGCGATCTGCTTGCGCGCCGTCGCGACGCCGTTGCCGATCCGGTCGAACGTGCGATCGATCGCCGGCGCGGCATCGTGGACCGCGGCGGCAGCCGAGGTCGTCGCCGACTCGAGCCGGATCATCGCCTGGTTCGCGCGCTCGATCGGGCGCTCGAGGTGCTGCTCGTCGAGCCAGCGCTCGACATCGAGGACGCCGTCACCGAGTGTGCCCGACGCCCACTTGCGGCCGTACATGCCGACCTCGTGCAGGCGCTCGAGGCCCTTGTCGAGGTTCGGCATCGCGTTCGCGAGCGAGCGCAGGACGCTATCGGTCGACGCGCCCTCGAGGACGCGCGCGATGCACTCGCCCGACCGCAGCGTGCGCACCGGTGCGGCCCCTGGGTCGGCGGCGGTCGGGATGATCTCGAGGTAGCTGTCGCCGAACGGCGAATAGGCGCGCTTCGTGATCCACGAGTCGATCGGGACCTTGGCGTCGGATGCGAGCTGGATGTCGACGCGGGCGAAGTTGCCGACGATCGTCAGGTCCTTGATCTCGCCGACGCGGACGCCGGCGATCATCACGGGCGAGCCGACCGCGAGCCGCTGACCGTCGCGGAACATCGCGCAGGTCTCGAAGCCGCCGCCGACGGCGCCGTCTGGAATCTTCGCGCGCAGCCACAGCGCGATCGCGCCGAACAGGGCGACGATCACCGCGATCTGGACGAGGCGCGACAGCCAGCGCACCCCGGCATCCTAGCCCGGCGCGGAGCTTAACGCTCGCAATCGAGCGTGAGCGGGATCATGGCGCCGTGGTCGATGACGTCGAAGTCCTCGACCTTCAGGGCGGCGAGGTCGCGGGGCCCGAGCAGGCCGTCCCACTTGGCGGTCGTGTGGAGGTCCGAGCGCGCGGTCAGGGCGATGTTGCCGCCGTCGGCGTGATACATGCCGTACTTCTGGAGCGCGCGCGCGACGACCTTCGCGCCCTCGCTCGGCAGCGCGTCGACCGGGAAGTCGGCGCGAAGTCGCAGGTGGACGCCGTAGGCCGGCGCGTTCGCGCCACCGGTCGTATCCGTGCCGTGCGTGGCCGGCCGGACGTAGCCGCGCTTGACGCGGTCGTTCGGCAGGATGAACCGGATCGCGTGGTCGATCGTGCCCGCGGCGACCTCGTCGGCGTCGAACAGGAGCGGCGCGATCGGGAAGCCGGCCGCGTCGGCGCTCGTGCACTGATCGCCGCGCAGCGTGTCCGTGTAGACCTGCAGCGTGTTCCAGGCCGCGAGGCAGCCGCCGTAGAACGTGCCGCCCGAGATGTTCGCGCGCCACATCTCGTAGAGCATGCCGGCGGTCTTGTCGAACACGATCAGGTGGCAGTCGCCATCGCCGTCGCACGAGTAGCCGCTCTCGCCCTCGACGTTGCCGCCGCTCGGAATCGGCACCTGGACGTGATCGCAGTCCGGATCGTAGAAGTCGTCGGTCGTCTCGAACGCGCGCATCGGCGTCGACGCGTCGGCACCGAGCACGTCCATCGAGAAGTCGATCTGGAACTTGTCGCCGTTGCCCCAGCCGCCGTCGGCGCGAAGCGACCCGATGATCGCGTCGCTGTTGCCGGCGGGCTGGCTGCCCGAGACGTCGCGGTTCCAGAACATCGGCTGGGTGAAGTACGGCCCGCCGACGGAGCCGAAGTCCGGTCCCCCGTCGTCGTCGCCGCCGCCCATACCGCCACCGCAACCCAGAAGACAGCAAGAGAGCAAGGCTCCCGTGACCCTCATGTACCGAGCGTCTCACGACGCCGGGCGGGCTCCAACGGAATGGATTCACCTCATGCAGTCGTTCGTGATCTCGTGCATGGCCCCGTGGTCGACAACCTCGAAGTCTTCGACGGTTAGCGCGGCGAGGTCGTCTGCTCCGAGAAGTCCCTGCCACTTCGCGGTCGTGAACCGGTCGCTCGCGGCGGTCAGGGCGTACTCGCCGCCGTCGGCGTGATACATGCCGTACTTCTGCATCGCCCGCGCGACGACCTTCGCGCCCTCGCTCGGGAGCGAGTCGATCGGATAGTCGGCGCGGAGCCGGAAGTGGACGCCGTAGTGCGGCGCGCCGAGGGCGCCGCTCGTGTAGGCGGCATGTGTCGCCGGCCGGACGAAGCCCTGGCGGATCCGATCGTTTGGCAACACGAACCGGATCGCGTGATCGATCGTTCCGGCCGCGACCTCGTCCGCATCGAACAGCATCGGTGCGATCGGGAAGCCGGCGCCGTCGGCGCTCGCGCACTGATCGCCGCGCAGCGTCGTGCCGTAGCTCTTGCGCGTGTCCCAGATCGCGACGCAGCCGCCCTCGAACTGGAGCGACGACTTGATGTTCGCCTTCCACATCTCGTAGAGCTTGCCGGTGTCGTCGTCGAGGACGATCAGGTGGCAGTCGCCACGCGTGGTGCACTGGTAGCCGGTCTCGCCCTCGATGTTGCCCGGGATCGGGACGGGCACCTCGGTCATGTCGCAATCGGGATCGAGGAAGAACTGCTCGTCGGGCGTGAACATGCGCGTCGGGGTCGACGAGGTCGCGTGCAGCACCGTCATGCCGAAGTCGATCCGGAACCGATCGCCGTTGCCCCAGCCTCCCGCCGCGCGAACCGCGCCGATCTGCGACGAGCTGTCCTCGGCGACGTGGGCGTCGACCACGTCGACGTTGAAGAACATCGTGCGTTCGAAGTACGGACCCGGCGCGGTTGTGACGAAGCCGCTCGGTGCGTCCGTTCCGCACGCAGCGAGCACTACGGCCAGAAGCGAAGTACGCGTCGCAGACATAGCTCCCGCAGAAGAGCAAACCGCGCGCCCACCACCGTGAGCCGCGACTTCGTCGGCCTACCTGGCGGAGCGGCGCAGGTAGAAGTGCACGCCGCGCTGGGGGTGCGAGAGCCGGATCGCGAGCGCCTGCGCGCTGGTCGGCTTCGGCACCTTCGCCGCGAACCGGCGCGTGTTCTTGTCGACCGGGATCTCGACGCCCTCGACCCTCGCGCTCCAGCCGGGCAGCACCGCGCCGCGGACGTCGACGTCGGCCTCGAACGGACGGCCGTTCGCCGGCGCCTCGATGTAGACCTGCGGCGCCGTCTGATCGAAGTCGATGATCAGCGTCGAGACCTTGTCCTGCTTCACGCCGTCCTTCTCGATCCAGTACGTGAACGTCGCTTCCTTGAGCTTCTTGCCGTCGACGGTGAACGTCGGCTTCTTGCTCTCGAACGTCTCCTCGCTGCCGCCGGTCGCGAGGTGGAGCTTGTAGCTCGAGCCGCCTGCGGGCGCCTTGATCTTCACGTTCGGGATCAGCGACTGGTACGAGATGCGATAGGTGCGGCCGTCCGGATCGATCGGGTTGACCGGCGGATCCTTCGGCAGCGGACGCGTGCCGGCATCGCGGCGGACGATCACGCGGCCCGAGGCGACCGCACCGCCACCGCTGCACACGAGGCGATACGACCACGAGCCCGCCTCGGCGAGGATGTTCGCGGACTCCTTGCCGCCGGTGACACGCGGCGTGCGGAACCGCGGGTCGGTGTCCATCTCGATCGTGCCTCCGCTGTTGCACTTGCCGTTGAACGCAAACTGCAGCGCGGTCGTGCCCTTCGGATCGTGAACGGTGAACGTCGGCGACTCGCCGATCAGCACGCGCAGGTCGTAGTAGTCGGGGATCTTCGCGGTCTGGCGGATCGTGCCGGCCTTCGCGAGCGACGCGGTCTCGCCGGTCTTCATGTCGAGCTCCGTCCCCGGCGGGCCGGTGAGCTTCGCGCTGCCATCGAGCACCGCGATCTTCGTCTCGCCCTTCGCGTTGACGTCGAGGCGCGCCTTGCCCTGGCCCTTCTCGGTCCCGCGCACGAGCACGCCGCCGCCGGGCACGCCGACCGTGCCCTCGGTCGCCGGCGGGACGGTCGTCGTCGCGACGCCGAGCTCGAGCGAGAACGCGAGCGTGTCGCTGATCGCCGAGCGCGAGCCGCCGGCGAGCGACAGCGTCACCCCGTTCGCGACGAGCTTCGCGGTCGTGCCGGCGCCGAGCCGGACCTTCGCACCCTTCGGCAGCTTGCCCATGCCCGCCGGCAGCGGCGTCCACTTCGCCTGACCGGCCCCGAGGATTTCGGCCTTCTTGCCGACGACCTCGATCGAGCCGTCGTCGCTCGTCGGTACGCCGGCATCGACGACCGGCGCGTCGGGCACGCCGGCATCCGGCGATGCGGTGACGACGATCGGACCGATGCCGAGCTCGATCACCTTGCCGAGCTCCAGCTCGACGAGCTGACCATCGACGCCGGCGATCTGTGCGTTGCCGACGAGCAGCTCGATCGAGCTCTTGCCCTGCCCCTTCGCGGTGATGCGGATCGAGCCCTTGTCACCGACCTTCACGTTGCCGACGTCGAGGCCGTAGTCGCCCGCGCCGGTCAGCGCGATCGCGCCGAGCTCGACGCCGATCTGCGAGCTGCCGCCCTTGCTGCCGCCGAAGCGCAGCACGGTGTACGGGTCCATCTTCACGAACGCGCTGCCGCCGCCGAGCTTCAGCTCCGCGCCGCCGTCGGCGGTACGCGCCGCGTCGCCGAGGACGTACTTCGTGCCGATCGGCGCGTCGAGCCAGTCGCCCTGCCCGGGCTGACGCTCCACCGGACCGTCGGCCTTGCTCAGCTCGGCGATCGCGCCTGGCTTCTTCTTGCAGCCAGACAGCAGCGCGAGCAGCAGCAGCAGCAGGCCGAGGGCGGCGCTACTGCAGATCGATGTTCTTGATCGCCACACCGTTGGGATCGATCGTCACGTCGAGCTCCTGCTGCTTGAAGCCGGGAGCCTTGACCGTGATCTTGTAGTTGCTCGGCGGCAGGTCGAGCTGGAACGTGCCGTCCGCGCCCGACTCGATCTTCTGATCGCCCGGCGACACGGTGATGACCGCGCCACCGACGGCCTTGCCGCCCTTCAGCGAGCGCACGAGACCTCGCAGCTGGCCCGGCGGCAGCACCGGCTCGAGCGTGATCGGCGCCACCGTGTTCGCGCCTTCCTTGACCTGCGCGATCGTCGCCTTGCCGGGCTTCATGCCGCTGACATCGACCGCGACCTGGACCGCGGTCTCGACGATCTCGGCCCTGCCCTCGATCGTGTTGCCGATCGGCACGGCGCGCAGCGTGTAGGCACCCTTCTCGTCGGTCGCGACGGGCTCGACCTGCGAGCTCTTGAGCGTCAACGACACCTTCGCGCCGACGACGGGCTTGCCCGAGGTGTCGACGACCGTGCCGTTCACCTCGACGAGGATCGGCACCTTGACGCCCTGGCAGTCCGGCGGGTTGCGCTTCGCACAATCCTTCTCGGCAAACATCGGCCGCATCGACGTCGGTCCACCGAATCGCACCTGGAGGCCGGCGCCGCCCGTGAACACCGGCTCGTACGGGATGAGCGGGATGTTGTTGTCCATCACCTGCGCGAGGTTGACGCCGGGGACCTTCGCGAGCTCGGCGAACACGACCGCCGAGACGGTGTCGGTGATGTGATAGCCGGCGGTGACGCCGCCGCGCAGGACGATCGTGCCGCGCGCGAGCTCGGCATGCGCGACCTCGCCGGCGTCGGGTGCATCGGGGCCGCCGATGAACGCGTCGAGCGAGCCCTCGATGCCGACGTACGCCTTGCCGGCGGGGATGCGCAGCTGCGCGGCGCCGAACAGCGCGTTGTAGTCGGACACGCCGAGCGACACGCGATCCTGCAGCGTGAGCCTCATCGGATCGTCGACGCTGTTGATGCTGTTGTCGAGCCGGAAGCCGCCGCTGAACGAGAGCAGGCCTGGACCCGCCGGCAGCGACACGATCACGCGCGCATCGAGCGAGATCGCCGAGCCGGCTACCGACGGCGCGTCCTTGCCCGGGATCCACACGCCGACCTGGCCGCCGACGATCAGCGAGCCGGTGTTACGCGACGCGCGCACGTACAGGTGCGGATCGCCGACGTAGCCGTCCTCGCCCGAGGGCGCGAGGCCCCAGTGACGATCGTAGCGGCCGTCGAGCGAGAGCCCGATCGACAGGTTCGGCAGGATGCCGAACCCGAACGCGATGTCACCGATCGCGCGGTTGTACTTGTGATCGGGACCGAGCAGGCCGGTGCGGCGGCCCAGGCCCGAGAGCATCGAGACCTCGACGGCACCCTTCGGCAAGTTCTCCGCCGTCGGCGCGTGGAGCCCGCCCGGCAGCGCGCCGTACGCGATCGCCTGCGCGGGAGCCACGCCCTCGTCCTGCGTCGCCGTCGCCGTGACCTCCGCCTCCTGGGCGTATGCAGTCAGCGGCAGGAGCAGTACCGAGAGATAGAGTCCCCATCGGCGACGCATTGATAAAAATTGTAAGGGTCGGTGAGGCTGATTACCAGCCCGCGGTACCCAATTGGGTGCTTGCCAACTAGTAGCGGACCCAGCGGATGAGCTCTCGAAGCGAGGGCCGCTTTCCATACATCAAGATGCCGACGCGATAGATCTTCGCCGCGAGCCGCACGACGATCAGCGTCGACACGATGAGGATCCCGATCGACATTCCGACCTGACCGAGCGTCGCGCCGCCGAGGAAGTAGCGCAGCGGCATCAGCATCGGCGACCAGAACGGCATCAGCGTCATGAACGTCGAGGTCGAGCCGCGCGGATCGTTCGTCACCGCGAGGATCGCGAACAGGCCGATCATCAGCAGGAACGTGACGGGCATCTGCGCCTGCTGACTGTCCTGCTCCGACGACACCATCGCGCCGACCGCCGCGAACAGCGACGAGTAGAACAGGTACCCGAGCACGAAGTACACCGCCGTCAGCGCGAGCTGGCTCGTCGAGAGCGTCGGGATCAGCGCCATCTTGGGATCCGGCTTCGCGCCGAACGCGGCGAGCAGATCGTTCTTGTAGGCGAGCGCGACCGCCGCGAGACCGAACCAGATCACGATCTGGACGAGTCCCGCGAAACCGACGCCGAGGATCTTGCCGGACATCATCGATCGCGGCTTCGTCGCGGCGACCATCAGCTCGACGACGCGACTCGACTTCTCGGTGACGATGCTGCGCATCACGTTCACGCCGTACAGCGTGATCGCGACGTACATGAGGAACGCGATCATGTAGCCGATGAGGAACATGAACATCCCCGACGCGCCTTCCTCCTCGCCCGTCGTGTGCTGCGCGCGGACGTCCACCGGTCGCACGATCGAGACGAGCTGCAGCTCGCTGAGCCCCGCCTTCGTCGCGCGCTTCGTGATGATGACGCTCGTCACCGCCTGCGACAGCAGCATGCCGACCGTCTGGTTGCTCGCGTTGTCGCCCTTGTAGACGACGGTGCCGCCCGTCATCGCGTCCTCGGGCAGCACGAGGTACCCGTTGATGTCATTCGACTTGATGCGTGCGCGGAGCGTCGCCTCGCTCGTGTCGGGCGAGACGATCGTGACGTTCCAGCCGAGGCCACCGAGCGCGGACGGTCCGCCGAGCTTGATGCTCATCGGCTCGCCGAGCTCGCCGGTCTTGTCGACGATCTCGACCTTCGCGCCCTCGGTGCCCTTGCCGCCGAGGATCGCGGGGATCACGATCGCGCCGACCATCAGGACGGGCCACAGGACCGTCATGATGATGAACCACTTCGACTTCACACGCTCGACGAACTCGCGCTTCGCGATCACCCACATCTCACGCAACGGCGTTCTCCTCGTCGTCGAAGCGCGCTGCGGTTGCGGCCTCGGGACCGACCTTCGCCACGAAGATCTGGTGAAGCGTCGGCACGACCACCTCGAACAGCCGCAGGCCGACGTCGTGGTTGATCAGGGTCGCCAGCAGCTGCTGCGGCTTGACGCCGTCGGCAAGGATCACCTCGCAGTCGGCGTGCTCGCCCGGGCGCGGAGGCCGGCGCTCGATCACGAGCTTGGAGTCGGCGAGCGGCCCCTCGGCACGCTGCTTCGACAGCTCGTCGATGAAGCCAAGCGCGAGCACGCCCTCGGCGATCGACTCGCGCTGGATGTCGCGCAGCTTGCCGTCGAGCACCTTCTTGCCGCGCGCGATGATGCACACCGCATCACAGACCTTCTCGGCCTGCTCCATCTGGTGCGTCGAGAACAGCACGGTGCGGCCCGCCTGGCGGATCTCGTCGACCACCACGCGCAGGACCTCGGCATTGATCGGATCGAGACCGCTCCATGGCTCGTCGAGGATGACGAGCTGGGGCTCGTGGATCAGCGCGGTGCAGAACTGCACCTTCTGCTGCATGCCCTTCGACAGGTCCTGGACCTTGTTCTTCGTCCAGTCCGAGAGGCCGAGCCGGTCGAGCCACGCGTGCGCGCGCTTCTTCGCCTCGTGATGCGAGAGCCCGCGCAGCTCGCCCATGAAGACGACCATGTCGATCACCTTCATCTTCGGATAGAGGCCGCGCTCCTCGGGCAGGTAGCCGATCTGCCGCGCCGCCTCGCCGCCGGGCTTGAGGTTGTCCAGGATGCGAATCGTGCCGGCGTCGGGCGCGATGATGTCGTTGATCATCCGCAGCATCGTCGACTTGCCCGCGCCGTTCGGGCCGAGGACGCCGTAGACCACGCCGCGCGGGACCTCGAACGACACCCCGTCGACCGCGACGTGATTGCCGAACTTCTTGATGATCCCCGAGACGTGCAGCGCGGGGTGACTCATGCCGCTTGCTCCGCGGCGGCGGGACCGCCGAGCACCGCGCGCTCGAGCACCGCCATGCGGATCGCGACGCCCCAGCTCACCTGCTGGAGGATCACCGCGCGCGGCCCGTCGGCGACCTGCGGCGACACCTCGACGCCGCGATTGATCGGGCCCGGGTGCATCACGATCGCGTCGCTCTTCGCGTACTGCAGCGTGCGCTCCGACAGACCGAACGTCCGCGACAGCTCGCGCGTGTTCGGGAACCGCGCGGCCTCGCCGTCGAAGCGCTCGTGCTGGACGCGCAGCATCATCACGACGTCGGCTCCGTCGAGGCCATCCTCGAGTCGCGTGCACACGCGCACGCGCTCGCGTGTCAGCTCGCCGCCGATCAGCTCGATGCCGCGCGGCATCAGCGTGTACGGCGCGACCACGCGGACCCGCGCACCGAGCTTGGCCAGACAGAGAATGTTCGAGCGCGCGACGCGCGAGTGCTGGATGTCGCCGACGATCGCGATCTCGAGGCCGTCGATCTTCCCCCGGTGCCGCCGGATCGTCGCCGCGTCGAGCAGCGCCTG
>JAEWJO010000388.1 GCA_023386455.1 Pseudomonadota bacterium | reverse complement strand
AGTAGAAGCCGACCTCGTCGGGCCCGGTCGCGCCGTTGACGACGACGACCGGCGAGTGCTTGACGGCGCCCGCGCCGGCACCATCCGCCGAGATCCGGAAGCCCTGGGACATCGCGAAGCCCGCCTGCTTCGCATCGTGCTCCATGACCTGGCGAGCCGCCGCGAGCGTCTTCTGGAGCGTGCCGAGGTGTTGCTGCTCGCGATACGCGAACGACAGCCGTGAGAACACGGAGAGGATCAGGATGACGAGCAGCGACGCGATCAAGAGCGAGATCATCAGCTCGATCAGCGTGAAGCCGCGCTGGGCAGCGCGGTGGATACGTCTCACAGCGCCTCCTGCAACGTCCGCACGACCTCGAACGGGATCATCTGCGTGTTCCCGTTCGCGTTGTCGTCGGTCCACTTCACCTCGACGCGGATCTTCCACAGGCTCGGCGCGCCGGCGACCTCGGTGATGTGGACGTCGACCGTGTACGACATTCCGTTGCGCCCGAGGATCGTCGTGTAGGGCTCGACGTCGAGCGGCGGCGCCGTGCCGCTGAGCATCGTCATCATGTCCGTCGCGCGCGCGCCGCGCAGCTGCTCGATCACCTGGGTGCCGACCGCGGTCGCCTCGGCCGTGCGCCCGGCGGTCTCGTTACCGCGCGTGAGCGACGCGTGCAGCGCCATCGCGCCCATGAGGCCGAACACCGTCACGACGAGCGTGATCAGGAGCTCGATCATCGTGAAGCCGCCCTGGCTGCGGCGACGGGGCTGCTTCACAGAACGACTCGCCATCCCACCAGGGTGTAGCCGGCGTCCGAGTCGACGTTGACCGAGGTGCCGGAGTTGAACAGCGTGCCGCCGCTCGAGTCGCCGCCGGCCGAGGATGCGCGCGGCGTACCGACGCGGTTGACCTTGCCCGACACCGTCGCGAAGTACAGCGCGCCACCATCGCCGAACAGCGGGCCGGCGCTCGCCGCCAGCGCGTTGCCGCCGATCGAGGAGATGTCGAACGTGTTGCTCAACGAGTTGAGATCGTACGACAGGAGGTGGCTCGTTCCCAGATCGCAGGACCCCGGCGTGGCGTTGACGAGCGCATCGGTGCTGCGAACGAGGTACAGCGTGTCGCTGGTGACGACGACGCCACCATAGAACTTCTCGCAGCGCCCGGAGACGCAGCTGCCCGTCAGCTTGTTCCGGATCGTCCCGTCCTTCGCGTAGACCGCGTAGAACTCGTTGTACTTCGACGTCGTGAACGTCTCGAGGCCGCCGGTCCCGAAGAACAGCACCATGTCGCTCGTCGAGTCCGAGCGGGCGCCGATCGTGTTCGTGATCGGACGCTGGCCGTTGTCGCCGCCGTTCACGGCGATCGCGCCGGTCTGCGCCGTCGAGAACAGCGCGTAGCGTGCAACGCCGTTCGACGTACCGAGCGAGATCGAGCCGTAGCCGAGGTTGCCCATGTACCCACCGCTGAGGTCCTGCGCGGGGTTGATCTTGTAGACGTAGCCACAGCTGTCGGCGAACACGGCGCGATCGACGAAGCCGTCGATTGCCGGCGCTCCGGCCTCGCCGCTGTCGTCGGTCTCGAACGTCGTGATGTCGCTGGTCAGCGGGCACGAGGCCTCGAACTGCCAGAGCAGCGTACCGTCGTCGAGCTTGAACGCGGACACGACCTTGCCCTTCGATGCATCGGACGCGTTCACGCCGGTGCCGGCGATGACGATGAACGTCTCGACGCCGGCGATCTTCACGCGCGCGACCGCCGGCTTCGACGTCGCGTAGCCGGCCGATGCCGCGCCCGGCTGTGCCGACCACAGCGGTGTCGGGCCCGCGACGGTGTTCGTCGTGCTGCTCGTCTCGGTCACCGTCTGGGTCACGTCGAGCGCGGTGATCGACGTGCCGCCGGCGCCATCACCGATGATCGCCGCCGTGCGGATCGTGTTGTCCGACGCGCGCTTGAAGTCGACGAGCGTCGGCGAGCCGTCGGGATACACGGTCGTGACGAGGCTGCCCGCGGCGATCGATGCGTTGTAGTCGGACGTCATCGACGAGGCGACGTACGGCGGCATGAACGCCCACGCCTCCTGACCGTTGCGGCTGTCGCCGATCGACGTCGAGATCGCGTAGATCGCATGGAGGAAGCCGTCCATCGACGCGAACAGCGCGAGCGGGATGCGCGTCGTCTGTGCGGTCGAGAACGCGTCGTAGCGCGCCTTCTCCGACGTCGGCAGGTAGACGTAGAACGTCGGGCGGAACGGCTTCTGCAGCACCGCCGGCGTCGAGTTCTGGATCGCGCCGAGCTTCGTGAATGCCGTGCCCGAGCCTGCGAGGCCGAAGCGCGCCGAGAGGAGCCAGTTGATGACGTTCTGCGCCTGCGCGGTGGTCGACGCACCGAGGCGCGCTTGCAGGGTCGTGTTGCTCGCGTTCGCCGTCGAGATCGCGAGCAGGCTCGGCGCCGCGCCGAGCGTCGACGCGGTGAAGACGTTGCGCGTGCCCTGGGCGTCGAGCTTGGCGGCGGCATCGGCATACTGCGTGCCGAAGTCCGCCGAGATGAGGTACATGTGACCGCGGTTGCCGGGCTGGGTGAACGACCCGACGTACGACACGCCGTCGCTGACGACGACGCCTGCCTTGTAGTGCTGCGTCGACGCGGTGTACGTGTACTGCGCGCCGACGCTCGTGATCGTCGGCGAACCACCGGTACCGGTCGAGCCGCAGCCGCTCGGCGCGCCGATGCCGTCGGAGGTGTTGCTGTCCATCTCCGCCTTCCACGTGATCTGGCGGTTCGTGATCGTCGAGAACGTCACGCAGCACTGGCCGCTCGACAGCGGCGGCGTGTAGCCGGTCGACTGCTGGGTGCACGCGAGCGACCACGTCGCACCGCTGTCGTTGGAGAGGAAGTACTTGATCGCGGTGCCGGCCGGCGTCGTCGAGTTCGGCGTGATGCAGGCGCCGCTGACCGTGAGCTCCGACGACGGCGTCGCGAGCACGCCGGAGACGGCAGTGCCGCAGGCGTTCGTGATCGCTGGCGAGACGCGGTTCGGGAAGATGTAGAACTCGTTCGCCGTGTTGCCGTTCGTCATGACCATGTCGAGCGTGTTGTTCGGGTCATGGTCGTAGTCGAGCTGCAGACCCATGTCGAAGTCCGGGAACGTCGGTGTCGTGCCGAACGTCGCCGCACAGTACTGCGAGCCACAGCTGTTCGAGATGTTCGTCGTCGCGTTCGGGTTGCAGCTGGCACTGCAGTTCGTACAGGCAGCGGGGTTCGAGCTGCACGTCGGCCAGTTCTTGCCGAACGGCGCGTTCGCGTTGCCCGTGTTCTTCCAGTAGCGGGTGCGACCGCCGAGGTCACCGCTGCCGTACGCGAACCCGTCCGAGCCGGTGATGATGTCCGGATAGCCATCGCCGGAGAAGTCGCTGACGAACACGGCGGTCATCGCGCCCTCGAACCCGGAGTACGTCCCGTTGTTCGTGCTGAGGTTGATCGGATTCGCCGTGTCCAGCGTGTGCACCGTCGGGCTGTTCGACGTGCCCTTGAAGATACGCAGCCGGTTGGCCGCGTTGCTGCCGTTGCTGCAGCAGCCGGGCGAGCCGACGATGAGGTCGTAGTCGCCATCCTTGTCGATGTCGGTGTAGGCGAAGCCGGGGATGCGCTTGTCACCGTCGGCACTCACATCGAAGCCGAGGTACGAGGTCTGCGAGATGGTCGTCGTGTTGTGGGCAGCGCTCGGGATCAAGGTGTCGGTCTTCGAGAACACCGGAATGTGAGTGGGGCACGACTTCGTCCCCGCGCTCCACCACGCGCCGTTCGCGCAGTCGTTCGTCCAGACGTCGATTCCGGTGTAACGCGTCGTGTTTCCCGCCGAGCACAACGAACCGGGGCACGTCCCGTTGCTGTGGCCGTAGAGGAAGTCGAGGTCACCGTCGCCGTCCCAGTCGAGGACGACGATGTTCTGCACCGGGTGGCCGGTCGGGCCGAAGTCACCCGGCTTCTTCGTCGAGTTTCCGGAGGTCGGGGACGACGAGGTTCCCACGGTCGTCGAGATCGCACTCCCCGTCAGGAGGTCGTACGTCGCGAACGTCGGCATGTAGTACGGACACTTGTTCGTCGCGATGCAGGAGAGGTTGCTCTCCGTCCAGGCGGTGCCATTCGTGACGCTGCCACCGCTGCACGCGCCGTTCGAGGGCTGGCCGGTGCACAGCATGCCGATGCCGCAGGGCTTGAACGGCGCCGCCGATGCGGTCAGCCGACAGTTCTTCGTGTTGAGGAACAGGCGCGCGGCGGTCGGCCACGACGTGACGTTGTTTCCGGAGCCGGGCTTGTACGTCGACGAGACCTGGATGAAGTCGGTCCAGCCGTCACCGTCGAAGTCACCCGCTGCCATCGGAGACATGAGCTGACTACCCGCCGAACCCGCACCTGTCTTGAGTGGGAGCTCCGTCGTCGTGGTGCCGCTCGTGATCGGCCGGAACGCAGCTGGGCGCTTGTTCGTCGTCGTGTCCCACCAGCTCGCCGTGATGGTCTGTAGCGTCGGCGGATTCGTCGTCGACGTCGACCCGCTGCACGAGGTCGTGCCGCAGGTCATCGTCTGGTTGCGCATGATGTAGATCCGGTCGCCGTCGTCGGCGGCGGCGAAGTCGGTCCAGCCATCTCGGTCGTAGTCACCGGGCGCCGCGAAGTAGACGTTGGCGGTGACGCTCGAGTTGGCCGCGCCCGAGAACGTGCCGGCGGTGCCGGGCAGGACCAGCTTCGACGATCCGGCGTCGTACTGCGAACCGGACTTCGTCGTGCACGGCGTCGCGTTCGTCGCGCATTCGTTCTGGAGACCGGTCGACGCGAAGTTCGTCGTCGACGAGACGGTCGGGCAGCTCTGGCCGAATGCGGGTCCGGAGACGGCAAAGGTGGCGAGCGTTGCTGCGAACAAGGAGACGAGGCGTTGACGCATGTGGACTCCTAGAACGTGGCGGTGCTGCCGGTGTCGATGGTGCCGAGGCAATCGCTCTGGCCCGAGTTGTCCTCCGTCTGGCCCTTCTGCGAGTAGACGCCGCAGGGCTTGGCGACGGACACCGTGTTCGATTTGATCTCCCACTCGATCACCGCGGTCGCGTTGTCGGGACCGTAACCGGTGGAGCGGATGACGACGCGCTTGTCGTTATCCGTGCTGGTCGCGAAGCCGCTGTCGTTGCGGTTGTTCAGGATCTCGACGTGGTACCAGGCCTGGAGATCCGACGAGAACGGATTGTCCGCATCGCCGACCGGCTTGTCGTTGCCGGGGAGATCCGCCGGCACCGTGTCGAGGTAGAGCGTCCATCCGCTGCTCGGATTGATCCGCGTGCGCAGATAATCCATCGCCGCGGCGGCACCGCTCTCGGCCGCGTACATCGCGGTCGCGCGAAACCGATCGCCGGCGCTCGTCTGCATGCCGCTGCGCACGTTCATGAGCGTGAGCATGCTGAGCAAGCCGAGCGCGCTCAGGACGATCATCGCGAGCACGAGCGAGTTGCCTCGCTCCGCGCGACGGCGCGGCAGTCTTCTGGCGCTATCGCCCTCGGGTCTCCTCATCGCCCTTCATTGTAGGGCGCAAACCGGCTCGATGACTAGGATACGCCTAGGGTAGCGAGACCGGTTTTCCGTCGACATCGAGCTCGACGAGCCCACCCGTGCCTACATCGCCGGTCTTCGCGAGATCCACGAGTGCCTCGCGAAGCGTGAGCTGCTTCCCGGCTTTCTCGTAGGGCACCTTGCGATCCTTCGGCAGCCCGCCCTTCTTCGATTCGTCGTCGACGATCATCTTCTGATTGCCGTCACCGACGACCAGGTAGACCGCGTTCGTCGTCTTCAGGTGCTTCGACGCGGACTGCTTGACCTGGGCCTCCGTGACCTTCTTCACGTTGTCGATATACGTATTGAAGTAGTCGAGTGGGAGGCCGTAGTACACGAGGTTCCGGTACTGGCCGAGCGCCGACTGAGCGGTCGCGAACCGGGCCGGCAGCGCGAGGATCGAGTTCGTCTTCTCGCGCTCGAGCTCGGACTTCGTGACGGGCTTCTTGCCCGACCACATGTCCTTCACCTCGCGATCGACCTCGAGGATCGTCTGGTACGTCGCGTCCGCCTGCACCGGCGCGCTCACCGTGAGCTGGCCGTACATCTTCGGCGAGTACGAGAACCCGGCGCGCGAGCCGTAGGAGTAGCCCTTGTCCTCGCGCAGGTTCATGTTGACGCGGCTCGTGAAGCTACCGCCGAGCGCGGAGCTCATCATCGTGTTCGCGAAGTAGTCGGCCGCGGTGCGCTTGGGGCCGTAGGCCAGCAGCATCACCGACGACTGCGCCGCGTTCGGCACGTGGACGAAGAAGATCCGGCCCTTCAT
>JAEWJO010000382.1 GCA_023386455.1 Pseudomonadota bacterium | reverse complement strand
GGCCGGGTCCCTTCGGTGCCCGCACCGCGGCGCCGCCATCGCGCCGGGCGGTCGCGCCCGGGCGCCGCGCCGGTGACTTCACGACGAGCAACACGACCAGACCGAGGACGACCGCGGCGATGCCGCCGAGGATCGCGATCCGGAGGCCACGACGACGCGGCCGAGGCGGCTCGCCGCCTGCGTCGGGCACCGGAGCCGGGACTGGCTCGGGCGGAGGCGGGGCGCCATCCTCACTCATCGCGCTGGATGGATGTTAATCTGAGTTCGGTATGGTGCAGGCACTGTTTGCCAATCAGCGAGAAACGAACCTGCATTCGACGGTCTCGCTGATCGAAGAAGTGCTGACCGAGCTCGGCCACGAGCCGACGGCGAGCCGGATCGCGGAGCCCCCTGCGCTGCACGCGTGGCGCATCCGCAAGGGATCGGCCCTGACGCGCGTCACGCTGATCAGCCGGACCGAGTTCACACACATGCGCGTGTGCTCGATCGTCATGACGCTGGACAGCAAGGTCGACCGCCCGGCGCTCCACGCGCACCTGCTCGACCTCAACGCCGGCCTGTGCGGCGCCGCGTTCGCGACCGCCGGCGACCAGATCCTGCTGCTCGCCGAGCGCTCGACACTCGACCTCGACCGCAGCGAGGTTCGCGAGCTGATCCGGCGCGTGACGACATACGCCGACGATCACGACGACGTGCTCGTATCGCGGTTCGGCGGCGCGATGGGCTCGGTCGAGTCCTAGCGCGTCGCTACTTCAGGTCGCGACCGCTCGGCCCTTCGGCGAGCGCGATCGACGTGAGCACGTTCGGGCACATCGTCAGCTCGCCGGTCTCGCGCACGACGTTGCCGCGCGAGTCGATGAGGCGTGCGTCGGAGAGCACGACGAACTCGACCTGTCCGTCCTTGGGCTGGCAGGCGGCCAGGTAGCCGGTGACCTTCGCGCCCGTGTCGTATTCGATCGTGACGCGATGACTGATCCAGTCATGCAGCTTGGAGTAATTCGGCATCGCCCTGCCCCTATATCACGGGGTCGGCTAGTCGCCCCAGGGGTCGGACGTCTTCTTGATACGCGGGGCGGCCTGGGCCGGGCCCTGGTCGATGACGGTGATGTTGCCGTCGCGGTTCATCGCGAACCTGTAGTCCGCGGTCTCACCATTCTTGAACTCGGCCCTGCACGCGAACGTCGCCCCGCTCTGGTGGATCGGGACGTTGTCGTCGCAGGTCATCGTCTTCACCGTCGGGTTGGACTCGACGAGCGTCGCCGCGAGCGAGCTGCCCTTCGCGATGGTCTTGCGCTGGGCACAGTAGAGCGCGACCGACGCGACCACGGCGATGAAGAGGATGACGGCCGCCGAACGCACGATGGACTCAGTCTAGCCCATCTCGTTCGCGGCGGTCACTCGGCCGGCGAGGCCTCGAGGTCCTCGCTCGCGCCGGTGCCCTCGATGACCGCGCCGTCGACGTCCGACTCGGTCTCCTCGACGCTCGACTCGACGTTCGACTCGACGTTCGACTCGACGTTCGACTCGACGCTCGACTCGGCCGCGTCGTCGACGACCGCCTCCTCGGCTGCCTTCGCCGCCTCCGCTGCCTGCTCCTCCTCCATCACCGCGGCCTCGTCGACCATCTCGATCTCGACCGGCGCCAGGTCCGTCCTCGTACCCTCGTCGACCTTCACGTCGAGCGACGCGGACGGCCCCTGCGACGACTTCACGATCGCGATCGACTTCACGCCCTCGAGGCGCTTGCGGCTCGACACCGCCGGCTGCGAGCCGAGCTTGCCGCCGGCCTCGTAGGCGAGGCGCGCCTCGTCGACGCGATCGAGGTGCTCGAGCGCGGTCCCGAGGTTGTTGAACATGAAGCCGGTCGCGTCCTTCTTCTCGGTCGCCTCGGTCAGGTGCTCGGCGGCATCCTCGTACCGCTTGAGCAGCAGCTCGGTGTAGCCGAGGTTGTTCCACGCGAACGCGTTGTCACGGTTGAGCTCGACGGCGCTCGTGAACGCCAGGATCGCGCCCTCGTAGTCCTTGCGATTGAGCTCCGCGCGACCGAGCGTGTTCCACGCCTGGCTCGACAGCGGCGCGAGCTTGACCGCCTTGTTCGCGTGCGTCATCGCGAGGCCGCGCTCGTCCATCGCGATGTACATGCGAGCGAGCTCGATGTGAGGCTCGGCCTTCTTCTTGTCGAGCTTGATCGCCGCCTCGAACATCTCCTTCGCGTCGCCGAACTTCTCCTTCGCGGCGAGACCCTTGCCCGCCGTGATCAGCTCGTCGGACTTCGTCGGAAGCGGCGCCTTGACGACGGCGATCGTCGGCTGCTCGCCGAGCTTCGACGGTCCCTCGAGCGGCTGTGGCGCGTCGACACGCATCGGATGCGGCAGGAAGTCCTGCGGAGCGATCGAGACCGACGGCGTCTCGCGATCACCGCCGCACGCCGCCGCCGGAAGAACGAGAGCAAACAGGATGGAGCGAAACTGAACCTTCATGGCACTGAACCTTTCTTTCGCACCATCGCTTCAGCATCGGACGTGCCATCGCGGGCGCCGAGGCGCCGCGCCAACTTGTGGGCTCGTGTGGGTCTGCTGACACGCGAGTCGTCGACGGACGCACGCACGCAACAGAACGCCGTTCCCGGGCGTTCGATCGGGCTCCCTGCTCAGGGCAGGTGCATCTGATCGTTCGTGAGGCCGCGGTGGCAGGTGTTGCAGTGACCGTCCGCCGATGCGAGCGTCATCTTCACCGCCGACGGGCACGAGCTCGCGATCACGAGCACCGGGAACGCGATCGGCTGCTTCGTGTAGAAGTTGCCGTTCGAGTTCACGACCAGCCGGATCTTCTGGTTGTTGTTGTCCGTGATGCTGATCGAGGCGCCGCCGAAGCCCGAGTTGGAGGTCGCGCTCGTGTAGAGCGTGCCCGCGAGCGTGAAGCCGTGGGCGTGGCAGCTCTGCAGGCAGTCCTGCCCGGGGTTGTGCTGGCCGAGCTGCGGCGCCGGCGACACCGGGTTCTCGCACGGCAGGTTGTTGCCGGTTCCGGGGGCCGCATCGACCCACATCAGCTTCGGTGCGTCGATCCTGGCGTCGATGATCTGACCGCCGTCGCCGCTGCCGCCACCGCTCGGCAGATCGCCGGCAGAGCACGCGGACAGGGCGAGCGCGGCGAGGACGGCGCGGGGCATCGCCCGGATGGTACTTCGACTAGAGGCCCGCGTGGGCCTTGATCTGAACGATGGCGTCCAGCCGGCCGGTCGGGACCATGTCGCCGTCCTCGATGCGCAGCGTCGAGCCGACGATGATGTTGAACGGGTTCTTGTACGTGCTCATCGTGTCGACGAGCCGCTGCTTGCCGTCGGCCGTGAACGCGAGCTCGGCCATCGCGACCGTGGCGCCCGCGGCGACCGGCGGGATCGTGCCGACGAGCTTCGCCATCGGATCGTCGGGATCCATGACCGACATCGGCGCGACGTAGACATTCATCTGCGGCGTATCGACGTTCAGCGTGTTCTGCGGGACGCGATACATGACGCTGTCGATCGTGACCTTGATGATCGGCTCGTCGTTGATCGACTTCAGCTCGGGCTTCTCCATCACGAGGTCGATCGACTGATAGACGCCGACGTCGAGGTTCAGCACGCACTTGTTCTGCGAGCCGCACTCGCCGGTGCAGTTCATCGGACACGCGGTCGTCGCGGCCGACATGCAGATCATCGGCGACGACAGGCAGCTCATGCCGAGGAACTGGTCCGCGGCCTGCTGGTCGACTTGCCAGCCCGACGCGTCGACGGAGAACGACTTGTCGGGCAGCGTGAGATCGAAGTTGGTGACGTCGGACGAGATGAGCCCGCAGCCGGTGACGCTGCCGCCGAGCACGGTCCCTAGAAGTGCAAAACGAAGATACGTCATAAGTACCTCTCCAACCGACGAGGTACGCCCAGTCTACCACCCGGTCTCGGCGTGAACCCAGAAACTGGTCCTGGCCGTGACTGGCGCTACAGGCACCTACAGCGACGGACGCGCAGCTGTGCAGGTTACAGCTTCGCGACGAGCTCCTCGGCGATCGACCACGGATCGCGTCGGCGCTCGGCGACCGACTGCGCGATCTCGTGCAGCCCACCACGTGCTGCCAGCGCTCGCGCCGCGCGGTCCGCGAGCTGTGCGCGGACGAGCTCCGCGAGCTGTGCCGTCGCGCGGCCGATCGCACGCTCCGCCGCGCCGTCGCCCTGCCACGCCTTGCTCCGATGCGTCTCGATCGCCTGCGCGAGCTCGGCGATGCCCGAGCCCTCGGCGGTGCCACGGGTCGCGATCGTCCTCACGATCTCGACATCCTTCCGGTCGCCGGTCCGGAGATCCAGCATGTGGAGGAGGTCACGCTCGGTGCGGTCGGCGCCCTCGCGGTCGGCCTTGTTGACGACGAGCACGTCGGCGACCTCGAGCAGGCCCGCCTTGATCGCCTGGATGTCGTCGCCGAGGCCGGGCACGGTGACGACGACGGTCGTGTGCGCGGCGCGCATGACCTCGACCTCGTCCTGACCGACGCCGACGGTCTCGATCAGGATGCGCGTGTAGCCCATCGCGTCGAGCACGTGCGCGACGTCGAACGTCGAGCGCGACAGGCCGCCGAGATGGCCGCGCGTCGCGAGGCTGCGGATGAACACGCCCGGATCGAGCGCGTGGCGCTGCATGCGGATGCGGTCGCCGAGGATCGCGCCGCCGGAGAACGGCGACGTCGGATCGACCGCGACGACGCCGACCTTCTCGCCCGCGGCGCGGTAGTGCGCGATCATCGCGTCGACGACCGTCGACTTGCCCGCGCCAGGATTGCCGGTGACGCCGACGACGTACGCCGTGCCGGTGTGAGGGAACAGCGCCTTCAGCGCCGCGAGTGCGTCGGGGCGGCGATCGTCGAGGTCGCGCATGAGCCGCGCGCCGGCGCGGATCTCGCCGTTCAAGATCGGCTGGATGTCGGTCATGGCTTCTTGAACCGCTGCTCGGGGCCGGCCGGCGCGTAGATCTGGACGGCACGGACCGCGGACGTCGCGGAGAACGCGTGTCGCGTGTTCGGCGGGATCTGGATCACCGACGTCGGCGTCACCGCCACGTCCTGTCCCGCGATCGTCATCGTCCCGGCACCCTCGAGCACGTAGAGCATCTCGGTCTCCTGCGCGTGCACATGGTCGGGCACCTTCGCGCCCGCAGGGAGCTTCAGTACCGAGGCCGCGAACGGAGCGCCCCTCGCGACCGCGGGCTCGAGGTAGATCGTCGCCGGGCCGTACGTCTTCGCGCCGCTCGCCGGCAGGACCACCGGCGGCACCTTCGACGGTGCCGCATTCGGCGTCGGGAGCGCACCGGCGCGCGCGCTGCCCTCGCGGCCACCGGGCGCCACGACGACGACGGCGTGGACGTCCTGCACGGCCCTGATGTCGCGCGCCGCCGTCGCCGGGACGTAGAGCATGTCGCCGGCCGCGAGCTCGACGGACGCCTGCCTCATCTGCGGAGGATTTCCGAGGATCGCGGGGCCGAGGAAGTACCAGATCTCGGCGCGCTCCGCCTTGCGCATGCCCGTCGAGCCGCCGGCGGCGATCGCGATCTCGAACATCGACGCCGCGCCGTTGCCCGTGTTGTTCTCGTCGAGCAGCACGGCGACGCGGGTCTTGTCCTGGCCGCGCCACGTGACGTGCTGGCGATCGATGACGCTCTGGCCGTCGGGCGCGCGGAACGCGAATGGCAGCCGGATCGTCTGGCCGTGCAGCGGCGGCGCCCACCGGTAGCCGCCGAGCAGCTGCACGAGACAGCCGGAGAGCTGGCGGTTCTTCGTCGAGTCGCTCGCGACCGTCGCGCTCGCGCTCGCGGGCTCGATCTCGATCGTGAGCTCGATCGTGCCCTCGATGTCGAACCGCTCCGTCGCGGCGACGGCCCAGCAGGCCTGCGC
>JAEWJO010000358.1 GCA_023386455.1 Pseudomonadota bacterium | reverse complement strand
GCGTAGGCGAGCGCTCATCGAGAGCGGGTAAGCGAGTCGAGGCGGCGCTCACAGGCGGCGGCCTCGAGGCGGCGGTCTCGCGCCGCCGCGCAGGTAGGACGATCGAGAACGGATGTGAGCAGCCCGGGATACCGCTCGCCTACGCCTACGCCTACGCCTCGACCTCAGCTCCACTGATGCATCGCCCAGCCGTGACGGCGGGCATGGCGGCGGAGCCGGGCGTCGGGGTTGACCGCGATCGCCGTGCCGACGCGGCTCAGCATCGGCAGATCGTTGAAGCTGTCGGAGTAGAAGTAGCTCGCCGCCAGGTCGATGCCGTGTGCGGTAGCCCACTTCTCGGCGAGCGCGACCTTGTGGTGCCCGAAGCACAGCGCGCGCGGCCGGCCGGTGAACGCGCCCGCCTCGACCTCGAGCTCGCTCGACAGCACGTGCTCGATGCCGACGCCGCGCGCGACCGGGCGTGCGGCGTAGACCGTCGAGCCCGTCGCGAGCACGACGGTGTGACCGGCCTGGCGGTGGTGCTCGACCGCGACGCGTGCGGCGGGCGCGATGAACGGCTCGACATCCTGGCGATACCAGACCGCGCACTTGGCGATCATCTCGGCCTCGGAATCGCCGGCGAGGTTCGTACAGAGCTTCGTGAAGACCGTCTCCATGTCGAGGAGCGCGAGCTTGTAGAGCGAGCTCCAGTAGACGGCCTTGGCGACCATCGACGGCGGCAGCTCGCCGCGGCGGTAGAGGAACTTCGTCCAGCTCATCCCCGAGTCGACGGAGAGGAGCGTGTTGTCCATATCGAAGAACGCCGCGATCGTCATCGCATCACCGCGAGGTCGAGGATCCGGATGAGGATGTTGGAGGCGCCGTGCGTGATCGTCGACGCGAGGATCGAGCCGGTCGCCGACCGCATCCAGCCGAACAGGAGGCCGGGAAAGAACGTCGCGAGCACGCGTGGGTCACCATCCTTGGGGAGATGGATGACCGCGAATGCGGCGGATGACAAGACGAGCGCGAGCCCGATGCCGCCGCCGAGGATGCGGCGCTTCGGCGGGAACCGCTTCTCGAGCAGGCCGAGCAGGAAGCCGCGGAAGAACAGCTCCTCCGGGAGCGCGACGACGAGCAGCTGGACGAGGCAGAACTCGCCGAGCGACCACGACAGGGCCGGCGGATGGAGCGCCCGCAGGCCGCCGTAGTGGACGCACATGTTGCGCGGTACGAGGTGCGCGAGCAGCTGGCTGTGGCACGCGATCTCGTAGAACGCGAAGTAGCCGAGCGCGAACACCGGGAAGATGACGCCGATCGCGGTCGCGGCCGTCAGGATGCCGCGCTTGATCGGCGCGGCGCGGAACCCGTAGTCGTAGAGGTCCTCCTTGCGCCGCGCGAGCAGCAGCATCGGCGTGTAGAGGAACAGCACCGAGACCAGCGCGCTGCCGAGATGACCGATCGCCGGCAGCGTCACGTCGATGCGGACGAGCACCGTGACGAGCGCGGCGACGAGCGCGTACGCGATCAGCGCGTCACGCCCGGCCTTGCGATCGACGTCAGTCACCTGAGGGTGACGTTATCGCACGTGGATTCGTTCGGGCCAGGGTGCGCGCGACCTCGAAGACGCGTCGCTCCCCTGCCCTCGGCCGATCACATCTGCAGCGGCTCGTACGAGCCGGTGATCACCGTGTCGCCGAGCAGCGGAACCTCGAGCTCGCCGATGAGCTTCAGGCCGTCCTTGCCCATCGCGAGGTCGGCGGCCGTCGGGAAGCCCCACATCTGGACGTAGCCCGTCGGCTGGCTCGCCGGGAGCTGGATGATCATGAACAGGCCGTCCTTGTCGGCGAACTGCGCCTGGTTGTGGTGGACCGGCAGGCCGACCGACGAGGAGAAGTAGTAGGTCTCCGCGCCCGTGATCAGCGACGCGCTGCCCTTCGTCGTCGAGACCGTCGCGATGAAGCCCGAGACCTCGCGCCCCTGGCAGTCGCGCAGCGCGCCGGCGACGACGCTCGTACCGTCGGTACGCGTCTGGCCGATCAGCGCGGGCAGCGTCGCGGCGGTCGCCTTCGACACGCTCTGGATCTTGCCCGGGTTCGTCGTGACGCCGCCGGTGACATCCGCCGGGTTGACGTACTGGTTCAGCAGCAGCGTCGGCATCGACGTGTCGCCGGTCATCTTGAAGCCGTAGCGGGTGACGCCCGCCGGGATCTCGATCGACACGTTCGCGCTGCCGTCGGAGGTCCCGGTGTCGAACATCATCGCCTGGTCCTGGCCCTTGAACGCGACGACCGTCGCGTTGGGGACCGCGTTACCGCTCTGGAAGTCGGTGACCTTCGTGTTCAGCGTGACCGCCGCGGCGGTGGGGACGTCCGTCGTCGCCTTGCCGAGGCACGACAGGTCGGCGTCGCCGAGCTCCTCCCAGTTCTTGTCGGAGACCTCGCGGTTCGCCTTGAGCGTCACCGTCGGGGTGATGAAGCCCGTGTCGTCGGCGGCATCGGGCGTGATGGTGGTGTCGTCTCCGCCGCAGGCGGCAAGCGACAACGACAGTGAGGTGAGCGTGAAAGCTAGAGATAGACGCATGCGCAACTCCCGTAGGCGGACCACTGGCGGTTCTATCGAGCCGTCCGGGCACATTGCAACCATTTAAGGTCGGAGGGTAAACAACCGCACATGGACATCGGCAAGATCCGCGACATTCTCGGCGACAAGGCCAGCCTGCTCGAGCACCAGAGCAAGACCATCCTGGCCTCCTCGCTCACCCTGCCCTCGCCGCGCTACGTCGACGATATCTACGCCTACTCCGATCGGAGCCCCCGGGTGCTGGGCGCGCTCCAGCGGATGTACGACACGGGGCGGCTCGGGAACACCGGCTACCTGTCGATCCTCCCCGTCGACCAGGGCATCGAGCACTCGGCCGGCGCGTCGTTCGCCCCGAACCCGGCGATGTTCGACCCCGAGAACATCGTCCGCCTGGCGATCGAGAGCGGGTGCAACGCGGTCGCGTCGACGTACGGCGTGCTCGGCATCGTCGCGCGCAAGTACGCGCACAAGATCCCGTTCATCGTGAAGATCAACCACAACGAGCTGCTGTCCTACCCGAACACGTACGACCAGACGCTGTTCGGCAACGTGCGCCAGTGCTTCGACATGGGCGCGCAGGGTGTTGGCGCGACGGTGTACTGGGGCGCTCCCGAGTCGCGCCGCCAGCTCCACGAGATCTCGCTGGCCTTCGCCGAGGCCCACCAGCTCGGCATGTTCACGGTCCTCTGGTGCTACGTCCGCAACGGCGCGTTCAAGACCGCCAACGGCGACCAGAGCCTCGCGGCGGACCTGACCGGTCAGGCAAATCACCTCGGCGTGACGATCCAGGCCGACATCATCAAGCAGAAGCTCCCCGAGCTGAACGGCGGCTACAACGACCCCGCGCTCAAGGGGTTCGGCAAGACCCACAAGAAGGTCTACTCGGAGCTGACGACCGACAACCCGATCGATCTGACCCGGTACCAGGTGGCGAACTGCTACATGGGCCGCGTCGGCCTCATCAACTCGGGTGGCGCCTCGGCCGGCGAGAGCGACCTGCGCGAGGCGGTCACGACCGCCGTGATCAACAAGCGCGCGGGCGGTATGGGTCTCATCGCCGGACGCAAGGCGTTCCAGCGCCCGTTCAAGGAGGGTGTCGACCTCCTCAACGCGATCCAGGACGTGTACCTCTGCAAAGACGTGACGGTCGCGTAGCAACCGCCGACCGTCGCGTGGGAAAATCGACGGTCGAATGGCACGGCTGGGGGAGCTGCTGATCTCCGCGCGCCTGATCGAACCGGAGAAGGTCGAACAGGCGCTGCGGGCCCAGGTCGTCTGGGGCGGTCGGCTCGGCACGAACTTGATCGAGCTCGGCTGCATCGATCTCGACGGGCTGTCGCGCGCGCTCGGCCGCAGGCACGGCCTGCCCGCCGCGCTCGCGCGCCACTTCGACAAGGCGGACCCCGCGCTCCAGCGCGAGCTGTCGCCCGACATCGCGAAGATGTACTCGGTCGTGCCGCTCCTGAAGGTCGGCGGCCGCCGGATCGCCGTCGTCGCGCTCGACCCGCTGCCCGCCGACGCGATCGCCGCGCTCGCCGACATCTACTTCTGCGAGCCGGCGGACATCGTCGTGTCGGTCGCCGCGGAGATGCGCGTCCGCTATCACCTCGAGCGCGTCTACGGGATCCAGCGCCACACGCGCTTCCTGCGCTCGCGCGGCAAGACGATCACGCCGTTCCCGCAGTTCGACGCCGACTTCGCGCTCGAGCAGGACTCGGTCTCCGACGTGTCGATCCCGATCGTCGTCGAGCCCGGCCAGCCGCCGCGCCTCAAGCGCGCGC
>JAEWJO010000333.1 GCA_023386455.1 Pseudomonadota bacterium | reverse complement strand
CGGCCTTGAGCGCCTTGGCATCCTTGCCTTCGCGCAGCGCTTGCTCGGCGCGCGCGTTCGCGGCGTCGGCGTCGCGCGAGGCCTCGTCGGCGAGCCGTTGCTTCTCGCTCGCATCGGCCTGCGCGGCAGATGCGACCGCGCGGAGCTCGGCTTCCTCCTTGGCCTGCTGCTGGAGCTGCGCCCAGACGAGCGCGCCCGCGACCGCCGCGGCGACGAGGAACAGCGCCGTGACCGTCGCCGCCTTGTGCTGGCGGGCCCAGCGCGCGAGCCGGCCGGTCAGCGAGTAGCGGTGCGAGAACACGAGGTCGCCGGTCAGGTACTGCTTGAGCGCGCGGACCAGCTCCTCGGCGGTGAACCGCTCGGCCGGGTTGCGAGCCATCGCGCGCGCGATGATTCCGGATAGCTCCTTGTCGCGAGGCTGCGCCGGCGGGATCACGTCGTCGGACTGCAGCCACGCCATGAACGCGTCGATCTGCGCGGTGCGGCCGCCGGGCGAGGTCGCGTACTTCCACACGAACGGCGTGCGTCCGGCGACGACCTCGTAGAGACAGACGCCGAAGCTGTAGACGTCGAACGACGGATCGGCCTTGCGGCCCTGGCTCTGCTCGAGCGGGATGTACGGCGGCGTGCCGGCGCTGATCGTCACCATGCGGCCGCTCATCGATGGGCTCATGTCGTGGATCGACGGCTCGATCCCACCGGGCGCGTCGAGATCGCGGGCGATGCCCCAGTCGATCAGCGTCGCCTCGCCGCGCTTGCCGAGGAGGATGTTGTTCGGCGTGACATCGCGATGGACGACGCGGCGCTCGTGCGCGTACGCGAGTGCCTCCGCGATCGACACGAGGTTCGAGAGCAGCTCGAGCCGCTCGCGCGTGTGCGGCTTCTGCGACCGCTCCTCCTGCTCGGACAGCTCGTCGAGACGATCGCGCAGCGCGACGCCGTCGACCTTCTCGAGCACGCAGAACGGCCAGCCGACCGATGCCTTGCCGAGCTCGTAGAGCGTTACGATCGACGGGTGCTGCAGCTTCGCGAGCACGCGCGCCTCGGCGCTGACACGCCGCTGGAACATCTCGGTCATGCCGGCGGGCAGGTTCTCGTCCTCGCGCGGCGTCTTGAGGATCACCGTGCGGCCGAGCCGGCGGTCCTCGCCCGCGAAGATCTGCGCCATGCCGCCCTTCGCGATCGGATCGGACGGCCACTTGAACGCGTTCTCGCTGACGAGGCCCTTCGGGAGATCGAGCGGGATCGGCGTGTCATCGCCATCGGCCGCCATCACCGACTGGCACATCTCGCACGACGCGACGTGGTCGTGAATCCCGGCGTCGGTGGCGTTACGGAGCTGGGCGATGGTCGGGTGGGGCCCGCTCATCCCCGGCATCGTGCGATCCGTCTCCATTCCGCCGAGCATAGCTCGTGCTCGTCGGTGACTCACGAAACTGGATCTCGCGGAAATGTCCTTCAATTCAGCGCGGTTTTCGGATCGCAAACGAATTCTTGTCAGGTCTTCGGGTGGAGGCGGAACACGTGAGCGACATGGGACAGATCGCGAGGACAGATGCCGAGCTGGTGGAAGCCAGCCGGCGCGGCGAGCGCGAAGCGTTCGGCCAGCTCGTGAGCCGCTACCAGGATGTCGTCTGCGCGGTCTCGTACAGCGGAACCGGTAACTGGGCTCTCAGCGAGGACGTGGCACAGGACACGTTCATCGCGGCGTGGCGCCAGCTCGGTCAGCTGCGCGAGATCGGTCGGTTGCGAGCGTGGCTCTGTGGCATCGCACGCAACCTCGCGCGCAAGGCGCGGCAACGCACCGCGCGCGACGTCGACATCGATGACGGCGTCGAGCGCGGCCTGCCCGCTCTCGATGCGAGCCCGTTCGATCGCACCGCGCAGGCGGAGGTCGATCGCGTCGTCCGCGAGGCGCTCGCACGCATCCCCGAGGCGTATCGCGAGACGCTCGTCCTCTATTACTGCGAGAACCGATCGGTGCGCGACGTCGCGCAGACGCTCGGCATCGCGGAGGACGCGGCGATGCAGCGGCTGTCGCGCGGCCGGCGGTCTCTCAACAACGCGCTGCACCCCGCCGACGGCGTGACGGAGCTCGTCGAGCGGTCGCTTCGCGGCGGCGCTCGTCCTCGCAAAGATCTGCGCGTGGCCGTGGTGGCCGCGTTGCCCCATGTCGGTCCAGTCACTCCCAGAGGATCGAACATGTGGAAGATATCCGTCGTTTCAGCAGCTCTCGTCATCACCGGCGCCACCGCCAGCGTCATCGCGCTCACCCGCGGCGACGACACCCCAAGCCCCGCGGCGAAGGCCCCGACGTCCGTCGCGATGTCGACCGGCACGCCGGCACCGCACGCATCTCACCCACCGGCGATCGCGATGGCGACACCACCGACGCCGCCTCCGCACGCACCGCCGTCGCTACCCGCCGACGACGACGCGCCCGTCCGGATCGAGAAGGCGACCCGCGACCGGCTCGGTCTCGAGCGCGGACCCTCGCGCGGTCCCGCGAACGCACCGATCACGATCGTCGTGTTCCAGGACCTGCAGTGTCATTTCTGCGGCAAGGTCCTCGGGACGCTCGACGAGCTGTGGGACGAGTTCCCCGGCAAGCTGCGCCTCGTCGTGAAGCAGTTCCCCGTGCACGAGACCGCGAAGCTCGCGGCCGAGGCGTCGCTCGCGGCCGAGGCGCAAGGAAAGTTCTGGGAGCTGCACGACGCGATGATGGCGCACCAGGACGACCTGTCGCGCGACGCGATCGTCGCGTATGCGACCCAGGCCGGCCTCGATGCGGCCGCACTCGGCAACGCGCTCGACCAGCACACGTATGCGCCGGCGCTCGCCCAGGAAGTGAGCGCGGCGTCGGAGATCGGGGTCGAAGGGACGCCGGTGTTCCTCGTCAACGGCAGGCAGATGGTCGGCGCCCAGCCGATCGAGCAGTTCCGCGCCACGATCAACGAGGCGCTCGCCGCGCTGCCTGCGACGAATCCCTAACCGCGTGTGGCACGCGCGGTGAAACCTCCGAGCGTGGAGGCCCTCCATGCTCAAAGAGTTTCGTGACTTCATCCTGAAGGGGAACGTCCTCGACCTCGCGATCGCGGTGGTCCTCGCAGCGGCGTTCGGCGCCGCCGTCGTCGCGTTCACCGACGGCATCCTGATGCCGCTGGTCGCCGCGGTCGTTGGCAAGCCTGACTTCGACGCGCTCGTCGTCCACGCGAACGGAACGCCGATCTACTACGGCAAGTTCCTGACGGCGCTCGTCAACCTGCTGCTCGTCGGCGGCGCGCTGTTCCTCGTCGTGAAGGGCGTCAATCGCGCCCGCCACCCGAAGAAGGCGAAGGAGCCGCCGCCGGAGACCGATCACGATCTCCTCGCCCAGATCCGCGACGAGCTGAAGCGTCGCTCGATCTTCGAGGGCCGCTACGCCGACGCCACCGACTGATCAGTGGTCGTGGTCGCAGTCGGGGCCGTGGACATGGCCCTCTTCGCCATGCGACGGCGCCTCGGGCAGCGGCTGTCCCTGCTGGGTGAGCTTCTCGACCTCGGTGATCGTCGCGTTCTCGACGAGGAACTTCAGCACCTTCTCCTGGCGCAGCGAGTAGTTCACGTTGTCGAGGCGACCATCGCGCTGCCACTCGGCGCGGAGCTTCGCGGGCGCCATGTTGCGCGACTTCGCGGTCTCCTCGATGTGCTTGCCGAGCTCGTCGTCGGTGACGGTGAGGTTCTCCTTGTCACCGATCGCCTCGAGCAGGAGCTGGCCGCGGACCTCGTCGGCACCGGCGGGGCGCATCTTGTCCTTGAGATCGTCGGTGAGACCGGCCGTGCCGCGCTCCGGCTTCATGCCGAGCATCTGGCGGAGGCGCTGGTACTGCATCTCGACCGCGCGGTCGACGAGCGAGCTCGCCACCGGGATCTGGTTCTTCTTGATCACCTCGCGGAGCACGCCCTCGCGCGCCTCGCGATCGATCACTTCCTGCTCCTTGTCCTCGAGGTCCTTGCGGAGCGCGGCGCGCAGGCCGTCGAGCGTCTCGGCCTTGCCGGTGTCCTTCGCGAACTCGTCGTCGAGCACCGGGACGTCCTTGGCGCGCGCCTCGAGGATCGTCACAGTCAGCTCCGCCTTGCGGCCCCTCGTCGACTCGTCCTTGTAGTCCTCGGGGACCTGCAGCTCGATCTTCTTGTCCTTGGTGTCGAGCGGGATGCCGAGCAGCGCCGCGCGGATGCCGGGCAGCGGCTCGCGCTCCTCGTCGTCGAGGTCGACCGCGAACTGCGGCTGGTTGATCTGGTGCTCGCCGATCGTGCCGGTGATCGACAGGCCGATGATGTCACCGGCAGCCGTCACGTCGCGGCCCTCGATCGGGCGCAGCTCGGTGTGCTCGCGACGCAGCTGTGCGAGCGCCTCGTCGACGGCGGTCTCCGGGATGTTCAGCTTGCGGCGCTCGATCGCGAGGCCCTTGTAGTCCTGCGGCGTCACCTCGCCGCGGACCTCGATGATCGCGGCGAACTTGAACGGCTGGCCCTTCTTGATCGGGTCCGCCTCCTCGACGCGCGGCTCGGCGACCGCGGCGAGGTTGTGCTCCTGGTTCGCACGGAAGAACGACTCGCGAACGAGCTCGTACGCGACCTCGGCGTTGACGCGCTGGCCGTACACCTGCTCGAGCACCGGCCGCGGGACGTTGCCCTTGCGGAAGCCCTTGAGCGCGACGCCCTTCGAGAGCTCGCGGTACTGGTCGTTGAGCTTCTGGCTCACCGTCTCCCACGGAATCTCGACGAACATCTTCTTCTCGACGGGAGACACTTCTTCGATGCGGACCTGCATAAGGCACGACTGGTTACCACAGGCGGTGCCCGACGAGAAACGATCCGTGCGCGGTCTTGGACGCGCCGACGTTCAATCGATCCACGTAGTTCGCGCGACTACCGACGCATCCGGTAGGTCGGCTCGCCGCCCTGGGCCTCGCCCGGCTCGATGAGGTCGCCGAGGCCGAACTGCTCGAGCTTGCGCACGAGCTCCTCCATGAACGACACCGCATCCGCGAGGTCGAGCATCTGGCCGATCGCGCGGGCGGTCAGCTCGCGCTCGCCGAGCTCGTTGAGGATGCGTCGCTCGCCGGGGTCGAGCATGAAGTCCGAAGGGACGACGCGGTCGACGTAGCGGCCGAGCATCGACGAGATCTGCGGCGCGAGCCCGAGCCGCACGACCGCGGATTGCGCTCCGGAGCCCGACGCGTAGCCGAGCGCGGTTCGCGCGAGCGGCGTCATCGGCGGCGGCCGCGTCTTGCCACCGCGCCGCACCGGCAGCGGCGTCTTGCGCAGGTCGGGGTTCGACGGCGGCGCGACCCCGGACGGGGGCGTGTTGTGCGTCACCGCCTGGGCGGTCGGCTGCGGCACGAACTGCGCGGCCTGGGCCTGCGGCACCCGGGTCGCACCGACCTGATGGGCAAAGTCGACCGGGACGTGCTCGGAGCGCGGCGGGAGGACGCGCGGCGTGCCGGGCGCCCAGTTGCCGGTCGGCTCGCGGTCGAACGTCTGCGCCTCGTCGACGAGCCGCGGCGGGTTCCCCTTGCTGCCGGCGATCCGGCGCGCGGCATCCTCCAGGCCGGCCTTCACCGACTGCGGCTCGCGGTCGGGACCCTCGCCGACGTGGATGCCCCACGGGCCGTTGATGTCGGTCGACGCCGGACCGATCGCGTACTCGACGCCATGGAGCAGGATCGTCGGCATCGTCTGATCGCGGCTCTGCGCGTAGGCCCGCATGAGGACGCGCTGCTCCGCCCACTTCTCCGCGAGCACCATCACCGACCGGTAGTAGCTCGGCGGCGACGCCGGGCTGCGTAACCAGACGTCGACGATCCGGATCTGGGCCATGCCTGGCGGTAAATATACCGCGTCCTGTGGCAGCCTTGGCGCCGTGGACGACGCGAAGCCGCGCGACGGTCGAGGACGCGAGCTCGCGTGGCTCGAGCCCGCCGTGTTCGCGCTGGCGCTCGTCGTGTTCGTGCTCGGCGCCGGCGGGGGTCCCGGCTGGGGCGCGTCGTCGCTGCACGCGGTGTTCGCGACGCGCCTCGAGCGGATCGCGACCGCGCCGCTCCACGACACGCTCGCGAGCGTCGCGGCGCTCCTCCCCGTCGGCGAGCCCGGGTTTCGGCTCGGCCTCCTCGGTGCGGTGCTCGGCGCGGCGACCCTCGCCGGTGTCGTCGCGGCGGTCCGCGCGCTGCTCCCGCGCGATCCGGCGGTCGGCCTCGTCGCCGTGGTGC